>NC_018656.1:676362-1014543 GCF_000299395.1 Candidatus Nitrosopumilus sediminis
CGATGAGTGACAGCCTTTTGGCAAACTCTGGAATTATTGCCCCCTCAGCTGCTGGAAAAGCACTTGCTATGGACTTTGATAAAGAAGAGCAAGAAAGAGGAATTACAATTTACCAGGCAAATGTTACATTGCTATTTGCCCAAAAAGGTCAAGAATATGTAATTAATATGATTGACACACCTGGCCACGTAGATTTTAGTGGTAGGGTAATTCGTAGTCTTAGAGCAATTGATGGTGCAGTAGTTGTTTGTGATGCAGTTGAAGGTATCATGACACAAACTGAAACTGTAACTAGAATGGCCCTTGAAGAAAGAGTAAAACCTGTTTTGTTTATCAATAAAGTAGACCGACTTATCAAAGAACTAAGATTAACCCCAGAAAAAATGCAAGCCCAATTGGCAGAAGTAGTTTCAAATTTCAATACACTAGTTGACACATATGCAGAACCAGAATACAAAGAAAAATGGAAAGTTTCCATTCAAGATGCAAGTGTAACATTTGGTTCGGCCAAAGACAGATGGGCAATTAATACTGATTTAATGAAAGAGAGAGGTATCACATTCAAAGATGTAATTGATGCATATAATGATGAAAAACTTGAAGCTCTTATAGAGAAAGCACCACTAGCTGATGCAGTACTTGGAATGGTTGTAAAACATCATCCAGCCCCACATGATGCAATCAAGTATAGAATTCCACAAATTTGGAAAGGTGATTTAGATTCTGATGTTGGCAAAGCTTTGCTTGCAGGATCAGATGATGGTCCAACAATTATGATGGTTGTAAACATGGTTTTAGATCCTGCAGCAGGTCCTGTTGCAATTGGAAGATTATTTTCTGGTACCATCAAAGATGGTCAAACTTTACACATTATAGATGAGAAAAGAGAAGGTCGTGTTCAATCTGTCAACTTCTTTATGGGAAACCAAAGAGAGCAAGTTGGTGAACTAGGTGCAGGAAATATTCCCGCGTTATTGGGATTAACTGAATGTAGAGCAGGAAACACTCTATCCTCAATTAAAGACATTCCTATGTTTGAAGGAGTCAAATATGTTTCAGAACCTGTCGTTCAAATTGCAATAGAGCCAAAACATCCTAAAGATTTGCCTAAACTTGTTGAAATTTTAAAACAGCTAACTATTGAAGATCCAAATCTAATTGTAAAAATCGATGAGGAATCTGGTGAGACTATTGTCGCAGGAATGGGTGTATTACACCTTGATGTCGCAACACATAGAATCCAAGATGCAAAATGTGAAATTGTTACATCTGAGCCTTTGATTAACTATAGAGAAACTGTAAAGGGTGCCTGTGAGCCAATCATGGCAAAGTCTCCAAACAGACATAACAAAATTTTCATGAAAGTAGAGCCACTCGAACCAGAAATCGCACACATGCTAAGAACTGGAGAAATCAGTGATATCAAAGACAAAAAAGTTGTTGCAGATTTACTCAAAGGCGCTGGTTGGGATACTGACACAATCAAGAGAGTGATGAAATTTGATTCCCGTGGTAATGTTTTGATTAATGGTACAAAAGGTGTGCAGTTTGTTCAAGAATCTACTGATTCTATTAATTCTGGATTTGAAGAAGTTATGAAAGAAGGTCCTTTGTGTAAAGAACAGATGAGGGATTGTAAATTCATCTTTACTCACTTTGTACCTCACGAAGATACTGCACACAGAGGTTTGTCTCAATTGGGACCTGCATCAAGACGTGCATGTATGGGTGCATTACTTACTGCCGGTACTGCAGTATTGGAACCAACACTGGCAATCGAAGTTCGTGTCCCAACTGATTTGGTTGGAAACGTTGCAACCATTCTTTCTGGTAAACGTGGTAAAGTACTTGACATGTCACAAAAGGGTGCATCAAGTATTGTTGTTGGTGAAATTCCAGCTTCTGAAACATTTACTTTATCTGAAGCAATGAGAGGTCAAACTGCAGGTCGTGCAACCTGGAATACATCATTTAAGGCATGGACTGAAGTTCCAAAATCTATGTTAGCCGCAGCTGTAGCTGATATTAGAAAGAGAAAAGGATTAGCACCAGAACCACCAAGTGTTAACGAATTTCCCCCCATTTCGTGCTTAACTCACTGCTGTTTTTCGTTATGACTAGATAATTACGTGAATTATGATTTTTGAAATATGTTTATAGAATACACACTGTGAGAATTTTTGTGAAAACATTCAAAATTAGAAAAGAGACTGTAAGAAAAATTTCCATCCCATTATTACTGAAAATAGGAAGAACTCTAGAAGATGAGATCAAGAACATGGCAAAAAATGAATTTGAGCATTATCCTTATGTGAGATTTGAATTTGATGACAACTATGAAAGCCACTCGGATTCAAAAATAGATGAAGTATTGAAAGGACGTATTTTAAAAGAGAATACAAAAATTAATTTCCATTTATATGATGAAAAACGAGGTTTTTCTATTTATTTAGAATATGGCACAGTACTTACAAATATGCTAAAAATCATGATCCCTAAAGGACAGATTACATTAATGTCCGACGGAGGGGATCAAATATGGTGTGAAGGAATTTCTAATAAATTCTTGAGGTTGATTGAAACATTTGATGATGAATCTTTTGATGCCACTATGATAAAATCAGATGATAAAGAGAAGTCATTTCAAACTAATCAAACCAAACAAAAGTCTTTACCAAATCAAGAACCAAAAGTTGTACATCCTACATCCATCGTAAAAACTCACTTAACATCTATCGTAATTGGGACTGTAGCTAGTATAATAGGAGGAATTATTGTGTATTTTGTCATTACAAATTTGGACAAGTTCAATGGCAGTTAATTGTAAAACTTTTTGTTTGAAATTTTATATTCAAATTTGTTCAGTTTGTAAATAATTTAATGATATTGAAATTGATTTACACATCTTCTTTTCATTTATTGAACTAATTATTTCTAACCACATTCTCTTTCTATCTGCATTCAAATTCACTTCCCTGACATACTCTCTAATCTTTCCAATATTGGATATGCAATCCTGTAAAATGGATGATCTTAATCGGGAATTTCTCAAAACCTTGAATTTATAGTACAATTTCCCATTTTTCTCAAAAGTCTCTAGATGCTCTATTTCCTTGCTTCCTAATTTTCCAATTCCCCTCTGCTTCCATTTCTTATTGAACCGATAGAATCCATTCTGCAAGACAAAGACATCATCCGCAGACTCTTCTAGTGAAAATTCGCCTAGTTTCTCAGAATCAATGTCTAATTCCTTTGTAGTGCATACGGAATCTGTTGCAAAAAAGACCACCTTATCCTCAATGCCGTTTTCCATGACAAATCTGTACATACATGCACGAGTATACCCAGTAATTGAGGCAAAAATCACTGGATTAAACATATTCCCCATAATTCGATTAACCTTCTGACCTGTCTTGCCATAGATTGAATTCAGAATTATCTTGATTGGTAACTGCAACGGATTACCTTCATTTTTGAGTTTCATTCTTTTTTCATACATGGATTCAACAAACTCTTTGAATGGATAGATGACTTTGTCATTTGGAACAAACTGAAACGAGTCAATAATTTTGTAATATTTCGTATCAGTTGCTTTCAGTTCATCTAGTGTAACAAATGTCTCAAACTTTCCACTAGGAAATATTATCAAACCATTTGTTCTAAACGGAAACGGTGGGATGTACTTGCAGTCTGGAATGTCTGTAATTATTCTAAAGAATCCGAGTAACGCATTTTTATGAATGGATTTTCTTTTAATCCACTTTCCTTTTGTCAAGTCAGGAATCTTTGTCATTGAATATGGGTATGCTGAATTGATATCATACTTGTATGCAGTTCCAATGTATCCACGTTTAGTAATCTCAAATCTTCCTCCATAGTATGTCTTCCATGCCATTTCTTGAACCTCATATGGCGTATCATCAAACTTTGGAAAATTGATTCCGTTGTTGATCAAGACCTTTTCTGCCAGATATCCTGATGAGACCCACCTTGCAGGATAGAATCCAAATGCCTTGTAAAATAACTTAATCCAGTGTATGGTAAGTTCCTTTGTTAGCTTGCAGTCCTGTATGCAATAGTCTCTAACTTGTTTTGTGTTTCTCTTGTAGTATGTAATTGAAAACTGGCTTCTCTTTGATTTTATTTCCAGATATTTCTTTGGTAGTTTCTTTATGTTGTTTTGGTATGCATCTGTTAGACTAGCATGGTAAAACTGTGCAATGTCATAAAAAATCACAGAGTGGTGACCCTTTGAAATCTTTAGACACTTGTTTGGATGATATTCTATCTTGAATTTCTTAAATGAGAATTTCAGTTTGCCTGTATCTCTGTACTTGAACAGTTCCGATCCTAACAATTTCAAAATGACTTCTGCATCATATCCCAAATTGTAGCAAAAGCACCAAGACCCCTCATATTTTCTGCAAAACAGCCATTCTAGGCACGATTCAGGCGTAATTTCATCCAGATATCGACCGTCAGAATCTGCTATCAGAAAGATGTTGCCATTGTATGTCTCAGTGTCTATTGTGTAGACGGGTCTTTTGTGTGACTTTGCAGGGTCTCTATTCTGAGGCTTTTTTGTAAAAACCCTTTTCAGGTTCATACAGTCTGTTACGGGGACGGATTTTGCCATACTGCATCAGGAATTGAGACGTCATCACCACGCTTTCTTTTAGCAAACTGCTTTCTAATCTGGTTGTATGTTACATTTGGAAAGTTGTTTCTAATCTGTCTAATGTAATTGTGATATCTTTTGAGTTTGTTTGATCTAGAAAGGTTTGGATGTGGTTTTGGCTTTTCTGGTTTTGTATAATCTAATTTTTTTAATTTATTTTTAATCTGATTTTTTAATTCTCTTACTAGTTTGCTGTTGGGAAATATCTTTAGTGCATCTAACTGTTTCAAAAGTTTATCTTTGTCTTCTGTCATAATACATCACTATTGTCAAAAAAGGAGAAAGTCTAGATTTTCTCTAGACTGTATCTCCTTATTTTTCTTGAATTTTTTGATGTTCCAAGCCACGTCTTTAGATGTAGTCGTGCTCCTTTCTTGATGTCTTTTGAAAGTCTGCTCCACTGGTTTAGCAATGATGCGTTCTTTGACTCGTGGCTTTTCAGAGGGATGTTGCATTCAACCCATGTCTTTTTCTCTTTGATCAATGCCATGACATTGATTGAGAATTCAGTCTCAAAGGTTTCAGTCTCTGCTACCTTGAGTTCTATGATGTCTGGATTTTCTGGATCTTCAGATTTGTAGTTGCCCCATTTCAAAAAAGGTGGAAATGTTTCACTCAGTTTTCTCACCTCCTTTTGTTTTAGCCGGAGTAATTTTGAGAAATTTCTCCCCGTTTTGCAAAACTAGTTTCACAGATACCTGTGATGTGATTCCGCAGTTTTGCAGAGCAATTTTAGGCAGTGCCACGATTCTTGAAAAATTCTGGTGGGATACTTGCCTTTGACCAAAATCGGTTTCGATTGACTCTTCTGGTCTTGTTTTGGATTTTATTTTTGACTCCATAAATAATGGATATTAGTTGTTCTTAAATAATGCCGAAAAGTATAGTCATAACGTTGGTAAATCGACATAAACAAAAGGGAAAAGATTTGATGGAGCGTTTAGAATCGACATATTTGATTCGTAAGCGTGTCTCCAAACTTGACTTGGGAATCATCAATGATTCATCGTATTTTCCAGAAAATAGCAAACCAGACAGACATTACAATAATGGTGTTGTTCATGCCCGACAGGATTTGAAATTATTAGAATTTTTCATGGTTCAAATGAAGCCACGATATAGGATGAAAATTCTTCACAGTGACGAATTTAAAAATTTCATTGAAAGTGTTTTAGACATTGGAGTTACAAAATTCAACAAACAAACAAAGGAAGAAAATGAATCAAGTAGAGCATTTGCATTACAATTGATGAATTATTCTTTGCAAGTAATGTCAAAAACTATGCCTCCTGAATTTGCAAAACTACTCAACAATGCAATAGAACCATTAGATGATTTACTTAGTGCAATCTACGAGTATTCTAAAAACAACAATGTAAAGGATTTACCAAGATTTAGAGAGCTAAGATTGCCAAATAGAGGAATTGCATAGTCATAATCTGGTCTTATTACTCTGAAGTATCATAGAGGTATCATGAAATATGTTGTTTCAGTATCTAAAACTTACATTCACCGTGGCAATCACAGACATAAAAAATCTACAAAGAAGAGATGGCACATCTATTATTATGATGAAGAAGGAAACTTCAAGACTCAGCGAGTCAGTTGGCTATCTGCGATGTATTACAAGACTCAGAAGAGAAAGCGGTTAAAATATATCTGTACCTACTGTGGAAATGTGTTTTTGGGATTTGTTAAATCATACAAAGAAGAATTAGAATGTCCTTATTGTGAAATTTAATATATTTTCTTTTCATTTTCTGGTACTTTGGAATCAAATTCTTTTGCGAGGGTAGAATAATGAAGCGCAGCCTTTCTATTTGTGATTTGTTTTTTTGATATGTATTCTTTCATTACAATATATGATTTAACTAACATGACACTGTATAACTCAAAAATCATTTTTTTACTAACTAATTCTAGTGTGACCATTGCACATACTTTATCATAATTAGAAAGTAATTCTTCTACAATTGTTATGAGAGGAATGGATCTACCTTCGTAGATTACTTCTCTATCAAATTCGGGTTTCCCCTTACTTCGTTTCCATTCATCATAGATTAATCTTCTAAATGTTCTGCCTTTTTCGTTACTTAGTAATTCATAAATTTTAAACAATGTAGTTGTTTGAAGTTGTTTTTTTTGATATCTGTGATTGATTCTATTTGCAATAAATCCACATAGTCCTACAATGGCAGTAATCAAAATACCAAAAAGGGCAATCGAATTATCTGAGGAATTGTTCATCATAGTAATTTGGTTTTCAGTGGAATTTTGAGCAAATGCAGGAACAATCATTCCAATCAAAAATAACAACAATACAAATTTCATATTATTTCATGAACTAGAATGCTTATTTGCTTTGCCAATATGCTTAAGTTCATACAAAATTTAGATTATGGGGATGTTAGTCGAGATTAGTTTTTTTGAGTGGTTTGCAATTTTTGGAATTGTTCTTGAAATCTTTGGATTTTTGTTTGTTTTATGGTTTTGGAGGGTTCCTACATACCCTTCATTGAATAAATGGTTTCAATTGTTAAAAATATACAAAATATTTTTTCGTACAAAAAGATATGAAAACAAACTTACTGATATTGTAGAATTTGATACAGATGAAAAACAAATACAGGTAGGTACTTTAGGCTTGTCCGGTCCTGAATATTCACCTATAGTGCCTAGATCATTCATTCCATTCTGGAATAGAATGAGATGGTTTGGATTTATTTTGGTGATGTGTGGATTAGTTCTTCAAATTGTTCAAATGCTTGATGTTAATACTTGATATTTTTGTTAATTTTCCAATACTCTTAAGTTCACACACAAAATTAATTATTTATGACATACACAATTGCAGATTTAAAAATTTTAGATCAAGTGATGAATGATATTGATTTACAATTGAAAGATTTCAATTATATTATTCCATATGAATATAATCAAGAAGCATATTCTCCTCGATTGGTAAATTTACTGTTGACCACTTGTATTGTGATTGAAAGATATTGTAAAATTTTGCAAATAGAATGCCAATTACCCGAACCTGATGGGAATGGAGGAATACGAGGAGTGTTGAGAAATTTAGATGGTAATGGGGTATTAGCAAATATGAAATGGACCACATCATTTAATGAAGAATTTCAACCATTTGATGGAACATATGCATGGTGGCAAATGTACAATGATACAAAACATGAAGAAACTTTCAGTATCACTGATGTAAAATACCGTCAAGTTGTTACAGCTATTCTTGCATTACATTCGTTACAAAGATTGGCTTGGGCAAAACTAACTACAAATTGGACAAAATTAAACGGGATGGATTTGTTAGACATTGAAAAATGGGATGAAGAATCTGATCTTAGTTGGAGTACTAGACATGGGTTGTTTCATACATATTCTGGACCTAAGAAAGAACGATAAGGGTTAATTACAAACTATCTTTTTTCATAAGACAAAACTCCAATAGGCTTTGAATCAAAATTTTTGCAAGAGTAATCTCTTGAACTGATTTTAAACCTGATTCAGTCTTCTTTCCATATCTAAAATCATACTTTCTCTCCTGTGAAAACTGTCTTTCTAACAATTCCAAGAATCGCTTGATCAAAGCATGTTCAATTACTACAGTCCCATCTTTTGTGTACGAATACTCTTTGAGTTTGATTCTGTTTCTCTTCTCTTTGTTGTTGGCAATTTTATACACTGAATAATCCACTAACCATCGAAATGGCTCAATCAAATCATAGACCAGTGGCTGAAACCCTGTATGAGATTTATGCATAAATCCAAAGTATGGATCAAGACCAAACCCACAAACATATTTTGAAATTTCTCCAGCTAGAACGGAATACCCATAGTTTAGTAATGCATTGATGATATCAGTTGCATTATTTTTGGAATTTCTAATTTGGGATTGATTCCTTGATTGAAAACCATATTTTTCAGGAATGAATTTGGCAAATTCTTTCCAGTAGGTAATGGCTGAAACATTTTCCTTATCGGATAGTTCAGTTACTTCACTGCCAATTAATTTGAGCAGTTTTAGTTGAGATTCTTTTTTTGCTTGTATGATTTGTTGACTTAGATACTCACACTTACTTTCATCACGAAATGTATCATATTGTGCCATTCTGTATTTGGTGGCAGTTAGAGAATCCATCATGCCGTTCATGAATGTGACTGGTTTTCCGTGATTGTCTAGTAGAATGACATTTCGATTATTTTGAGATAGTAGTGATAGTGCCTCAGTTGAAACATACCCTTTGCCTGAAAGAACTATCTTCTCGTATGGCATGTTTTTGACAAACCATTCCTCAGTTGTAGGTTCTGAGAATGGATCATGATTGTCTTTGAGAATTATTTTGGAATTTTTAACAGATATGGAGTGACCGTAACCTTTGAGGAATTTTGTGTTATAATGGTTTTTTTGATTTTTAAGAGTCAATTAACTCGTACTGTTAACTAGTGTAACTAACCATGCAAATAATCCAATCATCACAATAAACCCAAAATACATTTGAGTAGACATAGCAAATGCAAATTTTCCCGAAGTATTATTTGTTCGAATTATTGTAACTATCCACCATGACAATACCCCTGCAGTAAACAACACTAACATTTCTTGAGAATGTTCTTTCATGTAAATTTGGAATGTGGATAGTATTGGAGCCATGATTAGTAAAAGCAGTTCTAACGAACTTACCAAATATAATATGATTAGATTATTTTTCACATATTTCCAATCCCTAAAAAAATGTAAAAAAAGTGCAATTATTCCTGTACCAATTGCATATGTTAAAAATCGATATTCGGTAGTTAAACTTTCGTTGAATTCTCCATACCATTGTGAAAAAAGACCCATTCCAATAACTAAAGGAATTCCAATAATCAGAACAAGTTTTTTGTTTTTTTGAGAATTAGTTGGAGAATTTATTGCCACAAATCACAAATTCATACTATCATTATAACAATTTTCCAACAAATCATAATTCACGTAATTATCTAGTCATAACGAAAAACAGCAGTGAGTTAAGCACGAAATGGGGGGATTCTATTTTTATCGATAAAGAATAAAAAGTGCATACCATTGACAGACGAAATTTTACCAATTTATAACTCGAAATGTTGAAAAAGAATAATTCTCCTCTTTGAAAATCAAAAATGACTATATTCGTATGAAATAATACAGAGAAATAATCTGCTTTTACAATGGAAAAAAAGTGTCTATGCTGTGGAAAATTATTTGAGAAACGAGCAAGTGATTGCTGCAGTCAAACATGTATGATATGTCATCTTGATCCTGCCATAACTTGCCCTAATGCAAATTAGAAAATTTTTTAGTATTGTCCATTATTTGCCTTACAAAATGTTTGTTCATTTGAACAAACAAAAATGGTGTTTGTTCATTTATACAAACAACGCCCTTTACGCCTAAAATCACCAATATCACTCACTATGTGTCATTTATTGACATTCATTACCACTCATTACCAATAGTATATATACCCGTGTTACAATGCCCCATCATGAGTACACAATCTCAAACTAGTGATGCATTTGCAATGTACAAGCAAAATGTTCAGAAATACTTTGAAAATATTTCAAAACTAACCCCCCAATATTTTCAATCTGCAACAGAATTGCAAAACGAATGTATGAAAACTTGCCAAAAAACAATTGATGCTGCAGTTTCAATATCACAAGAATTTGCAAAAAAGTCTGGAATAAACACTGAAATTCCTACCTCTGCAAAAACTGCAATTGTTGATACCAACAAGCAAATTGTACAAGCAAGTACTGTGAACAATCAATTAGTAAAAACTGCTATTGATACAACTGTTCAAAATTTCAAAACATTTAACGACAATGTCAATGCATTTGCTGAATTAAACAAAAACATTATCCAAACTTGGATAACCCCTTTCACACAAAAGAACTAGTGTGATTGATTTTCTTTTTTTATTTTTAAATTTCATGAAATTTGATGATCACTCATCAAACTCCACGGTGTGTTAGGTGATTTGTATTTCAAAATTTGTATTTAACCTCGATGGATGATTTCTCAGTAAATGAATTATTGTCTATTTAATTGACTGAATTATATCATATTTATTTCAAATTTGGAATCTCAAACAATTGCATTTCATTGAATATTTTCTGTGATTCCTAAGGCTAGAAAAATCTCCTATTTTAAGAAATTTTCTGAATTTAGAAGAGCTTATTTCATACCCATTTTATGATAATGTGATTTCTAATGGTTAAAGGCTACTGGGAAAAACGATTCAAGAAAGAACTTGTAGAGGAAGAAGATAGGCTCAAACAGGAAGTCGCTGAGGCGGTAAGGAAGAAACTAGACGAACTTGAAAAATCTGAATCTTAATTTTTCAAAAATACGAATACTTTTAGCCTAAATCCCTTATAGTAATAAATCCAAAACTAATTAATAGTTGACCTGTATTATATAGGTCGACCTATAAATGGTAAGTCAACATGAGCCTAACTTTGAAATGCATGAGCGTGAACGAATAGTTCTAGAAACTATCAAAAATAATCCTGAACTGCATCACAATGCATTGCTAAAAGAAATTGTTCCGGAATATATGGCGAAAACCACCTTTGAAAAAACAAGAGATTCTTTACTTGAAAAAGAAGTCATTTCTGTAAACAATAAAGGAAATATGAAATTTTATCTTCCTGTTGAAAATTATGAGGAAAAACTGCAACATCGAATTGAAAGAAATACAAATAATTCATACCATGATTTGAAATTAAAAATTAAAAAATTAGATGCTGATTATTCTCACAAAGATGTTGATGAAAAAATATCTATTGCAAATTCATTACTGAGAAATTTGATACTCGTTGATAACGGATTCACCGTCTTGGATTCTGCAAAAAATCCAAAAAAGACATTATACCACGATGAACATTTGACTATCCAGCAATTGATTCATCATGTTTTTGAACTAATCCGAAAAGACAATTCATGCGAGATTATTTTTCCAACCATTGTCAGCAATCTGGGTGTTCTCATGCCGCCGACATCATTGGATAAATAGGATTTCATCTAGTTATTTATTCGGGTTTATTCTATGTTGATCCTATGGGATTACTATATACCAAATTTTACATGGATTTTGATGATGATGAATGGAAGCAAATTTCAAACAATCCCATAGTTTTTCAAACTATCAAAAATGATGTTATCTTAGAAATAGAAGATACATCACATAAATCGTATAAAATTAATTTCAAACAAGGTGGGAAACTCAATATGTTTAGAGTTACGGGAAAATTTCGTCTAACGTGGGATGATGATGATGTTGTCTAACTCTATCAAATAATAATGGGGTGTGCAAATAATTTTCATGGCTTTAGAAGAAGAAATAAAAATAATTTTAAATAATTTTGAAAACACGTCCACGGAAAAATTCCTTGGTGTTTTAAATCAAATAAAACCTCATTTTAAAAATGAAATAATTTCTGATTATCTTCAAGGTAAAATTCAGAATATTGAAGACTCTGCAGAAGAATTTGAGAAAAAGAAACAATGTAAGGCATTATTGCCCTACTTTGATTGGTATTTACAAGGATTGTAAAACTATTCTGAAAAATTTCTTATTTTCTCTAATGCTGTCCTGATTGTTCTGAGATCTTCTCTTGCCCGGAGCATGTCTCCGACTAGATTTACGAAATACTCATGACCTGTATCTTCTGCTTTATGAATATCTGATTCATAACATGTTAGTGCTTTTTCTAAAAATTGTTTTTCTTCTTGAAGATCATTCATGACTTGAATGTCTTCAAGTCCATCATGGATTTTTACAATCACTTCATTGATTTTTGGAACTGTTTTTCTTGCTTGTTGATTTAAAACCGATGCAAACATTGCTGCCGAATCTTTCAACTCTGGACTATCATTGAGTGTTTTTAATCTATTTTTGTAGTGATTTAATGATTTTAAAATTATTTCATATCCTCCTTCTTCTTTGATGTAAATTCCACCTAGCCAAATTTTTTCTGACATGTCTGAATGTTTTTACATGTGTTGCTATAATTTAGTTTTCAAATTGGCACTAGTATGATTTCTTCTTGTTTTTAATATATTAGAAATTCATACTGAAAACATGAATGTTTCAAATGATTTTGGAATGAAAAAGCTTGCCGCACATTGCCCCATGTGCCTAATTGATTCGCTGTACTGCGGTACTATCCCTACTGAAATTAAATCTCTTACAAACAAAGAAGTGTTATTTTGTAAGAGCTGTAAATTCGTGATTGCGGTAGATGAATACAAGAATATGTTGTATCAGGTTTAAACACCAGAATGTTCCTTTAATGATGGCTCATTTTTGTTGATCAGATATAGCAAAACCCCTGCTAGAAATACGCCCATTCCACTAATGCCCACAAACGTTCCTGTATTTTTGATAAATCTCAAAAATGGGTCTGTTTGACCCAGTTCGATTGAATAAAACATTACTAGGCCTGACGAGAACATAACTATCCCAGTAATTGCAATCACTATGCCCATTTTCATACAATGAATGTAATTTTCTAATTAATAAATAACAAGAACAAAAATGTGTACCTTGATGAACAGAGTAAACTCTTTTAATTAATTTAGATTATGATCTATTATGAATCACTTGTTTGTTTTTTTGGTAATTGCATTATTATTTACTATTCCCCTGTCTGTTGAAATTTTTGCACAGACAGAATACGAGATTAAAATCCCATCTGGCGCCTCAGATCCTAATGCCCCATTCTTTTGGTCTGAAAAAAGCACTGGTGTGACAACTGGCGAAATCACTATTTATCCTGGTGATTCAGTTACATGGAAAAACGCAGACACTGCATTTCATACAATAACATCTGTATCTGCATCCAGTATTGAAACTGGTGATTTTGAGGTAGATGGATTATTTGATAGCGGATTTTTCACTGCAGGGAAATCTTATACTAGACAATTTAATGAACTGGGAGATTTTTACTATTATTGCAGTATCCATCCTTACATGAATGGAGTAGTTCATGTAATTAAAAATCCTGGTAGTGTTAAAACAATTGATAGGGTGGCATCAGGATATTCTGATGATGGTTTAGGATTTAATATAAAATATATCTTAGACACCAATTTGCAAAACACGGTTCATATTAATCCGGATGAAAAAAGCTTGACATTTACAATTTCAGGCGATACTGAAAGCGAACAATTAATTCTCATTTTACCACCCGAACTAATTGAAAATCCAAACACTGCATGGGTTGATGGGGATATGACTAATTTTGAAACTGAAGATACTACAACAGGAACAAAATTGATAATTCCAATTTCACCTAATTCTAAGGAAATTAAAATTATGGGTTCTCAAGTGATTCCTGAGTTTGGTCAAATTACTGTAATGATCCTCGGAGTATCTATCGTCTCAGTGATAATTTTGAGTCAAAGAACTAGGATTAGGATTTAGCAGCAAATTAGCCTCAAAACATATGGCCGTCTATTTTGCATATGAAAATTCTTTATAAAATCATCTAAAATTCATTTTTATGTGAATAATTTTTAAAAAGTTATTTTTACTAGATTCAATCAAAAATCAATCATAAGAAAAAATGACTGGATTAAAACATCTATCACTTTCTCAAACGATTCAAAAAGTAGATGCTCTCATTGATAATGGGAATGGGGATGCTGGACGTCTATATCATATATTGGAATTTTTAAAAAACAACAAACCTTTGTATCGTTCAGATAAAATTTATCTTGAAAATAAATTAAATGCTTCATTCTCTGTTGAAGATGAACCTGAAGAAGAAAACCCATTACTTCCAAAAATTAAAGAATTGATAGATTCTGGAAATGGGGATTTGGGAAGATTACAATCAATCTATGATGCAGTAGCAAGCAACAAACCTTTGTATTATTCAGATTCTCTTTATTTAGAATCAAAACTAAACTCACAAAATAATGTTCATGTTGTTGAATCTAGTTCTGAAATATATGGGGATGATGCATTGCCTACATCTCCGAAGATAACAATAGAGCCAGAAAATCCCAAAAAAATTCAAGGTACAATGCCTAAAGGTTGGTCTGTTGAAGCCAGACCTGAAGAATTAGAAAAAATCACTAAAGATATTTTAGATGAAGAGAAGAAAATTAAAAATCAACAGAAAATTAATGAGGAAATTAATCACCAACGTTCCAATTTGTCACACTTAATATCTCACAGAAAAGAATATGAGGAAAAAATTACTAAAGAAAAATCACTTCTTGAATCTCAAATTAAAGAAGAACGGATTAAAATTGAAACTCAAACAAAATTATCAAATGAAATAATTGCACAAAAAGAAGAGCTTGAAAAAGTAAAAAAAGATAGAGCGTCTATAATAAAAAAAATTGATTCTGAAAAAACAAAAATTTCTCGAGAACTTTTATCACAAAAACGGCAACTTGCACAAGCACAATTAGAGCAGGAAAAAATCGAAAAACAAGTCACTAGAGAACAAGAATTGTTGGCTAAAATGGCCTCTGAACAGAAATTACGTCTTCTGGAACAGGCACAAATTGCCCATGAAATAAAGTCTAGACAGGCTGAACTAGAAAAAACCAAACAAGATTATGATGAAATTGTTTCTCAGGTAAAAGAAGAAAAAGCAAAGTTTGCTGAATCTGAAAAATTAAAGAAATTGATAAAATCTCAGGAGCAAGAATTGATTATTGCCAAAGAAAATAGACTTGATCTTATCAATACTATAGCTAAAGAAAAAGAATTAATTCTAAAAAAGACAGAAGAGGAGAAATTAAAATTAAAATCTCAAACTGAATTAGGCAAACAGCTCAAAAAAGAAGAAAAAGCATATGATCTATTAAAAAAGAAGAGAGAAAAAATCGAATCTCAAATAAAAATTAAGAATAAGAAACTCAAAGAAAAACAAGACAAGTTGAAAAAACAAATTGCTGAAAAAAATAAAAAACTAAAATCGCTTGCAAAAAAACCCTCGGAAAAAAAGATAACGAAAAAACCTGTGCAAAAGAAAATTAGTAAAATGAAATAGCTATTTTATTTTGATTGTTATTTCTTCGCCATTACCAATGGGCAATGTTGTCGTTCTCACATTAGGATTGACTTTTAGATAGTCTGAGAATTTTTTCATATCTGCTCTATATTTTTCAGGATATAGCATATTGTCTGTTATTATTATTCCTCCTGTAGATGCCATTGGTAAAATCAGATCAAAGTATTCTATGATGTTTTCTTTGTCAGCATCAATTAAAACAAAATCAAAAAAATCTTTATTCTCTTCTTTCATGTTTAGTTCTTTTAAGATATTGATCGCAGTTCCCTCTTTTATTGTCACAATATCTGTCACCTCAGCTTTTTGAAAATTCTCATATGCTCTTTTTATTTTATCTGGGTTTTTCTCAATGGTAATGATTTTTCCAGAATTTTCGCTAATTGCCTCTGCACACCAAATTGCAGAATACCCTACTGATGTGCCTACCTCAAGCATGTATTTTGCCTTTTTTAGGCGTAATATCATATCTAGAAACTCCCCTGTCTCTTTTGTAATTGCCAACATTCTATCTTTTTGCGGCACATCCACTCTTCTTGATTTTTCAAGACTGGATTGTTTTTCTAATTCTTTTAAGACATTTGAAATTGAATTATTCATCTAATCTTTGTGATTGTGATGAAATTTAATTTTTCTTAAAAAATTCGTTTTTAAAACATTTCATAGCTTATATTTGCCAAATGATTTTTCTTAGTTAGATATGGCAACAAAAAAAGTGGATCTCCTTGATATAGTACAAAAAATCCTAAAATTGGACTCTAAAATGAGATTTGCAGCTATCATCGATGCTAAAGGCAATATACGAGAAGGAATTATGAAGACAGGTAAAACTAGTCTTAAATCTCAAAAAGAAGAAGAACATTTCTGTAAACAAGTTGCAGAAAGACGTTCTATGAGAAAAGAATTTGATAGTTCGCTTGGAAAAGTAAGATATGTTCATGTTGAAAGGGAAAAAGTTTCTCAGATGGTAATTTACACCAAAAGAAATATTATATATTTTACAATGGAGCCTGAAATGCCTATTAATACAAAAATTAGATTAATAACCAAAATCAAAAAAATAACTGCTGATCTTTAATATCTGAATATCTTAAATTCAAATTGATATGAATTCTTACAAATATTTGGGTGATTCAAAAATGTTTGAATACGACAAATATTACCGTGAATGTCAGCAACAAAACAAACCGTTTATCAAGGCAAAAATCAATCCATTACACAAAAATTATTTTGTTCAAATTGATTTAATGACATGTAATTACGAATTATCAAATTCTGAACAAACATCAATTAAAAAACTGGTTAAAAATGAAATTGATTATGTAAATTCAAATTCAAACTATGATTTCCAAGGATTTAGTATTGATGAAGAACTAGCTTGGTTTGACGGTATATCTTCAGAGCATCTTGATGAGTTTTGTAATGCCCTTTATGATTTGGCTCAAAAAAAAATCATAGTTAAAACCGTATTAAATTTTTCAAGATTTTATCAATGATTTGTATTTCTTCCCTTCTTTCTCTTATTGTAGATTTATTCCATTCTTTTGCAAATTCTGATTGCTTATCAATTCTTTCTAAAGCTTCGATATACTTTACAAGGTGGATTTTGTAGTCATGGAGCAGATCTAGATGCTTGTTGTGGTTTTTTTCAGTTGGTGTAGCCATCCCATTCACCTTCATTGATATCTGGAAACATGTCTCTTATTCGTTTTTTGTCTTTCTCCATGGCTTCTATCCTCTTTTCTAAATGATTTTTGATTGCAGGTTCTCTTTCAACCTCTCTTTCTTTTTGAATGTCTGAGATTACTCTGCAAAGTGACTTGTAATACGAAATGTGATTTTTTTTAGATTCTTCTGAGATATCTTCTTTTTTAACATCCAACATATTTCATGATTTGATTGAAAATAAGTACTTGATGATTGTGCTGTTGAAATTAAGAAATAATTTTGCATGGATTAAAATTATCATTGCATTTTAGTTAATTCTGAAATTTCACATATTGGTTTGAATTTTAATTTTTATTTTCGTGTCATTTTACGTCCCAAAAACGCAATAATCCAACCTACTCCAATTAGTCCTGATCCAAACAAAATATTCCATTCATAATATTTAGTATATTCTTCTTCAAATCTAGGATCTTCTAAAAATTGTTCTTGTGGTATGTCCGTAAGGAATAATGCCCAAAATGAAAATCCTACAAACAGAACTCCTAATGCAAAAAATGCAATCATGACATATTTTGGAGCTCCATGTATCATGCCATGCCTATAGAAATCCCCTATATGGACTGTAACTTTTTATTTTTTACAAATGTATTTTGAGCAAATTTCATTAAATATGATGAAAACTGTAATCACTGCATATGTCTGATAAAGAATTTCCAATTGAAGATATTAAAAATAAGATTGCAAATATTTTACTGGAACCTGAAATAAGATTTTGCGGCCTGATTGATAATACTGGTGAATTAGTTGCAGGTGACATGAAGGCTGGATTGGTTCCTTTTGAGACTGATGCAAGGCGGAAGCAAATGTACCAAGAATTAGCTCATCGAGTAGCAAATAGAACTGGCTTTGATGCTAATTTGGGCCGTGTAAAGTATTCTTCCTCTAGGAGGGAGAAAGTTGTAATGATGAGCTTTCCTATTGGAAAATACATCGTTTTGGTAATTGCAGAGCCTGGTGTAAATATAGATAGACTTGGTTGGAAGATAATAGACAAGCTTGGAAATCAGTGGTCTGAATTTCACGGATTTTAATTTTAATTTCATTTATGTTGAAAATGTTTTACACTAATATTGAAATTAAATAATTAATCTATATGAAAATTCTAGTTGATGAGAATTTAGATGGTATGGATGAGAGATTGAAGGGATTGGGGTTTGATGCGTACAGTGTAAGAAAATTACAAATGGAAGGAAAAAAACTTGCCTCTGATTATTCTATAATTAATTATGCCCGTGAAAATGACATGGTCATAGTTACAAAAGATACTGAATTTCGTAAAGCAAGCGAAGAAAATGACTTTCCTCTAATTTTACTTGATGATGAAGAAATCCTTAAAGTTATCATTGAAAAATTAAAAAAACTCTAGTTAACATTATTTGAATCAATTTGTGATATTCTTAAATTTGCAAGAACCTCGTTAAGAAAATCTTCTTCTTGTTGGTGTGTTATGTTAATCATGATGGATTCCCAACAATCATTAATTTTTCTGATAATCTGTGAATACATTTTGTCTTTTTTAAACGCAGGATAGTATGATAATAATTTCATTATTCCATCAGTTGACTGTACAATATTGATTTGATGAATAATTGATCTTAGTCTTTCATGAAATGAAAATTTTTCTTCTTTGATTGTTGTTTCAAAATTGGATATTTCATCATATATCATTTCTATCTCTTTATGCAAATTTTTGAGTTGAGCATTAACTGATTCGGATAAATTGATCAATTCGTATTCAATATGGGATCTGCTGTGAACTTTTTTGTCTATTTCACCTGATTCTACCAATGCGCTAATTTCTCTATAAACTATTTTTTCATTGCCTACTTTTTCTATGACTCTCTTGGCAAGTTCTGTCCCTCTAGTTTTGCCATTCTCATTTAGTATTCTGATGATTTCTGTTTTAATAATTTCTGAATTTTTATCCATGATCTTTCACTATTTTTGTTTTTGATATTTCTCTAGGACTGCCTTTTCTCCAATCTCATTAATCTCTAAAATTAAATCCTCTAAAATCTTAATTCCTTTTTGTATGGGCTCTTTTTCTAAATTTTTGTATTCTAGTTTTTGTTTGAGAACCATTCTTTCATTGTTTACAAAACTCAAAAGTGGAACATTTTCTCCCATATTCAGATTGGTAAAAAAATCGATGTATTCTTTTGTTGATTTGATTGCCATACTTTAGAATCTTGATGCTACTATTTGTTTGAAAGCCTGCAAACTAGGTTTATTTAGAATTTTTATGTATATTTCATATGGATAGTTGTGATAGGCGCGTTCGTTCTTACAAAAATGGCAAAACCTTTGATCAGTGCAGAGATGCTGCTGAATCTATGAATCCTGATTTCAAAAGACATATCGAAGAACACGGGAGAGTTCTGTGGAGTGAGATCTTAGATATGGTGGATCATGATGAGATTACTTACAAACTAACTTTGAAATTTCTTAGACGTGACGGCTATGATATTGGCAATCATAAAATTCCTGAAGTAAAAAAATTCATTTAGTATTGTTTACTTTGCAGCTTCCATCTGCATTTCTTAATTTTTTTGCCATCATATATGGTGTCACAAGTAGTATTGGGATTGATATTGCAATAAACACCGTTTGTAATTGTGATAGTGCAATAGATAATGCAATCCCACTTGCCGTCCCGACAAATATCGACAAAAATGTACCTGCACATGTCGGGCAAGCAATGAATAGCCCTGCCGCTGCTCCTATTGAACTAGCTCCTCGTCCTTTTTTAGAAATTGAATATGCATTTACTGCGATTGCTGTATTGAGTCCAACCAAATATGATACAATTACTTGTAACACTAGATTTATTGGGATTATTTGCAATCCTATATGCTCTGTCAAGTAAATGATTATTTTTGGCATATACCCTGGCCCATCACAACATGGCGCAATAAACCCCGATGGGATTGTTGCCCCGTAATGTATGGCAAAATTTACTTCTGGTTGATAAACTAATGTTCCTGAAACCAATGAAAAAAACACCCCGTACCCGATAAATGTGATGACCAAAACTTTTCGAGATTTAGAATTCCATGTTGTAAGAGCAATAATTGTTGAAAGATCTTTTCCTCCAATCTCTACTTTTTCTTTATGATACCTATACATTCCAAACGCAATTGCTCCGAAAGATATTACCAATATTACGTAAAATCCAAAGGCTATTCTTTGAATTGAATCAATAGCACTGGGTGTAAGTAATTCTGGATCTTGATATCTGCCATAAATCAGAAACAGAATTAGAATTGATACAAATCCGAAAACAATTAGTTTTTTCCCTTTTCCTGTACTTTTTTTCTCCACCGTCATAATTTTGATTTTACTCCATATGAAATTAAATTCTATCTTAGCTGAGTTTAGGAACAAAAATGTAGATTATTGCAATAATTTCTAATCTGCCAAAAATCATCAAAAATCCCAACACAACTTTTGTTGCAGGATCTGTTTCAAAATCGATTACTCCTGCTGAAAGTCCTCCTGTCGTAATTACTCCTACTGATTCAAAAAATGCATCTTGAAATGGGACATCTTCTATTGCTGAAAGGTGTAATCCTGAGATAGCTGATATTGTAGGAAACAATGCTAAAATGATGAGAGTCGATATGACCTCTTTTTTTGCTTGATGTGGCAACTCTGCTCTTCTTGCTTTGCTAAGTAATGCTCTTACATCTTTGAGGTGGAATAATCTAAATATTTTCAAACCTCCTGCTGTTGAAAATCCACACCCTCCAATAAACATCAAAATTATCAAAATAGTGTGTGCCCCACCATTTAATCCTGCAAGACTTTCTTGCTGTAGTCCTGCAGTGGTGCTTGCTGATACAGAATAAAACGCACTCTGCATTGGATCTAACCCACTAATTCCCATAAACAAAATTGTCGCACCACCTAAAATTGCAAAATACACTAAAACCTCTTTTCCAAGTTTTGGTGAAAGAAACTTCTTTCTTACAAATGCATAGTGGAATGTAAATGGTAATGCTCCTAGAATCATTGCTCCCATTAAGATTAAGTGTTCTTGCCAAACTAATCCATCAAGAATTGTCGATGTGGGTGTAAATCCTCCAGTTGCAAGAGTGCTCATTGCCAATGAAAAATTATCAATAATGTTTCCTTCTCCAAACACATACAACAAAGATGCCACAATTACAATGTAAATGGTGAAGATTACTGTGATTGTTGAAAATAGTTCTTTCATGTGAAGTGTTCTACCTGATATGAAACCACGCATTGACTGTAATTTTGATTCTGGGTAAAATGCTGTAATTACCAAGTAGATGAAACTCATTCCTCCTACAAGTTGGGTGTAACTTCTAAAGAATGTGAAACTCTGAGAGAGTTTTTCTGGCTCGTCAAACAATGATATTCCGCCCGTGGTAAATCCTGCGGCACTTGAAAAGAACGCGTTACTAAACATCTCTACAGTCGTTTCGGTACTTGGCAAAACATAGAGATACGGTACAGTTCCAAAAAGCGATAGTAAAAACAGGCTTGCAAATACCAGAATTGACGCTTGTTGTAGATTTAGACTGGATTTTTCACCATACGAATTCAGAAAAAAGCCAGTTACTAGTAAAAGTACTGTTGTCAGGTATATTCCAGTTGCAGTCGTGGTATCTTCTAATATTGTAGCCACAATTGCTGGAACAAGTAGTAAAACTCCTGCAAATTGTAACACAAAACCCAGGTTTCCTAAAATTGATTTTACTGGTGGGCTTAAAAGTCGTGGAGCAGTTGCAGTGGCATCTCTGATAACATTTGCAATGACTGATTGAAAAATCATTCCCACCACTTGATTCTTTTTTGATAGGACTGGAAGCTTTCTAATGTTGTTATCTCTCATTTTATGTAGTGCATCTTGTAGTGTAGATTTTTCATTTATTGTGATAAGTGGAGTACTCATAATATCTTTCAATTTTGTAGCTTCGGCATAGACTGTAACATCGCTGACTTTGCTTAAGATATCTTCATCTGTAACAATTCCTACTGGTTGATTGTCTTTGTCTGTTACAATAATGTCGTCTGTCTCATAATGTCTTAACATTCTGGCAGCTTCACTAGTTTGAGTATCAAGATCAAGTATCAACACATCCTTGTCCATGTAGTTTGAAACGTACTTGCTTAGAACATATGATACGGCACGTTCTGGATTTGTTGACATAAAGCTACCTCAGTTGGGGATTTTAAATAATTTGGGGTTGCGCATAAATTTTGATCGTTTAAAAATAATTCACCATTTTTTATTGTTGCTTTGATCTCGTATTTTTGCTATCTTTATAAGCACTGAAACATAAGTTTATGCGTAATACGATGCAAATTGATCAAGAACAAGATCCTGATTACGATTCTGTAAAAATTGATTATGTTGGGTTTGTTGACCCTTACGCTGTAGAAGGCATGGTTGTTCTAAAATCTGATGAGGGAAAGGAATTCCATATGAGGGCTTTTTCAGGAGAAGTAGCAAAACACATCTCAAGTTTTGGCGAAACACACGGAGAAGCGGCCCCATCAATTTACAAAATGATTGAGGAGATTTGTGAACAAAATGAATTGGTTCTAGTCAAAGTAAAAATCTATGAAAGTGGGGATGTATTGCGTGCAAATCTTTACTTTACAGGAAAGAAAGACCTTGTATTGAGAAATTATCGTGCCTCTGACGCAATGGCATTAGGCGCATTTTACAATATTCCAATTCTTGTAAGGAAAAATCTCCTAAAAGAAAGTGTAGAGGCAGAATAGTCTTAGAATTGATATTTTTTCGAATGGTTTTTCTTCTAGTGCATTAATGAGTAGTCATGAATGAACAAGAACAACTAATGGATAATCTACTGAATGTAGATCTTGAAATTATTGATGTTGTCCGTGAGCTACATCAGACTAATTGGGATTCTATGTCATTAAAACACCAAGTTGGAGATTTACTAAAAATTCGTGATGAGATGGTACAAAAATTAATGTCTCAAAAAGGTGATGACCACTCATGTGATTGTGGCCATGAGCATACACATGAATAATTAATTCAAATCTTCAAAAAAATTATCTGGAAACATATTCTTAATTTTTGTTATCTCTAACTGATAATTTTTAATCTTCAATTCAATTTTTTCCCTTTCATCTCCCTGTACCTTCTCTTTGGATTTCTCCAGCCTTTTGATTTGATTTGATAGTGTTTTGTACATGATGGAAAATTCTGGAAAGTTTTCAGGAAGTTCTGTCATTAAATAGATTAAATACACATCTTACTAATACTGGTTATGAAAATCTTGATTTTGTCAATACTTGTATTGTTCATTGGGGTTGGCACTGCTTTTGCAGATCCTATAACTGCTCAGACCTCTTCTGAGGATAAAATACATTTTGTTGATGAGCAAATCATGATCATGGCCGACATATCAAACAATCAAGACACACAACAAAATTTTGCATATATCACTCAAGTAAAAACTGATGAAGATGTGGTCGTCTCTCTTTCTTGGCTGACTGGCTCTCTGTCTCCTAGGCAATCTTTTTCTCCTGCACAATCGTGGATTCCTACAGAATCTGGGACATATCATATTCAGGTATATGTTTGGGAAAGTATTGATCATCCATCAGCTTTATCTCCCCCTTTGTCGATGACTGTTAATGTAATTGAACGGCAAACTTGATCTTAAAATGTGCTTCATAATTCGGCAAACTCATCATGTATCAGTTATAGCTTAGTTTGTTGGTTAATCATCAGCATTTTTCATTGTGATTTCTATGGTATATTATTATCCAATTAATAAAAATCAGAACCTTTTTGAAATGATTCGTTTTCATTACAATATGGTTAATTTTGAAAAAGTGTATCAACAAATTGCGTTGCAAATAATTAAGAGATGTCATGGTGCAATCAAAATTACCAAACATGGAAAAGTAATCGAAGTCTATGATACCAAGCGTCACATTTGGAGTCATGGATTAGCTGGTCTTATAATAAAGGAAGAATGCCGAAATGCAAATTTGCGTGAATGGGAATTTGCAAATGTCAGAACATATGTCATTAAAGAATTACTTGGAAAGCCTGAAAGTTAGTATGCTACTTTCCTGATTAAATGTGGTTCTTTTAACATAATTGTATCATCTCTAGTTGATGACAAATCCACTTGTTTGAGATTATAATTTGTAATTACAATTAATGCCTCGCATCTTGAACATAGGATTGTTTTTCCATTTGATCTTTCTTCTCTGATAACATCTTTTTCCAATCTGTCTTCTTTTTGACATGTTGGGCAGATTCTTGGTTCTTTCAATATTGTGATTATCTCTTTGATGAAGATTGTTTTGCCCATCATGTACAATTTTCAGAGGTTACTAATGAGTTGTATTGTTAATTGGTGTCAGCAATCCATTTTGAATGTCAAACCGTTTTAATCATTCAAAATTAGAACGAATGGTATTCAGCATATTCCCAATCTAACCAATTAACATTATTTTGTAGTTTTTCTTGAAAATATATTTTTGGACTTGTCAAATTGCTTTTTTAAGCAAGTCATTAATTGCCCGTGAATAACTATGTGACGAATTCTCTTTTTTCATGACTTTTGCCTGATATGCTCTGATTCTCTTATCTAACTCATCATCGACCATGATTGTTATTCTCCTTGCCATGTTGCAATTTCATGATTTCTATATTTAATCCAGAATAGTTTTTCTCCCTGTGGTAATTTCATGTATCTTTAATAGCTTGATTAAACACATTGATATGAATTTTATAATATTATGTTAAAAATCTTGAAATTACTCATATTAAATTTTAAATAGTTATTTGTCTTATACATAGTGATGTCGTTAGTTGTAAAATCTGGCGATTAGATTGCGCTGCCCCGCAGAACAAAAAAGGCAATCAAATGTTTAGACGTTTGACCACGAGAGGGAATCTCTCAAAGTTCTGCAGTTAGGGGTATGCGCCTTTACATTTTCTTGAATAATTCTTCATCTCGATTAAAAAATGATGTTATTGTTTTAGATTCTTAAATTACTATGTCACAATTTCATCTAAACGCCCTTCTTCTTGAGCACGTTTTATTTCCATTGCAATTCTTCTACCTACCCCAAACGTTTGTCCATACTGATATTTTGTATAAGGACTAGTTGTTGCAACAATAGGATTTCCTGGTACTCTTAACGATACATCATACACAACAAGTTCCAAATCTTTTGTTATTACACTTTGCAATGAAAATGGGCCAATGATTCCTGGGGTGTATTCTTTCTTTACTGCAGCTACAAATTTGTCACCCATTTTAAGCACCTTTTCAAGCAATGATTCTCTGATGCTTGCAGGAGTATGTCCTACTTCGATGTTTTGTAAATCAATATCCATCTCCAACTGTTCTTTTGCTGGGAGGGCATTGTAATCATGAATGTTGGTTTGTAACCTTCGCTCAATTCCAATAAAATCTACTTGGTCTGAAATTGGAGTATGGAAGAAATTAAAATTCATATATGTCCCTATCGCCAACTCTTCAATACTTGCATTTTGAAGATCTTTTCTTGCAATAACTCCTTGCTTAATTTTTGTTTCTGATTTTTTGATATAATCTTTGTAAGATGAAACAGTGAAGAATGCTCTTTCTAATGGTCTCTTTTTTTCTTGAACTTTAACAATACATGGTTTATTGATTCGTTTAGGATCTTTGAATAATTTTGGATATTTTATTCTGGCTTTTTCCAATAGGTAGTATTGTCCTTTTTTTGCTGTTCTTTCTTCTGCTTGAAACAGTTTCCTGTTTCCAAAAATTGGCACTTTGAATGAGTTTTCAATTGTTTTGTATCCCAGATAGACTGTAAGTGATCTATGCGGAACTATGATTGTGTTTGAATCTCTTAATTCTTTTTGATATTTCGATGATGCCATGTCTTTGAATTTATCTAATACTGTGATTTCATCTGCTATTCTTCCGAATCTTTTGTATGGTCCTTCACGTCCTTTTTGACAAAAAACCCTAGTCTGAAAATCTTCATCTTTTGCCCCATCCATTATTTCTAATGCTGAGTGACTACCAAGAACTCCGATCTTGACATCTATGTAGTCATTAACAATTTTTTTGATTTCAGAACTTTTAATCACATTATGCCTAGATAATGGGATCTAATATAGCTAATTTTTGATTATTCAGATCGGCATGAATCAATAACCTTTTCTCAATCGAAGTCTCATATCTTATCATGCTGTATTCTTTTGAACTGCAAATGGCTGGAATTATTCTACTTACTGCAATGGCAGCTGGTGGTATTTCTCTGTGGTTAAAACGGAGAAAGACTCAACAAGAAATTGTAGATCTCAAAAACAATGAATCTCAAAACCCATAGTGCCAATATGTCCATTCTATCTAATACATAAAATACTCTGGATTCTAAGGTTGTATTATGAAGCTAGTAATCGGAATCACTGGAAGTACTGGAGTAATTTATGGAATCCGAATGCTTGAAACTCTAAAAAAATTAAACATTGAAACACACTTGATTCTTTCTGAATGGGGTGAAAAATGTATTTCAATGGAAACCGACCATACTCCTGAATATGTAAAATCCCTTGCAACAAATATCTCTGATGAGAAAAACATGGCATCAAGTGTTTCTAGTGGAACTCATAGAATTGATGGTATGATTGTTGCTCCTTGTAGTATGAAAACATTAGCTGCCATTGCAAATGGCTATGACGATACACTTGTGGCAAGAGCAGCTGGTGTTACAATAAAGGAATCTCGAAAATTGATTTTAATGGTTAGAGAGACTCCGCTATCTGCAATTCATTTGGAGAATATGCTAAAATTATCTAGACTTGGGATTGTTATTTTACCTCCTGTAACAGAATTTTATACTAATCCAAAATCTATTGATGATATTGTAAATCATGGTGTTGGAAAATGTTTAGACCAGTTTGACATAGAGCACAATTTATACCCTCGATGGGGTACTCTTTAAACTGCTATTGCCAAAATTTTCTTTAGAAAAAATTGTTAACGCAAATAGAGATACAGTTTTTCAGATTTTCTCAAACTATGAACATTATCAAAAGTTAGTCCCTCAACATTTTCCTTCTGTTAGAGTTCGCTCTATTCGCGGTAATGTATCCGTAGTTGAAGAACATCTAATTCTTGGCAATATTGAATTGCTCATTATGGCAAAGCATGTTATTGATGAACCTATTTTGCATGATGTATTTGTAATCGGCGGTGATGTGAAGGGCAGTCATATCAAACAGGAATTCATTGAACTTGAAAAAGGTACCAAGGTCTTAGTTGACGTTGATTTAAAATTTAGAGGCAAATTAATGATATCTAATATTTTTGGAAGACGTGATTTTAAAGAAGATTACAGTAACATTTTAGATAATTTTGTAAAAATTGCTGAAAACTAGTCTGATTTTGATTTTTCTTCTTTGAACTCTTTAAGCTCTTTGTCTGCTTCAATTTTTCCTTTTTCAAATTCACCTTTGGCCTTACCAAAAGTTTTTGCAAGTTCTGGAATCTTTTTTGCACCAAAAATCAATACGCCGATAACAACTACCAAAACGATGATTTCTGTACTTCCTAACATGTTATACCATATTCTCTGATTTCAGATTTAAGTGTTCAACTTTTTTCTTTCTTTACGCTCAATCAATACCATGCCTGCGGCATACAATGCAATCATTGGTCCTGCAACAAACATCATAGTTACTCCTGTTCCATCTGGAGTAATTATTGCCCCAAAGATCACTATGATTACTATTGCATATCTGATATTTTTTCTCCAAAAATCTGCATCTACCATTCCTGATGCTGCTATGGCATACATTACAAGAGGAAGCTGAAATGAAAAACCAAATGCCAACAAAAACTGTAATACAAATGTCACAAACTCCATAACGTTTAGGAAAGTTACTAATCCTGCACCTTCCCCATATCTATACAAAAACTCTAACATGTATGGGATGACAAAATTGTAAGAAAACACACAGCCTGCTACAAATAATCCTAATGCTGGCAAGGATATGTTTCTACTAACATTAATTTCATTTTCTTTTAATGCTGGCTTGATGAATCCCACTAATTCTTTTATGATAACTGGCATTCCTACTACAATTCCAATGAGTGCTGCCACATACATTTGCGCAAAGAATGCTTGTCCTGGTGCAGTTTGAATCAGCTGTACTCCTTCTGGAACTAAATTAATTCTCATGTGGTTTGTAATTTGAGCCGCCATATTGTGAAGAGGCTCTGGTGTTGGATAATACAAAGTGAATTGGTTTATCTGAAATGGTTCTGCATGAAACATTAGAAGAAATGCTGAAATCCCTGCAATGACCAGAACAATTCTCACTAATCGTTTTCTTAATTCTTCAAGATGCTGATTAATCCCTTCCAATTCGGACATCTGGATATCTTTGATTCTAAACTATATCAATTATGTGGGGATTGGTAATAATTTTGCTTCAGGCAGTCCTGCCTCTTTGAGTTCATCTGCAGTAATCCCTCCAAATTCTAATGATATGATAGCTTTGGTGTTGAATTTGGACTCCATCTCTTTTGCTAGATCTGAAATATCTTTTGGTGAGTAGATTTCTTTTGAATCTTTTAGGAACACTCTTTCCCCTTTCTCCATCTCTTTGCCCCCAAATTTTTCTTGCAAAAATTTTGTAATTTCTGGTAATTCCTTTCTATCTATGTTGTTGTGAAAGTAACAAATTCCTTTAACTGATTCATAGTCATAGGCTGTTCCATTTCTATACATGAAAACACCGATAAAATGAGCTTCGTCTTCTGGTTCTCTTACGCATTTGATTTCCCAATTTAGCAAGTTCTTTTCATCATACGCATACCCTCCTAGTTCATCTGAGGTGATCTTCCAGTATCTCATTCTGCCTTTTGCCATTATGAAATATTGAGAATTATTCTGATATAAATTCCATCTCTATATGACTGGAAAATACTATCATCTTTTATAGTAAATATTGGTATTTGGCATGTGGGAATTAGAATCACTGTTGTATTGGACTATGGAAATGCTGAAAAACTCAGAAATATTCAAGCAAAGATGATTAGATCGTCTTCCAAGTCGGTAAGCTTTTCACATGTCCTAAATGAAGTTGTAAATGAAGGATTAAAAAAATTCAAAGTTTGATCTTAAAATAAAACTTGTTCAAGTTTTATTGCTATTTCTAATTAGATGCAATTTAAAAAATCTCCACATTCATCTTAATTTCTAAAACATCTCAAGATTCAGATATAGTTATTATCCTGATCAGAAAAATTCTGATATGGGATTCAAAAGAGGTATTAACAAATGCGTAGAATGTGAAAAGAAAATGAAAGAAGATCCTAATGAAACAGGTATGTGTAGTAAATGTGGCAAAGTCCAAAATCGTATTGAATCTACAATGTACAAAGAATTAATCGATGAAGGAAAATTTCCATAACATACATTTCTGAATTTACCGTGTACTCAGTCTAGAATGTCACAAATGTAAAATCCAGAGTTTAGATTCTAGTTGCCAGAACTGGGCTGATGATATCTTAACAACACGAGTCCTCAGTTCCGGAAACCTAGTCTATATCTGAAAATAACTATAAAAATACAATATTATTCGGAAGATAGATTAACCTCAAATCTATTTTTTAATTTGATAATGGCAATTTTTAGCGTTCATGTAACAATTGAAAATAAGCCTGGCATTAGTGATCCTGAAGGGGATACAATTCTAAATGATTTGGTTCTCAAAGGTACTCACAAAACAGTTTCAAAAATCAAAACTGCAAAAATGTTAAAATTTACCATCAAAGAAAAAGACAAAAAATCTGCACAATCAAAAGTTAAAGAGATATGCGATGATTTGAGAATATACAATCCAATGGTAAGCAAAGTTACCATTGATGTTTTTGAAAATTAGGCAAATCTGAATAATTTCCTGTTATAATTAATTTCTATGATGTATCTCCCTGATCGTCTACATCGCCAATTAATCATATAGTATTTGTATCTCTGAATACTAAATCCATTGTGAAAGTAGGAGTTGTAGTTTTTCCTGGTAGTAACTGTGATCGGGATATGTTTCATGTGCTTACTGATGTATTTCATTTTGACGCGCAATACTATTGGCATGAAAAAGGTCTTCCAAAAAACATTGATGCTGTAATTCTTCCTGGGGGTTTTTCATACGGTGATAGGCTCAGAGCAGGTGTAATTGCAGCCCATAGTCCAATTATCAAAGATATCAAAAAAATTGCAGAAAAAGGCATTCCTATTTTAGGCGTATGTAATGGGTTTCAAATTCTTGTAGAATCAGGATTACTTCCAGGAGTTTTGCTCAAAAATGAATCTCTTAATTTTATGTGTGAATGGACAAACTTGATTGTGGAAAACAACAAAACTCCATTTACAAATCAATTCAAACTACATGAAAAAATCCCAATCCCTATTGCAAACGGTGAGGGAAGATATTATGTTGATGATGACACCATGAAAAAGATAAAGAAAAACAATCAAATTGTTTTTAGATACAGTGAAGTTGTAAACGGTTCATCAAACAGAATTGCTGGTGTATGTAATGAAGATGGAAATGTTGTTGGAATGATGCCTCATCCAGAAAGAGCTGTAGAATCAGAAATAAATCCAATTGACAACAAACCATCTTCTCTGATTTTCAAGTCTCTGATGACAAAAATGGGTGTTAGTAAATGAGTTTGGAGTCACAAGAACTTTCTGAGTTAAAATCAAAAATCGGAAGAGAACCCACATCTACGGAATTACAAATTGTTGCTGCTGAATGGTCTGAGCACTGTTCTTACAAATCTTCTAAAAAACATCTCAAAATGTTACCTATGACAGGCCCTCTTGTTATTAATGAGAAGGGGTATGATTCTGGTGTTTTAGATGTTGGTGATGGATATGTTGTCACTGCACACATTGAAAGTCACAATCATCCATCCGCTGTAGAGCCCTATGGTGGTGCTGCAACCGGTGTCGGCGGAGTTATCCGCGATATTTTATCTGCAGGAACTAGACCCATTGCGATTTTTGATGGATTGAGATTTGGAAATATTGAAAAAGATTTGCAAGCTAGATGGCTATTCAAAAATGCTGTTACTGGAATTGCAGACTATGGAAACTGTCTTGGTATCCCTACCATTGGTGGAGAAGTTGAATTTGATGAATGCTATGAAAACTATGCTCTAGTAGATGTTGCAGCATTGGGATTTGGCAAAAAAGAACATTTGATAAAAAACCATGCTAGGAAGGGTGACTTGGTTGTATTGATGGGTGGTTCCACTGGTAGAGATGGTATTGGTGGCTCACAATTTGCTTCAGATTCATTAGAATCCGAAGACCGATCTGCAGTACAAATTCCTGATCCTTTCATTGAGAAATTAATTATCGAAGCAGTGTTGCAGGCAAGAAATGATGGTCTGATTCATGCTATGAAAGATCTTGGAGGCGGGGGTTTGTCTTGTGCTATTTCAGAAACTGCCGATGCTTTAGAAATTGGAATTGAGATGGATGTTGACAAAGTTCACACCCGTGAATCTGACATGAGTCCAGACGAAATCATGGTGTCTGAATCTCAAGAAAGAATGTTGATTGTAACTAGTAACACCAAATTAAAAAAACTACAGGCCATTTGTGAAAAATTCAGAATTGGCTGCTCTGTAATTGGTCAGGTGAAATCTGATAATCAAGTACACATCAAAAAAGGAAAAAAAACATTTGCTAATTTGGCTGCTGACATTGTAGCTAATGCAACGCTACTTGATTTGCCTTCAAAGAAACCTGCTTATCTGAAAACTATTGAAATTGAAAAAAAATTCAAACCCATTTCTGATTATTCTAAAATTTTGATGAAGTTACTTGCATCTCCAAACATCGCAAGCAAGATTTGGGTATATGGTCAATATGATCATGAGGTTGGAATTCGAACAGTTGTGAAACCTGGAAAAGATGCGTCTGTTTTGAGGCTAGATAATGGAAAATTCCTTTCTGCAAAAATTGATGGCAATCCAAAACAGTGCTACATCAATCCTCGAGAGGGTGCAATTGGCTGCTTTGAGGAGGCATGCCGAAATGTTGTTTGTACTGGCGCAAAACCTATTGGAATGCTTGATCATCTTCAATTTGGGAATCCCAAGGATCCTGAGATATTTTGGACATTTTTAGAATCCTTAAAGGGCTTGACTGATTTTGCCAAATTTTTTGAAATACCCTGTGTTGGTGGGAAAGTCAGTTTGTATAATGAGACTCCTGCAGGCCCAATAAAACCAACTCCTGTAATTGGTGTTATTGGATTAATTGATAAAAAACCATCTGTTCCTCAAAAAATTTCTAAAGATGATTGCTTGATCATTATCGGAGATACTAAAGATGAACTTGGGGGTTCTGAATTCTTTGAGTATATTCATAAATTTGTGGGAGGAAAATGCCCTGTCGTTAATTTTGAGGATTCTAAGAAAAACATGAAATCTGTTTTAGACTTGATTAAAAATAATCTGATAAAATCTGCACATGATTGTTCAAAAGGAGGATTGGCAGTTGCCATATCTGAAATGTGTATGACAAACCAAATTGGCTGTGTTGTATCTTTGGATAAAATACCTGGTGATAAACTTGATGTTGATAGAATCTTGTTTTCAGAAAGTCATTCTCGTTATTTGTTATCTTTTGACAAGAAAAATCTTTTAAAAATTCAGAGCCTTCTCAAAAAGAACAATGTATCTTTCCAAGAAATTGGCAAGTTTGGTGGTGAAAATATTCAGTTTGACAACAAAACAAAACATATCGTTAAACTAAATGTTGAAAAAACTCATAAAATTTGGTTGCACTCGCTTCCTGATTTGGTTCTTCATGGAAAGACTTTCTAGTATTTTTCATAATAACCTGCTCTTTTAGGCTCAAAATTACCTAGATACACTCTCATGATTTGCAATATGTTAGGATGCAACACTGAAGCTTATGCTCAAGTAATGTTTTATCACTTTGAGATGGGGAGGTCAAAACCCTACTGTAAACAGATCATGAGATTTTGTATATTTCATGCTAAACGAATTTCCAATGATTCTGAAATCAGGGTTCAAGTATTGCAATGAGGGAGATCAAAATTGATATTTTAGACAAAGACTATCTTGACTTTCTATCTGTTTGCGTTGACGAAGAATTATCTGTTGAGGAGAAACTCAAAAACATAATTCGTTATCATTTGATTACGTATAGAAATCAAAAAAAGATGCGAAATGCCACGCTTTTCTCATTTGATAAGAAATACCCTGATCGCACAAAGTGATGAGCATTTTTATTGTTCAAAGTTAGATCATGGATCAGGGAATGGAGTCATCATTTGATTATTCAGTAGAGTTTTACGCTTTTCCTAATTTTTCAACATTGCCTAAAATATGGGGGCTGAAGTAGAGTTGCCTAAAGTAAAGGAAAATTGCGGTGTTGTTGGAATTTACAGTTTATCTGGGACAAATGTAGTCCCAATGGTATTTGATGCTTTACGTGCATTGCAACATAGAGGACAAGAAGCTTGGGGTTTTGCAGTTCCAAACAAGCCTCCTTTTAAAAAAGTAGGATTAGTTTCACACTCTTCATCTGAATTTAAAAAAATTGCCCAAGAGTATGCATCTCCTTGTGTAATTGGCCATGTCCGGTATTCTACAATGGGAACAAGCACTCTAGAAAACGCGCAGCCATTGAAAGTAAAGGATCTCTGCATTGCACACAATGGAACTATTGCCAATGCTCAAGAACTATCAAATTTGGTAGGGGGGTGTTCTTTTACTCCTCAAAATGCAAGTGACACTTTGGTTGCTGCTCAACGACTGGTATCATTAATTTCTGAAAATGGTCAAATGGGAAAAGCCCTTTCCATTTTGAAAAATGAAATGGTGGGTTCGTATTGCTTTACTTTTATTTCTGATGATAATTCTGTATTTGCTGCTAGAGATCCTAAAGGATTTCGTCCTATGGTTTTGGGACACAAAGAATCTGATGACACATACATTGTAACCTCTGAATCAGCTGCTGTAACTGCAGTAGGTGCAACTCTTCAAAGAGACGTAATACCTGGCGAATTAATCAAACTAAGTAAAAGTGGATTAGAAACTGAAATGTTTTCAGATGATACTTCTCGTGCGCATTGTTCTTTTGAATTCACTTACTTTGCTCATCCATCAAGTAACATGGAAGGACACAACATTTACCTTTCAAGAAAAAGAATTGGGCAATTTATGGCAAAAAAATTTCCAATCAAAGATGCAGATTTAGTAATTCCGGTACCTGATTCTGCTAGACCTGCAGCGTTAGGTTATGCACAAGAACTTGGTGTGTCTTTTGATGAAGGTTTACTAAAAGACAGATACAGCAAGAAAGGTCCATTGCGAAGTTTCATTGAGCCTCATCAAAGTGATAGAGTTGAAATCAATCGTTGGATAATTCCAATTACTGAAATAATTAAAGATAAACACGTCGTAGTGATTGATGACAGTCTAGTTAGGGGTACTAGTTCTAAGGCCATTATCAAGGCGCTTCGTCGTGCTGGGGCTAAAAAAATAAGCATGTTGATCACATATCCGCAAATTAATTATCCTTGCTATGCTGGAATTGATTTTCCTTCACAAGAAGAACTTGCCACGTATACTGATGGTAAAAATATGTCTGTTGATCAAATCACTGAAATGGTCAGACAAAGTATTGGTGTTGACTTTTTAGGATATAATGACGCTGAAAATCTGGCAAACGCAGTTGGAATGCCAAAAGATTCCATGTGCTTTACATGTTCTTCTGGAAATTATGATTCATTGGGAATAAAACCTGACTTTACAAAACGTGAACAAGTCAAGGCCAAAATCTAGAATCTCTATTTGGAGATTTGATTAAATATAGTTCAAAATATTCTATATTTGTGAAAGCAATCTGGAATGATGTAGTAATTGCAGAAAGCAATGACACTGTAGAGGTTGAAGGCAACCATTATTTTCCTTTTGATTCAATCAAACAGGAATATTTCAAAAAGACTGATTTAACTACTTTTTGTGGTTGGAAAGGAATGGCAAATTACTATTCTGTTAATGTAAATGGAAAAATAAACAAAGATTGCGCATGGTATTATGCAAAACCGAATGATGCTGCCTCTAAAATTAAAGGAATGGTGGCTTTTTGGAATGGTATTAAAATAAAATAAAATATTTGTTCCATAATAGATTATGATCATACTTGTTTGTTAATTAAAACATGATATGTTAGGTATTTCTAAATTGATTATTCGAATTTGAATCTATTTGTATAAAACTTGTTTTTATGATTTGTATTGTTAATCTGATTTTTTGTTAATGATCTAATTGTCTAATCCTGTTCTACTTTTTTGTTATATTTGTCTACTTGACGATTATACTCATCAATTTCTTTATTTTCTTCATCAATACTATCTTCAAAAAGTTCTGGATTTTCCTCTTGAGCTTTTTTCATAAGTTTCTTGAATGTATCCGGATCATCTCTTTGGAGTTCCAAAAGCATTTTTCCTATTGATTCATCAAGATTACTCATTTAATTTTGGTTAAATTGAGGGGTATTTTTGAATATCGTTACACTAAGTTTTATTCTCTATTTTCTTAATGTTCTCTTTTTTGGCAGTGTTATGGTGAATGTGGTGGGATTATTTTTCACACTAATTATACCTCCATGATTTTTTACAATGTTTTGACAACTTGCAAGCCCTAACCCTGTACCTTTGCTTTTAAAAGTGACTAATGGATCAAAGATTTGATCAATGTATTGTTCCGGTATACCTGATCCAGAATCTTGAATTTTGATAATTATCTCCTTTGCTGTCTCTTTTGATTCTATTTTTACGGTTCCTTCTCCGTCAATTGACTCTATGGAGTTTTTTATTAAATTTAGAAATACAATTTCCATCTGTTCTTTATCGCAACAAACTAGCAAATTTTCCGCTGGTAGCGATATTTTTATTGTATTTGGAATCTTGATTTGATTCATTGATTCCTGTATGATTGAATTTAGATTCCATGTGGAGATGCTTGGTTCTTTTGTTCTTACAAAATCTAACACATTTTCAATCTGATGAGTGATTCTGTCTATTGATCTTTTCATGATTTTCAATTTATCTCGTGATGACTCATCTGTAATTCTGGCATCAATTAATTCTAGAGACATCTTTAGATTTGAAAGTGGGTTGCGCATATCGTGAGACAATCTGGCCGAAAGTTCTCCTATGACTGCTAATTTCTCTAATTTCTTGCTTTTTTCAAATTCATTTTTGTAAATATGAGTTACGATAATAATTAGTTCGACATGGACTGCTACATTGAAAATTAATAACAATAATTGAAGAATAATTAATCTCTCTGATAATTTTTTGACCTGGTTTCCAAGTTTTTCTACTAGTTGATCTGAAGACTTGAGAAACAAACTAAAATTCTGTTCGACATTTGCCATTTCCTCATATGTAAAATTAAAATTTTCTTTCTCTTTGAAAACTAAATATTCTGTTTCCAACGCAATGAAATTTGCCTCTATTTCATTCCACTCTTTTTCAAATTCAGGATTAAGCATTGGTATTTTGTTTTCATTTAACATTCCTCCGTTTTTTAAAAGATGGATATTCTCTTCAAGGGCTGCAAGTTTGTCTTGAGGGTTGGCTTCTGGGTTTTTCAAATATGTATAATCTTTAATTTCATTTACAAATTCACTTGATAAAAGTCGATTTTTTCCTGCAATATTGATCGAATTTCCTAGTAACGCTGTTTCTGATTCGAAAATTGCTAATGTTAAAAAACTACCTATTATTATCCCTATTTGGATTAAAATAATAATTGTAACCTTGAATTTATTTTTCAATGTATGACCTGTGTAATCTGAGAATCACTCATATTCATATTTTCAAATCTGATTCTTTAACCCATGTTTATCAAATCCGTATATCATCCTAGCAGTTAAATTCCATCAAAATCAGGCATAATTGTTTGAAGTTTCTTACAAGTGGTAAAGTAAAGGATCTTTACGATGTTGATGAATCTACCATCCTATTCAAATTTTCAGATAGGGTGTCTGCATACGATGTCAAATTCAAACAGAGTATCCCTAGAAAGGGAGAAGTGTTATGCAAATTTGCAGAGTTTTGGTTTAATGAATTATCCGTACCAAATCATTTCATCAGAAGAGAGTCTGATACGGAAATAATTGTAAAAAAGATGAAGATGCTTCCAATAGAATGTGTGGTTAGAGGATATTTTTACGGTAGCTTGGTTAGCAGGTGGAAGGATGGTAATGTGAAGGTACCTGAAGGAACTGATACAACATTAGCTGCAAAACTTCCAGAACCTCTGTTTGATCCTACGACAAAATCTGAACACGATGTTCCAATCAACAAAACAAAAGCATTGGAGATGAATCTAGTTACTGAAGAACAATATGACTGGTTGGAGAAAACATCTATTGACATTTACAAAAAGATGGCTCAGATTGTAGACGGTGCAGGATTTATTCTAGCTGATTTGAAATTAGAATTTGGTTTACTTGATAATCAAATCATATTAGGTGATTCTATTGGACCTGATGAATATCGTTTATGGTCCAAAGATTCCTTTGAGGTTGGAAAAATACAAGAGGCATATGACAAACAACTGTTGCGTGATTGGTTGACTGCAAATGGATACCAAAAACAATTCGATGATCAACGTGATGCAGGAGAAGAACCTACTCCTCCTGAAATTCCACAAGCAATTATTTCAAAGATGACTCAACGCTATGTCATTGCATATGAGAAGATCACTGGATGTCTTCTGTAATTCTTATTGTTTGTTGATTCTTGACTAGAAGCTAACATTCAACTCGAATTTGATTTTTGACAATTCACAAAATATCTCTCTGATGGGGGATTTGGCGACATTGTTTCCAGGATCTGATATTTCTGATATTTTTTCAAATTTTTTAAACCGCTACAATAATTGTTCTATCTATATCATAATTATTGTAGCACTATCAATAATATTGGATATATTACAAGATTTATTGTACTGGTTATCTCATATTGATACCGCTACAACAGTTCTTAAAGTAAACAAAAATTGATGCGATTAGACAAAAAAATATGATACAAGGATCTTTTAGATCGGATTGAAAGGTAATCCTGTATGTCAACGCTACTAGAAAAGCAAATCAAAGTTAATCGTATTGTTACGACAAGTACTGAACACGCACGTGCAATTGAAGACCCTGCACGGGCAAAAATCGTGGAAATTTTGTACCATCAGGCATTATCAGCTGACCAGATTTCTACTGCTCTGAAAAAGACCGGATACAAAAAAGCACTAACTACCGTACGTCATCATTTAGAAATTCTAAAAGCCTCTGGATTGATTGAAATTGCTAGAATTGAAGAATCCCGTGGAGCCATCACAAAATTCTACAGTACATCTACAAAATTGTTAGATTTTCAGACTCCTGAAGATTTTGATTCCACATATTCCAAAATCATTAACAACACATCTGAAAAAATTGAGAAAATTCTCAAAGGTCTTACACCAAAGACTATCAAATCAAAAGGTAAGAAATCAGAAGAATACTCGCAATATTTGGTAATGGAGATTATGAATCGGGCAGTTACCAATGTTCTTGAAAAATCAAATAAAAAATGATCAGAGGGATCAATTCCTTCTCTAATTGTTAGAAACCGATCTAACTTTGATTTGTGATTTTTTTAATATTGTGCCAAAAAGAGCAGAAAAAATGCCTTTTTGAAAACAATCTTCCAAAACTATTATCAACGGTATACTTTATTGAAAAATAGATGGATGAGAAAGTAATCAAATTATTTTCAGAAAAAAACTTGGTCTTTATTGCAACTGTCATGAAAGATGGTTCACCACAGGTTTCCCCTGTTTGGGCAAATTACGAAGATGGATACGTGCTGGTCAATACTGCAGAGGGTCGAATAAAACACAAAAATGTTTTACGTGATTCGCGAGTTGCAGTTTCTGTTGTTTCAAAAGACAATCCACTTGACATGACAACCATTCGTGGTGTTGTAGAAGAGTTAATTCCTGATTATGATTACAAACATGCAGACAAACTTACACAGCAATACATGGGACGAGAACACTATCCTTTCAAATGTGATGATGAGAAAAGAGTAATTCTAAAAATAAAACCTAACAAAGTTTTTGTCTTGCCTGAATTGAAGATGAACGAGTAGCAATTTAGAATATTTCTAAACTCGAATTTAGAAACATAATACATTCAGTATGGTAAATAGAAAAAAGATAGCATAGACAGCTTAACGTCGACGTTTAGCTGCCTTTCTCTTTGGAGCGGCTTTGCGTTTAGAAGCAGCCTTTCTCTTAGGTGCTGCTTTTCTTTTAGCTGCCTTTCTCTTTGGAGCTGCTTTTTTAGCTGCAGTTTTTCTCTTTGGAGCGGCTCTGCGTTTTGCTGCTGCCTTTCTCTTTGGAGCTGCTTTTCGTTTAGCTGCAGTTTTACGTTTTGGAGCGGCTTTTCTTTTAGCTGCTTTTCTCTTAGGTGCTGCTTTAGCTGCATTTTTCCTTCGAGTTGCTGCTGCCTTTCTCTTACGTGCTGCTGCGGCTTTTAATGCTTCAGCTGCTGCTTTAGCTGCATTTCTCTTTCGAGTTCTTGCTGCTTTTTTAGCTGCTTCGGCTCTCTTGGCTTTGGATACTGCCATGATTGTTTGCAAAAATCATCGGTGTTATATGGTAAAAGTCACACATTACTACGCAGTATATAGAAAAATTTGACACATTTTTTGTTTTTTTGAAAATTACGATCAGCAATTTGTAATGCAAATCAAAGCTGTATCGACAGTTGATTGATCTTTTTGCGGACGAATAATTATTTTGTATTGTTTCTCTTCATCAAATGGAATATCAAACTGTGTTGTTCTTTCAATTGATTGATCGGGTTCTAACCATTCTAAAAGTAGGTCTTTGGATGAAAATTCTCCGTAAACTGCTTCGTGTTTCTGCTCTTTTTCATCAACAATGTATAATTGTCCTCCTGAAAACAGAGTTTTTTCATCACCAATGTTTTTTGCAGTGATCCCGATCATTACAAACGTGTTTTCAGGTGTAACTTGCTTGCTTCCTTCATGTGTTCCCTCAAAAGTTACCATATATTCTACTGGTCCAACAGTTACTGTTTCTCCAACTGTGGACTCTATGAAATTTGTCGTATATTGCGTATACATTATCATTGCAAATCCCATCGAAGCTATAATTGCTCCAATTACTATCACAACACCAATTCCGCCCATCATTCATCTTGGATTATTTTTGGTATATAGTTGAAACTGCTCTTTTTTGTACAAATTTGTACCAAAAAACCCTGGGGTATTTTGGTAAAATGAGATCAACTTATGAGTGTCATATATTCATTAGACATTCCGTTATTCTTTTATTTCCCATATTTGGGACTTGTATCAATGAATAAAACAGTATTCCTAGGAGTTACTTTTACTGTATTATTTACAGTAATGATGGTATCTCCGGTTGTTGCTGACGACAGCACTCATCTCGATATCGAAAAAGCAGAAGTCAAAGTAATTGATGATGGCTTTAAAGTAGAAATTGAGACTGGTGCAGAAATCCCTCAAGATGGTTCTGCAGGTGCATTTGGATATGGTGTTTTGACAGCTGGTGCCTCTAACGTACTAGCTATTACAACTCACAAATGTGCCTCTGATAGTTTTGAACAAGGTTCTGCTGATGACTGTGATGCAACTGTAGGTTTACTACGTCTATTTGGAGGAGATGAATCTGAACATAATGATGCTACTTTCCATCCACACATTTTAGATCTAAAAGCACCTGAAGAAGGTACTTTTTGTGCTGATGAAGGTACTCCATTTGAAGTAGATATTTCTGGAACTGTAAGTACTGGAAACAATGTTTCTCCTAGTGACTATGAATTGGAAGTAAAAGATGACAAAATTGGAGTCATTACTACCATGGATGAATCAAACGTTGATCCTGATGGAAGTGCTATTGCAATTGCATCTTTTAACATTATTCCAAATACAGATGAAGATGGTTTGATAACTCATCTTTGTGTTGCTGTTGATAACTTAGTTGAAGCAGAAATAGGCAAAGTAAACAAACACGGCAAATAAGCCGATTTTTTCTTTATTTTTTCATTAAATTAGAGGGGTTTAGCTTTTACGCACGACTCTAAAAGATCATACTAGTCTAGCTGGGAGAGCTTGGTAGAATTAGGGTTGCATATTGTATCCAGGCACAAGTGTTCAACCCCCCATCAAAACTCCTATTTTTGAAAATTTCACATTATGCCTAAACATGCTAATTTTCAGGGGGGGTTTAACGCCTAGGCTTAATTTTGTAAAATTATTATTTTAGAAAATTTTGTGTCATGATGGTAATCCCTTCCAAAATCTGTGAAAATAAATTAGATGTAAACAATCTGAACTGATCAAATACATCGTTTGTGGATTCAAATGATTCGTTTATTGCGGTTTCACTGATTTGCAGAACTAAATTTTTCACGTTTTACTTTGCTTAAATCCTGATTTTACTAATTGCTTGTGCATTTGGACACACATTTGATGTGAAATAAGGGGGGTTTAGAAGAAAAATTTAACTCAAAACCCTCTATTTTTAGTGTGATGTGACTCATTTCTTTCTATTTGTCTGTGACATACTGTGATATTTTATGATTGAAAAATGGATGTTCCCTAAAATACAGAATTTTAGGGCATCGTCATTTGTTTACTATTTGAATTCTTTTTGGACTGTTTTTACGATATAGTGTACTGCCAAGGCAAGCCCAATCATTTTAAAGAAATTATTCATTTGATTGGGCCTCCTTATTCTCATATGTTTCAAGAATTTCGTCTATCATTTTGAGGATGTTCAATTCTGAATTGCCTCCAATTTTGTAGTGTTTTCAAGCTGCAGTTTGCTGACCTTTACGTTTACGTTGATCTCAAAATTCTTTGTCGAATGTCTGAACAGTATATTGAAGGCGTTCATTTTACGAACACCATCAAACTAGCAATAACTGTCAAAACAAAAACCTTGTTCTTTGAAGCCTTGAATCTGAGAATTTGGCTTTCTATGAAACCTGCTTTTGGTTTACATATTGTTGTGTGTTTCGTTGTAAATTTTGTTGCTTTCATACTAGATAATTATGAAATTATAATAAAAGAGCCGCGTAGAACTGATAAATCGTCTATTTTTTTAAAATGTTTTTAACAAAAATCTAGCTGTTTTATCGTATTTTTCAGATACGCTATCTATTGCCTCAAGCATTGTTTGTTGATTGATGTTTTCCTTATCGTCTAAAACAACATAGACTCCGATTTTCTGTTTTCCATCTTCTGTGATGATTTTGTTAATTGCCTGAATTGAATAGCAAAAGTCTGCCACTTTTTTCTCAAATTTCTCCTTCTCTTCAGGACTAAATCCTAAATATCTTGCAATTTGGTTATTTTTCATTACAACTTTGGCCCCTATCACTAGAATTCCTGGTTGGCCTTTTGGTTCAAACACGTCTATTGGTATTCCATACTGTCCTGCATGTTTTACAAGAATTTGAAAATTATTTTCAGGATTTTTTACTTCTTCAAATGAGAGTCCCTCGTGAATTACCCACCTCTCAACATTATCTCGCATTCTGGATGCAGTCATAGAAAATATTCTAAACTAGTTCTATATGATTCTAAATGGGAATGATTCCCATGCTAAATTTAGAATGTTTCTAAATTCGAGTTTAGAAATATTGATTATCTTTACATGAAAAACAAGTTAATTTTTACTAGATGTTCACATTAAAACCTGAATCTAAATCAGGAATAGCTGCTCCAATGAACAAATTTAGTATAATTCCAAAAACCATAAAGGCAATTCCCAAATACAAACAATTTTTTGCTTTACGAGGATCATCTTTACGTAAAATAAAGAAAGCAATTATTCCTCCAATTACTCCGAAAAAAATTGGTAACAAAAACCAAACATTGCTTCTTATTTTCTCTGGATATGACATTATCTTCTATACCATTATTTTGCAATTATTGCTTTTTTCTGTAATTGTGTAATTTCAATTTCCACTGTCTCTAAGGGATCCTCTACTTGATTACGTCTGATTGAAAACATTTTTGGTTTTTCAAAGTCATCTGTACAATCTGGACATGCATAGACTAGTACTCTGTGTTCATTTGGTGCTTTTGGGTTTGATAGTCTTGGATAATACACTAATCTTGCGCCACAATCAACACAGTATCTGTTGGCCCTTCTAGTTCTGACCAATGTAAACCTCCTGCATTATTCTTAATGTGCGATCATCTATTAGATCTATGTTGTCTAATAGAGTAAACCAATTACTAACAACCGATCAATATTTCTAAATTCGAATTTAGAAATATGATTATTTTTATCTATTGTTTAAATTATATCTATATGAAAAAATATTTCAAAACTCGAGTTTAGAAATAAGAGCGCCTCCCACCAGACTTGAACTGGTGACCAACCGGTTAACAGCCGGTTGCTCTACCACGCTGAGCTAGGGAGGCACAAATTAAGACCTTGGCAAAAGTGATTTAATCTTTGCGACTATGCAAAAAAGACCAAAATTATAAAATGTTCAGTTAAATTTTGCAAAAAACTCTTTGATTTCTTTTGCATGACTTTCAACTAATGCTATAATTTCCAGATGTTCATCTGCTGTTGGTTCTCTTTGATGAACAATTTGAAATGCACTAAGTGCAGAACCTACCATTTCTCCAACAAAAAATCCACACAAAAAATCCCCTATGTTGCCACATTCCCAAGTTTCACCTATTCTTGGAGATGCTCCTGCAGATTTGTATAATTCTAATGTTTGTTGGATTAAATCAGTAGTTTGTTTTGAAAATTCAGGATCAAGGGTCATTTGTTAAATTTGAATTTTATTTTTCTATACCTTTATTCTTTTCAAATGAATAGATGCCGTCTAAGAAAACTCTATGATCTTTATTCTTCACTTTAGATTTTAGTTCAATGTTAGCTGCAGTTTGTGTAACGTCCGTCCAGACTTCTCCAGTTAAAATGACATCTTCCCCTTTAGGAATTACTTTGGTATTTCCTACACTATGTGTAATTCTTGGTGCACGTTCTCCTTGGAAATTTTCAATTAAGATTTTCTTCCCTTCAACTTTTACAGTAATTGGAAAGTGAGAAAACACAACTTTCATTTTAATTGTATATCCTGTAACTAGACCTTCACAGATATTTCTGATAATTGATCTTGCAGTATGTAAGATTGCATAGTCTTTTTTCTTTTGATTGATTGCTGTAAGCAAAACTTTTCCTTCGTTTACTTCTATGTTGATTGGAATGTTTCTGAAACTTTTGTGCGTTTTTCCTAATGGTCCAACAAAGGATACCATGTGTTTGTTTACTGTGACAGTCACCCCTTCAGGAATATCTACCTGATCTTTGAATTCTTCAATTTGTTTAGTAGACATATCCTATCAAAAATCCCCCAATTCCTTTTTGTGATGCTTCATGATGGGACATTACTCCTTGATTTGTTGTTACAAGAAGCATTCCTCTGTCATATGCAGGCAAATATTGTTGTTCCCAATTATTGTATTCATCGTTTTTGACTTTGAATCTTGGAGATATTGCTCCACATTTGTTAATTTTTGCTAATAATTTAATTTTGAATTTACCTCCTCTTTTGTCGTCAATATGCTCAAATTCTCCAATATAGCCATCTTTCTGAAGTGTTTTCAAAACTTCAATTCCTAACTTTGATGTTGGAAGAATTACGCAGTCTGACTTTCTTCTGGCTTCGTTGTTGTAAAGTGTGACAAATAGATTTGCTAAGATGTTTGTTGCTGGCATAGTATCTCACTTATTTTTCCTGAACCCTAAAGATGTTGCGACTTCTCTGAAGCATCGTCTACATAACATTAAATCATATTTTTGAATAACTGCGGTATAATCTCCACACCTTTTACACCATCTTGAACCTCTGCCAAAGTCATGTTTTTTTCTACCAGTTGCTTCGTAGGATCTATCTTTTGCCATTATGTTACGGTCACTCCAAATTCTTTTGTTAGATAATCCTTTGCCTCTTGACTTTTGATGACATGAGTTTTACCTACTCTTGCTTTATGTTTACTTCTAGTTCTAATTCCATATCCTGGTCTAGTCAATGTAATTGAAATCCCAAGACCTAAAATTCCTATTTGAGGATCGTATTTTACATCTGGTATGTCTATGTGTTCGTTAATTCCAAATGAAAAATTACCAAAATTATCAAATGATTTTCCGTTTACTGTGTTTCCTTTAGCTTCTAACAATCTTTTCAATAATGCTACTGCGTCATCACCTCTAATTGTAACAGCTACACCTATTGGTTCTCCTTTTCTAACTCCCCAGTCTCTATATGCTGCTTTAGCATTTCGTGTAGATGGTTTTTTCCCGGATATTTGTTCTAAAGCCTTTTGTGCGATATTGATGACGTCGCCGGATTTACCTAACCCCATGTTTAAAACAACTTTCTCTAAAGAGATTTTTTTCATTGGGGATTCTGTTACTTGAGACATATGATCACTTTAATTGAATTATTGGCTCCTTTTTTCCAATTGGCATAATAATGTCTGCAGGTATTTCGATTTTTCTATCTCCTAATGATAAGATGACTCTTTTAGGTAGAATGAAAGTTCCTTTTTCAATGGTTTCAATTTTTCCAATCTGTCCTGCGTTGTTTCCTCGTGTAACTAAACCTTGACAACCTGTTTCTAGTTTGATGATCTCGATAATTTTTTGATCTGGAATTTGTATTAGACAACTATCACCTACATTTACTTTAGCATCTGAAATCGTTGAACGACCATCATGGAATCCAATCTGTTGTCTTCCTTTGCTGATTGTTGTTTTACTTGTTACTCTTACAAGTTTTTTCGATTTTTCTGATTCATTAATCTTAATTGGTTTTAGTAATTTCTCTTCAGTTGGAACTAGACGATAAATGTCTGAAACATCTTGTAGTTCTATAACATCCATTAATCCAATTGCATGATGAAGTGATTTTCTTACAACTCCGTCAATCTTTACTCTGCCAGAATAAATTGCAGATTTTGCTTCTCTTAAACTTGTGACAATGTTTAGCATGTCTCTGAGGAATACTGCTGTTGGAACTGAATGGTTCTTTTTGTGTGGGCCTGGTTTTACAGTAATTACGAACCTCTTGTCTTTTCTAGTGATTCCCCAGAACTGTGGGGCCATTTGACGTTTGAGTTTTTTACTTCCTGATATGCTTACCATTATTCTTTATCTCCTTCTTTTTTGGCATTATCTGCTACTTTTGTTTCTTTAGGGGCTTCTTTAGCTGGGTCTGATTTAGTTTCAGTTTTAGTTGTTTTTGGTTGTTTTCGTGGATCCTTTCCTTCTAATTTAGAAATTCTCCATTTATCTTCACTGTTAAGTGAAGTGACAACTAGATTAGATGTGTGAATGTAAACATCAAATTTATCTCCTTTAGTTTTTTCTTTTTTAACCCCTTCAATTGCAACACTGCTTTTTTCTGTAGATACGTTTGATACTTTACCATCAACTCCTTTGAATTCGCCTCTCAGAATTGTGACGCTGTCACCTTCGACCACTCTGACACTTCTTTTTCCATATTTTTTACGAAGATCTTTAGAGAGTGCACTTCCAAGTTGTTTATTTTTTGTTTGGAATGTTGCTTGGTAAATCATTTGATTGCGCATTTTAGTTGGTTTCATTTTTTATACCACCATTGATGCCAAGTTAGCTACTCTTGGCCATTTCTCTGAGGCTTCTGCAGCTACTGGTCCTTTGATGTCTGTTCCTTTCGTTTCTCCTTCTGGAGTGATGAGTACTGCTGCATTATCTTCAAAACAAACTCTTACACCGTTTAATCTACGAACTGCATATTTTTGTCTGATGATCACTGCACCATAAACTTGTTTTCTAAGTTCTGCAGGACCTTTCTTTACTACAACATTACAAAAATCACCAACTGATGCTGATGCAAGTCTTGATGATCTAGTGTGATGTCTTGGTACATTAATTACTTCTAAAATTTTAGCACCTGAGTTATCTGCACATACAATATTTGCTCCAATTGGAATTACTTTGGTTACATATGGTCGAAATTCTTCTACTCCTTTGCCTGCTTGCTTTGCCATTATGCTTTAACCTCCACAACTACATATGAAACAGATTTTGATATTGGTCTGCATTCTGCGGTTAGAACGTGATCTCCTGTTTCAACATCGATACAACTTGGGACGTGTGCATGAATTGTACTTGTTCCTCTTGCATATCTCTTAAATTTGCTAAAGTAAAGGGGGGCATCTTTTTGTAAGGTGATTGTTTGTCTTGCCTTGCTTCCGGTTACTTTACCGTCAAACAGTTTTCCTCTTACTGATAAACCGCCATGGAATGGACAATGTTTATCTTCACATTCTCTAGTTGGCTCTTTAACTTTTAATCCTATATTTTGAGTCATGCTTTTCCTCCAATTCTATCGAATGGTCTTTTTGTAATTTTTGAGCCTGCAATAACAATTTCTTTTCCTCCAATTGAAAATTTCCAACTGTTGGTAGATTTTGCTATTGATTTTACGCCCTTTTCTGTGTTTATTGAAAACATTGATTTTGTTTCATTGATAATTCTTCCATTTAATCCTACTACTTGAGGGTTAGTTGACTGTATAATTTCGGTGTGTAGTCCGATAAATTCATGTGAAACTATGTTATCTGCAGTAATCATTTCTCTCTCCTCAATTCATTTAATCTTGTTAACATTCTTGCAATATCATGACGTAGTGGTTTTAGTTTACCGCTCTCTTTTCTCAACGTTCCTTTAGATCCGTCAATTCTTAGTTTGGCCAGTTCAGTACGTGTTTCTTGAACTTTACTCTTGAGGTCTTTTTCGTTTAATTGTTTAATTGTCTTCATGCTAAGTCTGGTCATTTCATTTGACCCTCCTCTTCTTCTAATGTTTCAAGTTCCTCCATCTTCTTTGCTTCAAGTGCAATTCTTTCAGATTCTGATTTTGCTTTGTCCGCTTTACCTTTTACTTTTATAACTTCAATTTTTGCTCCCTCTACTTCAATTTCTTCAACTTTTATTTTACCAGCTGCTGCTTCTCTTTCTTTTCTGGATTTCTCTGTTCTCATCTCAAATTCTGGAATGAGTCTTTCTTTTCTTGCAATTCTAATTCTAATTCCGATTAACCCCATTGCTGTCTGTACATGTGCAATATCTTCATCCACAACAATTTCTGCATGATGACCTGCTCTTGGTAAAATTCCCTGAGTGTGCTTTTCAAATGCTGAACGGTCACCTCTAAGTTTTCCTGAAATTGTGATTTGAACTCCCATTGCACCCCCTTCCATTATTTGTTTCAAAGTCCACATAGTTGCTCTTCTAAATGCAGTCCCTCTTTCAAGATGTGATGCCATTCTATTACACATTACACTTGGTGCAAGTTCTGGTTTTTCAATTTCAACTACTGAAATTTGTGGGTTCTTTAATCCAAAGTCTGATGCAAGTTTATCCGTTAATGCTCTGATACCTGAACCTTTTCTACCGATTACAATTCCCGGTCTTGTTACATGTAATGCAACTCTAGTTCCTACTGGTGTTTTTGAAATTTCTGCGTGTGAGAAACCTGCATCTTTAATTGCCTCTCTCAGATAGTCTTTGAGTAGCATCATGTTGTAGTTATCTTTGATTACGTTTTTTACTGCTGACATTTCTAAATCTCCTTTGCCACCAATTCTACGTGAGTTAAAACATTGTTCTTTGGAGTTGCTCTTCCCATTGCTCTTGGTATGAATCTTTTTACAATCACTCCTTTGTGAACAGTAGCATTTACAATTCTTAATCTATCTAAATCCATTCCTTTGTATTCTGCGTTGGATTCCAAATTATCTAAAACTTTGATAAACTCTTTTGCTGTTTTTTGTGGATAACGTCCGGACATTACACCAGGGTCTGGTCTATGCCCGACTTGATTTTTATATCTTCTAAATGGAACTGCTCTTTTCTCATCTATTACTGCAATAAGATAATCACGTGCTTTTTCAATTGATAGACCTTTAATTGACACTGCAACTTCACGTGCATGTTTGTGTGAGATGTCTTTCTCTCTCAATGAAGAACGTACATGTCTAGTTGGGTCATAATTTTGGAAAGCGTAATCGAATCTACCCATAATGATCACTTTAGTGGCACGTAGAGACTGGATCTTGATGCGCCAACACCTGGGGCACCGTGTGAAACTCTCTTGTTTGTTATTACATATTCTCCCAAATAATGTCCAATCATTTCTGTTGTCAATGCAACAGGTTGGAATTCCTTTCCTGAAAATACGTTTACTGTAACACCAACCATGTATGGTAGAACAATTAAATCTCTGACATGAGTTTTAATTGGGTTTTTTAATTTTCCTGCTTTTGCAGACTTTATCTCTTCAATTAATTTTCTTTTACCGTCTGTAATTCCTCTAGTAAGTGATCGCCTTTGTCTTGAATTGAATAATAGGAATAATTTTTCTAATGATAGATTCTCTAATTCCTCTTTTGGAATGCCTCTGTATAAAAATTCTTTAACCATTTCTTATCTCCTCTGTTAGTCTTCGAGTTTTATGGTCCATATTATAGCATTCCTATCTTTGTTGCCAGGTCTCTGGCTTTTTCGGTGTTTTCAAACTGAACAAAAGCTTTTTTGCCGTAAATTGTTCTTGCAGTGTTTACTTTTTTGACATTTTCTTTGTAAAGTGTTTTTACTGCTTCTGAAATTTCTGATTTGTTAGCTGAAATCTCTACTATGAAACAAATTTTGCTCTCATTTTCAACCATTGCAAAGGTTTTCTCTGTAATGTATGGTTTGATGATTATTTTCATTGCTTGATCTACATTCATTGTGTTTTCACCATTACTTCTAGATGTGTTGATTTGATTTTCCCAATCTCTTCTATTGCAGATTTGGAATATACTGTTAATCTGATAGGATCAGAGCCTGGTGCTAAATCTAGTACACTTAATTCTTTAACATTTCTTACTTCTACACCTGGTATTGATCCTGTTGCTTTTGACAAATTGGAAGAATCTCCAGTTACAAATAAAACACTTTTTCCTATTTTTTTGGTTCTTCCCCTAAGTCTTGATTGACCAGAACGTGGTTTTCTTGAGTTCAATCTTTTAACATCCTGTGATAATTTCAACGAATCCATAACTTTGATAATTTCACTTGTTTTGGAAATAGATTCTATGTCATCTGAAACTATGATTGGGAATGATTCTATACCTTCAATTTTGTGACCTCTTGATTCTACAAGATTTTTTGATGCAGTAGCTGCAATTGCAGAGCATAGTGCCAGTTTGTTTTCTTTTTTGTTTAATTTTTTGTAAATTGCCTTCTCTACAATTGGTGGATGTGCTTGTCTTCCACCTCTAGTGGATGCTACTTCTGCTCCTTGCCCCTGTCTTCCACCTCCACCACCTTGCATTCTTGCTACACGAGATACGCCTTGTCCTGTAGGAGGATCGTTAGAGTCTGCAACCACATCCATACCTGCCATTGGCTTTCTTCCCTGTCTTTGGAATTTGTGTGATGTTAAGTTGGTGAAAGCTTTGTGAATTAACTCTCTTCTAAATGGAGTTGAGAAAATTATTGGAAGTTCTACTTCGGTGTCTTTTGTTCCAGTAGTTGTATATGCTGTTGTTTTCATTATACTACTACCTCCAAAATGTTTGGTTTGGCCACTTTGACTGGCGCATTTCTAATCTGTGTTCTTAGTTTAATCAATCTCTTGTAAGTTCCTGGAACTGAGCCTTTCAGAATAATGAAATCTCCTTTGACTAGACCAAAGTGTTTGTATCCTCCATCTGGATTAATTTTAATTTTGTCTGATTCTGTATTACCCATTATCATAATTCTTTTATCATATTCTACTCTTTGATGGAATCCTGTTTGACCTGCTCTTGGAACTGTATACATGACACTCTGTGGTGAGATTGGACCTAATGAACCCACTTCTCTGACAGTTTTTCTTGATTTGTGCTGCTTCTTCTTGACATTCCATCTTCGCATAACTCCTTGCCATCCGTGACCTTTTGTAATTGCTGCAACATCTACTGTTGCACCAGTTTCAAAAATTTGTTCAATTTTAATTTCTTTTCCTAGTAATTCTTTAACATGAGCAAATTGTTTTTCAATATCTCCGCCACTTACCATTGCTTCAAAAATATATGGTTTCTTCATTTCTAATCCTGCAGCTCTTGGTGATACTGCAACAATTGCATAAATCTCTTTAATTTTTCTTAATCTTGATTCTGCGTTCTCCACTGATCCTGCGGTATTTTTAATTGTAATTTCTTTTGCAATGCTTTTTGGAATATCTTCTGCATAAACATCAAATTCTGCATGTTTGCCATCATGATCTTTAGAATAACCTCTGATCCCTAAAATTAGAACTGGTGGTGTTACTAACACTGTTCCTAAACTGACTAGTTGTTTTCCTGCATTAGGAACTTTGTCACGATCATCAATGCTGACAATCTGTACACATCCTGCTTTGAATCCACAATGTGCTAAAATTTTTGGTTCATCTGTAGCAGAAAGTCTTGGCCAAGCCCGAATCCTTGCCTCCATGCTTCTTGCACGAACTCTAGGTGAGTATGCAAGACTTCCTCTACGTGGTTGATGTCTTTTTCGAGCTCCCATGATTAAATCGAATCATCGAATTCCCTCTATTAAACCATGTGAGATATCGTTAACCACTAAAAAAAATCTGGTTAACCAACTGTGCCTATTTTGTTAAGGGGAAAATAATTCTGAGACTGAATTCCAAATTGTATATCCTCCAATGATGATCCCTATAACTCCAAACCCAATTGCCAATAATAAGAAATTTTTTCTTTCAGCCATATTATCACTAACTTTGAGCATTAATTATTGCTAAAGTACCGAGAAGTGCTTCTTCTAGACGTACTGTTTCAGTAGCTTGGTTTGGAAAAAAGTTTAATGATTTAGCGTTTTGCACTTTGTTCATTCTCCCTCCTATGATTTCGTGAATGCCTTTTTCAGGAGAACCAAACACGACAAGGGTTGGCTCATCTGATTTTGCATATTTTATTAGTTGTTCAGTTGATATTGGTTTTCCTTTTCTTGATGTCAAAATAATATTTCCTTTCCATTCTGATAACACTGAAAACAAATTTGCTCTTTCTTTTACTGAATATCCCCAATATGTTGGAACTTCACTTTTGTCAATATCCTTGATCGATAGTTTGGGGTATCCTTCTTTGAATCTGACAGTAACTCTTTTCCCAGTAGAAGTGCTTCCATAGTACTGAACTAATTGATTAATTCCAACATCTACAAACTTTTTCCCCTTTATGCTAACTACGATTCCTTCTCTAATGTCGCCAGTCTTGATTTTTTTAGAGTTCACCGGTGTGATGTGGCTAGGAATTTTTAATGGATGTAACACTCCTGCAAATTTTAAATCATTCATCTTAGGGAATAACCTTCTTCTCAAAAACTGTGGTGTTTCTAAATATTTTAGAATCATTGCCATTAATCCTCCATCTGATTTGTTACTTCCTTCTTGATAGATGTAGATTGTATCGACTTTAAAAATTGCACATGCTCTTGCTAGAACTGAAATCTTTCTTGTCTTGTCGATTTTTAATGATTCATCTGATAATGCAGACTGAGGAATTGCAACAGATAATTTCAACGTAATTTAATCTCACAGCTATGTTCGGAATAATTATTTTTGTTCGTGAGGGTATTTCTCTTTTGCATCATTAGCATATTTTGTAATTTGTTCTTCTGGAACCAATTCATACAATCCAGTTTCTTTTTTGATATGTGCCATTCTGATATGGCTTGTTCCCTCTTTGTCTTCACTTGAAAGATAAATTCCTGCAGAAGCTAATACTGCAGCATCATCAAGTGAAAGATCTTCTTTGTATGTTTTTTCTAAAAAGTCTGTTACTTGATCAGAACCGGAACCAATTGCAATTGCATCATAAGAAATGTATGTCCCACTAGGATCAGTTAGATACAATTGTGGTGTGTTGTTGACAACTCCTCCAAGAATTAGTGCAACACCATAAGGTCTTACCCCTGCATATTGTGTATATTGTTGACATTGATCAGCTAAATGCTTAGCAATGGTTTCAACTTCTACTGGTTCATCATAAATCATTTTGTTACTTTGAGAAAAGAATCTTGCATTGTCTACTTGACTTCTTGCATCTGGAATATATCCTGCCGCGGCTACTCCTACATGATCATCTATTTGGAAAATCTTTTGAGCAGTATCTGAAATTTGTAATTTTCTTGGCTTCTCTTCAACTGCAATAATAATTCCATCTTTACATTTTATGCCGACAGCTATTGTTCCTCTTCTTACCGTTTCAATAGCATATTCAACTTGGTATAGTCGACCGTCTGGTGAGAATACTGTAATTGCTCTATCATAACCTTGTTGTGCAGGAAGCATTTGATTGCAATGCTTTGATTATTCAATTTAAACCATGCCCATTATTGAGAGTAATTGTTACTTTGATCGGAGCCTATGTACTTTGAAATTTTATTAATCAAACCTTAATTTGAAACTGAATTTATGATGGATTTATGAAATTTGAAATTGAATTTTCAGGTCATGAAAATATTCGTTCTAATCATCAAAAAACAATAGAGATTACCAAAGAATCTCACTTGACCCCTCAGGGAGATTGTATTGTAGGTGTTAATGCAAAATATAGTTGTGCTGACTTGCCTGAAGAATTAAAAAACAAACTCAAAAACATCGAGTCTAAAGTGACTTTTTCAATCAAAGTAGGTGATAATGACTTTGTTATTGAGGGACAAGGTCATCCTGATCTTATCTTAACCCATACTGAAGATATTGTTATTAGAAAAAGTGATTTTATCTGTCCTAGAACATTGGCAGTAAAATGTGACAAGGCCTCTGATTTGTTACCTAGAAGTATGGTAACACAGTTGCAAGATCCAAAAACTGTTGGAATATTTACTATCACAGTTGAGTAACACTCACAATTTTATAGTTAATGTATTGAACGTTGTTATGGGTCGTAAAACCAATTTTTTTCTCCTAGTTCCATTGGCCGCTTTTGCTGCAATTATAATCGGATTCGGAATGTATATGACAATCTGTAAAAATTCAAACATTCCAATAAACTGCTAATGTTCTCTATTGAAACCTATTTCTTTTCTCTACTCTTTATTTTTTTAATTACGATAAAACCAATTATAATTCCAACCATCCCTACTCCTACAAACGCATAAAGTTCCATCACGTATCCTCTAGGTTCCCCAGAATCAATTGAGTTTGATTCATTCAATGTATAATTTATTGATGGTATCTTGTAATCAATTGGTGTTATTCTTAGAATTTTATCATCGTTTATTTTTGGTGTTCCTCTCCCGTCTTGATTGCTAGTAAGAATATACAAAAATCCATCAGGACCTGTCTGCACATCTCTTATCCGTCCAAATTCATCTTGAAATAATTTTTCATGAGATATAACTGAATTATTTTGTAAATCAAACTCAATCATATGAAGATGACTTCCACGCAATGCTGCAAAAAAATATTTTCCTTCCCATTGTGGAATTTTATTGCTATTGTAGAATTCAGCTCCTGATGGTGCCCATGTATCTTTCCCTGAATGCAAAATTGGATTTAATAGATTTTCTTTTTTTTCATCTCCTATAATATCTGGCCAACCGTAATTCCCTCCTGCAATTATTTTATTAATTTCGTCATGAGCCACACCTCTCCACCCTGATGGACCATGCTCTGTAGCAACCAAATTTCCTGATTTGTCCCAATCAATTCCTTGCGGATTCCTATGTCCCATAGAATAAACAGGAGAATTTTTCCATGGGTTATCATGTGGAATTGTACCATCTGAATTGATTCTTAGAATTTTTCCTCCCAACGAATTCAAATCTTGTGATAAATCCGGAAGTCCTGCTTCTCCTGTTGTAACATATAGTTTTCCATCTGGGCCAAATTGTATTCTTCCTCCGTCATGAAACGGTCCTCCTGGAATCCCATCAATCAATATTTTGTCTTCAATTAAAGATCCGTCTAAAAATTGATAGCGAACTAGTTTATTTTTTGTTGTTAAAAGTTCATTGTAAGTGTAATACAAGTAGATGTAATTGTTTTCTGAATAATCAGGATCAACTGTCATTCCCAACATTCCTCCCTCGACCCCCCCGACATTTAATGATAAAAGTGGTTCTTGCAACAATATTCCATTCTGAATTATTCTAAGATTTCCATTTCTTTCTGTAAATAAGATGGTTCCATCAGGTAACCAGTCTATGCTCCACGGGATGGTTAGGTTATCAGCTATAGTCTCAACTTTTACCTGTAGTTCCGGATATTCTTGAGCAAATGAAATAGGAATCAATGATAAAAATATTAGACTCAAGACTAGTTCTTTCATCGCTATATTAGTTGTAATTTTACATTAAATGTTTGCTACAATAACATTATCAAAAATGATCATGTTTTGTTAAATCTCCTTTAGCAAGATTCTCTTAAAGTATGGTGTAACTAATTCATCATGGTAAAACCTACAATAGAATTATCCATTTCAAAAAAACCTACAGATGTTGAATTAAAAAAACTCAAAGAATATTTCAAAGAAATGCCCATAAAGGAGATTCTATCTGGTCTGAAATTTGCAAAAAATAGATGGTCTGCAAAAGATGCTGGTACACTCAAGGTTGGAAGAAAAAGCATCATTCAGAAAGAGGTTCATTCAGTTACTACCGAACAAGCTCAATGGAGATTAAAAAATTGGAAAATGATGATTGCAAATTACCGTAGACGTGGATACAGTTATCCGACAATATCTCGTATAAAGAAAATTTTAATTCAAAAAAGTAAAAAGAAATCTAAATAATTTCTAGATGAAGACATCTGTTTTTTTCTCAACAATTTGTCGTTTGAGTGAATCTGGAACATCTGGAATCGAGGATTTCGTTTGTCCTGCAATCACACTGTGTGCTTCTTCTAGAATTGCTAATGTATCCGCATTTGATTCAGGTACCGTGCTCATACTGTCTCCTATTCCTACTGATGAACCTGACATTACATCACCGAGAATTTGTGACAAGTCTTGCATTGAAGCATTTGCTTCTGGCATAATTCCGCTCAATGATGGACTCAATCCTTTAATGATTGCCATGCATGGACTGAGTGTAACTACTACATCTCCTAATTCTGAAACTGTGTCTAGTCTAAGTTTAACTTGCTCCATGGATAGTTTTGCTCCGCTTACCATGTTCTTCATTTTTCTAACTTGAGTTAATTCTCCTGCATATGCTTGAGCATAACTTGGTTTGTTGTTTCTTTGTGCATTTACTATTTTTTCAAAAATCATATCATGTTTTTTCTTTAATTTTTCGTTAATTCCTTCCAATTTAGAAATTTGAAATTGTAATTTTTTTTGAGCAAAATCGATCTTGTTTTTTAATGGTTCATCAGGCTTTACTCTGCCCATTACTTTTTGAGATATACTAACCCCGTCAGTTTTATTCCAAGAATTGCTGATCATACTTTAGTTCATAATCTCATTGAATTTTTTGTTTTAAACAGATTTGTCACTCTAGGTGGTGTAACTGGAGTTACAATACTATACAGTTACACTATCCAAAGGTAAATGTGAAAATCTGAAATCCTTTGCCCTTCACATTAATCTCCATTAAATGTGATGCACTGGCATTACTAGAAATAATATTGTACAATCCAGCTTCTGCGACTCTAAGGATATTGTCGTCTGTGATGTCCTTTCCTGAATATTCTATTGATAATGGTTTTCCGTCTAGAAGTATTTCTAGATCTGCATTGTTCTCAGTTACTATGTTCACTTCTTTTGCATTATATAGTAATTTAATAGAACCTGTATCTGAGACTAATTCCATACTGTCCTCATAATTTTTCCAATCTCCAATTGGATAGAACTTGTGTAAATCTATGTTGTTTGGTTCAGAATACGAAACAATTCTTCCCGGTTGAAATCCTTCATCACTTCCTAATTGATTTCTATTTTGTGCAAACTTGTAACCAAAATACAATTCAGGTGTTCTAAACATTGAATGCTGAAATTCTTCAATATCTACAAGTGATGATGTTGAATCTACTGTTATTCCTATCGCTGCAGCTCTTTCTTTTAGTAATTGCTGAATAATCTTTTCAGTTTCTTGATATCCTCCTTCCCCTATGTGATCATATCTTAGAAATCCTTCATGGTCTGCAATGTATTTTCTTGGCCAATATCTGTTTTCAAAAGCTTTCCAAGTTTTCATATCATTGTCCATCACAACAGGATAATCAATTCCATATTTTTCAACAGCCATTCTTACATTGTCGGGGTTTTTTTCAAATTCAAATTCTGGTGAATGAATTCCAACAATTAATAATCCTTGATCAGAATATTTGTCATTCCATGCTGTAATGTATGGTAGTGTTCTAACGCAGTTAATACAACTATATGTCCAAATATCATACAAAACAACTTTTCCTTTTATCTCTTCACTTAATTTTTCTGGTGTTGTGTTTAGATAATTTGCAATTCCAACTAATTTTGGTGCCTTTTTGAATTTTGATTTATCAATATTCGAAAGAGAGCTTACATCTTCAAAGACTGTATTAGACTCTACTTTTTGATCAAGGGATGAAAAAATCATTCCTACCACAACTAATCCTACTACAATAATGACTCCAAAAATTAATCCTGCCTTTATCTCTGAATTCATTGAATCACCCTACTAACACCAATTCGTTAAGAAGTGGAAAATTTGCAATATATGCAAGTTGATTCGTAAACACTAAAACCCCTAAAATAATTATGAATGATCCTAAAACTATGTTGTAATATTTTAGATGTTTGGACATTGAACGAATTACTCTTGTTGCTCTTGAGAAAAAAATACCCATTAGAAGAAATGGGATACCTAATCCCAATGAATATGATAGTAGCAAGCTAAATGAAACAGAAGGAGTTGTTGCCGCCAAAGTCAGAATTGTACCCAATATTGGACCTACACATGGTGTCCATCCTACTGCAAACGCTAAACCAAATACAAACGACATTGGATAACTTGACTTTGAATTTTTTGGAAAGAATTTTTTTTCTACATTTAATGAACGAATTTTTGTAGACAACAACAAAAATACTCCAAATGCTACAATGATGACTCCACCTATCATGTTAAGGGATTCAACAAATTCGCCGGCAGTGTTTGAAAGAACACTGTTGATTATTACACCTAATATTGAAAATATGATTGAAAATCCTAAAACAAAAAATATTGTATTTAGAATTATGTTTGCTCTTTTAATCGAAAGAACTGTGCCGTTTTTTGAACCCAATTCCGTTACAGTTGTTCCGGATATGTATGCAAGAAATGCTGGAATCATTGGTAAAATACATGGAGCAATAAAAGAACTAAGACCTGCAAGTAATGCAATCAAAATTGTGACTTCTGCCATACTGTAGCATTTCTATTTTTCCTTTAAAGGATTCTTCCAAATCTTTTCCTTATGCTAATTCAATCCCTTTTTAACTGGGATATCTCTATTTTGAACATGAATAAGAGATTCATCATTGTTGGAATTGTTTTAGGTGTTATAGTAGCACTTGCTGTGATAATTGGCTCTCCCGCAATTGGTGGCTTTGATGCTATGCGTTAGCTGTGGAATTTACTATATGCCTTTTCAAAAATATTTAGAGTTTTTTCAATTTCCCTGCCTGACAACCATGCAGTAACTGAAATTCTTAATCTGGCCTTGTTCTTTGGAACTGTGGGGAATCGGATTGGCTGTGCATATACCCCATTATCGAACAAAAATTTACCAAAGTCCATAGCTGTTTTTTCGTTTCCAATTATGATGGGAATTATTTGTGAATGAGAGTTTATTTCATATCCTATTTCTTTAAGACCTTTTATGATCTGCTTTGTATTTTTTTCTAGTTTTTTCTTTTGTCTTTCTCTGTCAGATTCAAATCTTTTAAATGAATACTCTACCAAAAAGGAAGGCAATGCTGATGTGTAGATAAACGATTTTGATTTATTGATACACAAATCAACAACATTACTCTGAGATGCAATGTATCCTCCAAATGATCCTAGCCCTTTACTCAAACTGCTAACGTACAAATCTACTTTTTTTGATACATTGAAGTATTCTGGAGTTCCTTTTCCGTCATTACCGATGACAAAATCCCCATGAGCATCATCAACAATTGTTATTGCATCTGATTTCTCTGAAATTTCAGTGATTTGTTTTAATGATGATAAATCTCCATCCATACTGAAAATCCCTTCAGTAATAATGAACTTGTTTCTTCCTTTTTGTTTTAATTTTTTATTCATATCTGTCATATCATTATGTTTGTAAATTGACACTTTGGCATCTGATAATTTACATGACTCAATTATGCTTGCATGATTTAGTTCATCACTGAGAATTAAATCCCCCTTCTTTGCAATAGCTGAAATTGCTCCTAAATTTGCCATGTACCCTGTTGGATAAATTAGACTACTTTGCTGTGATTTGTGCTTTGCAAGTACATCTTCTAATTTCTTATAGGATTCATCGTTTCCTGATACTAATCTTGAACTTGATTGAAGTTGCTTGATTTGAATTTTTGTGACAGGAATCCCTAGATAATCGTTTGAACATAAGTTAAGAAGTTGGCTGTTGTTGATAGTTATTTTTGAGCCTTTGGAAATTCCATATCTCATTTCTCGATAAAGGTTTTTTTCTTTTAGAATTTCTAATTCAGAATCTACAAAATTTAGTTTATGCTTGGAGGCCAATTTTTTCAATCATTTCTCGGTCTTTTGCAGCCTCATTTCCTCCCATGGTCAAGTACCCTGCAGTAATAATTCCGTTTGCCCCACTCTGAAGCAATTCTTCTCCAGAATCATCAAGATTTGTTTCACGACCGCCAGAAATTTTGATAACTGATTCAGGTAATAGGAATCTAATTACCGAAAACATTCTGACGATTTCGGAATTTGGCAAGTCTGCTTGCAATTCCAACGGAGTTCCTGGAACTGGTACTAGAATGTTAATTGTCACTTCCTCTGGATACAGTCTTGCCAGCTCCAATGTTAGCTCTAGTCTCTGTTCTCTTGTTTCCCCAAGACCTATGATTCCGCCAGTACATAACTCCAGGCCTGCATCACGTGCAATTCCTAGAGTCTTTAATCTATCTTCATATGTGTGAGTAGTGCATATTTCAGAAAACTTTGATTTTGCTGTCTCTAAATTATGGTTGTATCTTTTTACTTTGAGTTCTTTTAGTTTTTTTGCTTGATCTTTGGTTAAAAATCCTAAACTGCACTCTACACTAATACCAACTTTGTCATTAATCTCTGTGATAATTTTACAAACCTTTTGAAAATCTCTAGTAGATGGCTCTCTCCATGCTGCTACAAGACAGTATGATTCTGCACCTTCTTCTTTAGCTTTTTTTGCCTTGCTTACTACCTCTTCTGGTGTTGGTAATTGATATGACTCAATTCCTGTATCAAAAAATGCTGACTGTCCACAAAATGTACAATCCTCGCTGCATGCATTTTTTTTAATATTGTTTAATTGTTCAACATCCACTTTGTCCCCATTGAAATCTCTAGTAATCTCATTAGCACATCTTGCCAAATCTTTAAGATTTTCTTCAGGTATGTTTAGTAATTTTTTTGCCTCCTCAGATGATATGTGATTTCCTGAAAATACTTTCTCTTGACATTCTTTAATGAATTCTAAAGCACTCATAATTTTATTGAAATAATTCTATTTTATAACATTAGTGGAATGGTTAACCCTAAACCTGTATGGGGGTTAACAGTCAAGATACCTTTGATTTAGCAGATTTGATGGTAAGAATCGTCCTTTTTAGGAGTAATTCTAACTCAGATTCTGATATTGCCAGCGGAGGAACAAGCATTACTATGTTCCCTAATGTTCTAAGATAGATTCCGTTCTTTTTTCCTTCATCAAAAAATATTTTGTTAATTGATTTTTTTGGTGAAATTGGAGTTTTTCTTTTTTTATCCTTGACTAGTTCAATTCCCATCAGCATTCCTTTGTGTCTGATATCTCCTACGATATCTATTTCTGAAATTTCATCATAGAATTTTTCAAACACTTTAGATATCTTTTGAATTTTTTTAATCAAGTTATTTTTCTTGTACATTTTGAGATTCTCATTTGCTACTGCCGCCGCAATTGGATTTCCAGTGTACGTATGTCCGTGGAATAGATGCTTCCAATCATTAAATTCTCCCAAAAATGAATCATAAATTTTCTTATTTGTTAAAGTTGCAGCCATTGTCAGATATCCGCCAGTTAACATTTTTCCATATGCAACAATATCTGGAATGCTTTTTTGTTCTTCATATTGTACCATTGATCCTAGTCTGCCAAATCCAGTTGCTATCTCGTCCAATACAAATAACACATCATGTTTTTTACATAGTTGACTTATCTTTTTCTGAAATCCTTTAGGATAAATTATGACTCCCCCTGCAACTTGTGCACCACTCTCCATTACAAATGCTGCAATGTTGTCTTTTTTAGAAAACCCTTTTTCAATTTTATCTAAACATTGATTTTGGTAGTCTGCTAAGGTAAATCCATTTGGCATTTTGTATTTGTTTGGAACTGTAAATTGTATCGTTGAAAATAATTGTTTTTTAAATTTACCAAAAAATTCTGGAACATATCCTACAGACATTGCTCCAAATGTATCTCCATGATATCCATTTTCAATTGTAGCAATTTCTGTTTTCTTTTTGTTACCAATATTTTTCCAATACTGTAATGCTATTTTGATTGCAATTTCCATTGCAGATGAACCATTATCTGAATAAAACACCTTGTGCATTCCTGGTGAAATCTTTACAAGACTATCTGCAAGTTCTTCTGCAGGCTCAGTTGTTAGGTTAAACTGTGATGAATGTTGGAGTTTTTTGCTTTGTTGATTAATGGCTTTGATTAGTTGTGGGTTTGAATGTCCCCATACGTTACACCACATGGATGCAACGGCATCCATCATTTTATGACCTTTTGAATCTGTTAACCACACTCCTTTGGCTTTTACAATTTTATCAAAAGAATCCCATTCTTTCATCTGAGTATTTGGATGCCAGACGGAACTTTTCAACGGATTTTGTATAGTTTCAGATCTTAATAATTAACCGATGAATTAATCAATGAATAATTATGAATAGTCTTTGTTGAAATCTCTCTTTATAGCAGGAACGGATACTGATGTTGGAAAAACATACATCACTGCAGGACTTGCAGTTGTACTTCGAAAAATGGATATAGATGTTGGCATAATGAAGCCATTTGCAGCAGGTTCTGCACAAAAAAAAGGCTACAAATCCGAAGACGTTGAAATTCTATCCCGTGCTGCACATGCATGTGATCCTGAAAATTTAGTAAATCCTCAATTCTTTCCAATTCCGGCATCTCCATACACAGCATGGAAAAAACTGAAAACAAAACCCAAAGTTTCTACCATTCTGTCTAGTTTTGAAAAATTAACAAAACTTCATGACATAATTCTAGTGGAGGGAATGGGTGGAATCATGACTCCTATTCTCAAAGACTATTACATTACGAATTTAATTAAAGAAATGAAAATTCCAACAATAATTGTAACTAGAAGTAAAGTTGGAACAGTCAATCATACTATAATGACAGTAAAGATGTGTGAAAAATACAAAATTCCAATCAAAGGAATTATCATTAATGATTTTGATAGTGGTTATCCTATCAAAGACTTGACTAAAGACTTGCAAAATCTTACTGGAGTTAAGGTGTTGGGTTCAATCCCATTTATCAAAGATATGAGTGATCAATCTCTAAATAGAATTTTCAAAAAGAATATTGATTTTAAGACTGTGTTAAAATAATTTTCTACCTTTGGAATCGATACAATCTACTGATATATTCAATATTTTTCTATACTAATATGCCTTTTTCATTTATGATAATACCTAGTTATGAAAATTCGAAGTTGTTAAATATTTAACACACATTATAAAGTCATGTCTCAAGAAAGTAAATGCCCATATTGTGAGTCTGTCTTTGAAGACAAAGAAAAAATGTCTCAACATATTGATAAAATTCACAATAATAATTTGACATAAATTGTCTAATTACTATTGAATGTCCATAGTGCCCTAATCTGGTACTTTATACTCGTAAAATTTTGAATTTATTTGAACCCCCGACATTGCTAAATTTTGCAATCTCAAAGATTATTTTGGAAAATGAATTATTTTCTTTTTTCAGTACAAATGATTTTTTTTGTGTTTGAATATTTTCTGATAACACTAGCCAAATGTTGTCTGTTTCTGGTTGGATTTTTTCCAAATCTATGATTTTTTTATTAATTATTGTAGCATCTGATGATTTCGGTATGCAAATTAACAATGTTTTTTTTGGATCTTTTTCCAATGTTTTGATATCTGGAATTACAATGTCTATCTCATTTTCATTATATTCTATCTTTCTTTGACTATTGATCAAGGCGTTTGTAAGTAGATAATGTAATAGTCCTGTAGCTAAAACTCCTACTGCTTCGTCTTTTTCTCCTATGGAGATTACTTTATCATAACAGTTTGTTGTGATCTCTTGAATGATCTCATCGAATTTTTTTTCAATAATTAATTTGGGAATTGTTTCTGAATTTTCGATATATTCAAACAAATAATCTTTGATTGGGTTTGACTCTTCGTCCATTATTCATTGTAAATGTAACGTCTTTCGCCTCTGGACTCTTTTTCAGTATCTATATGTACTAAAACAAATTCCTTCTTTGAATGAACCATTGATTCTTCTGGGGTTAGTTTGTTTTCGTGTAATTCTTCATATTCGTCCCATGTCAATCGCTTTCTTTCACCTATCTCTGCTTCTAAATTCATATCCTTTACCATTTCTTTGTAAGATGGTTGGATAACACCGCTGAACACCATCGCACTACTACCACTCCCATAAGATCCAAATCCTACTCTTTTTCCTTCCAAATCAATTCCTTTTTGATATTCAAATTCCAAACTGCTTCTAAATCCTAAGTAAAGTGATGCCGTGTACAAATTACCAATCATACTTGATGCAATAAGTGAACTAGATAGTTTGGATTCATAAACTTCTTGGTATGCCTGAGTCTTTGTAAACAATTTTGTAAATTCATGATCTTTTGCCATAAATTCTTCATCTCCTAACACAGATTCAATTGTACCACGTGGATCTTTTGGTCTAGGTTCTTCAATCCCTATTTCTTGTAATATTTTCTTCCAACGTGGAAGCTGTCTCCATTCATGTCTGACTAAATATGCTAAAGCTTTCTTACCCATGTTGCTGTATGGCAAGTGCATGTTGATGTAATCCATATGATCGAGAATTGTTTCACCAGGTTCAATTTTGATTAATCCTGACGAAATTACTTTTTTCTTGTATGCTTCCAGTGCTTTCCTGACTTGAATCATGTATAGTAAATTAGAATATTGCCCATGAACAATGGGTGTTTCTTTTCCAAAAGGTCTGTAAAAGTCATATTCGTCTTTAATTGATGTGGATGTTACTTTAGGATCAAATGCTAATAATCTTGGGTCATCATTCAATAACATGACTACTGCGCCTGCACCTTGAGTCATTTCTCCACTAGACCCCATGTCGTATTTTGCAATATCTGAAACTACCACAAGTGCATGTTTTCCTTCTGCTTCCCCTGCCCTAATCCAATTTGTATTATCATAAAGTGCATAAGAACCACTTACGCAAGCAAATTTAGTTTCCACTCCCCCACAATGTTCAAATGCTCCCTGACCGTAAACTTGTTCTAACATGCCAATAACATATGAGTTCATTGCCTTTGATTCATCAAATGCTGATTCTGTTGAAACATACAACCTGCCGATATCTTCTGGTGAAAGTTTATTTTTTTGCATAATTCGCAAACATGCATTTGCTGCAAGACATGCAGGGTCTTGATTTGCATCTACGATTGCCATTTGAGAAACTCCTAGACCCTTTTGCAATTTTACTGGGTCTAATCCTCTGTTTTTTGCAAAATCAGCTGCATCGATATACAATCTGGGAATGTATATTGCAATATCGTCTATACCTGCTGCCATAAGCTTGGCTCCGAGTTTGTACATTTAAGGATATTGGGTAAATTCTAAATAACTAGGAAGGAAATTTCCATACTTTTTTTGACAATTCATGAATAAATTGATCGCAACAGACTATTTTTTCAATTCGTTTTCAAAAACTTTTTCAAATGTTTCAAAAGGTTGAGCTCCAAACAATCTTGTAGTTTTTCCATCTGGCCCAATCACAAAAAATGCGGGGGTTCCAGTCAATTCTAAACTCCTTGCATCTTCATTACTTGCAAGTATTATCTGGGAATGTGTTCCATTTATCATACATTCAGACCACACATTCATGTCCAACCCTATATCCTGTGCAAATCTTCCAAGATTCTCAGATGATGCCCATCCGTTATTTTCACCAGTCCAATTTGAATACAAAATATCATGGTATTCCCAAAACAACCCTTGATCATTGGCACAATGAGCTCCATGAGATGCATTTACCGAATCTGGACCAATAATGTTGTAATCTTTGAATATCATTTTGACTTTTCCTGTTTCAACATAATTTTTCAAAATATTCTCTTCAGTTGAATGAAAGAAAACATTACAAAAATGGCATTGATAATCACCAAATTCAATTAATGTAACTGGGGCATTTGGATTTCCAAGTATTGGTGAGCCATTGTCTATGAATGTGTTAATTGTAATTTTTGCAGGTCCTGCTTGCTGAATAATAGGTGTGGGTTCTATTACAAGTTCCTTTTGATTAGATATGCTATCAAATCCTAGAAATGCAATGATTATTGCTATGGATGCAATTATAGCTCCTATGGCAAGAGAGGGTCCATGAATCAATATTTCTAAAAGTTTTTTTGATACATTTAGTCTTTTGTTCTAAGGTCCATGATGATCAATTTGTCCACCTGTTTGTATCGTCAGGTTTCCACAAATAAATAAAATAAAAAATATGTTATCGAAATATGGAGATTGGTACCGTGTATTTCAGACGGTTATTAGGGATAAACTAGTTTTTTCCTTTTTTGTCATTACTTGGTTTGTCATTACTTGGTTTGTCATTACTTGGTTTGTCATTACTTGGTTTGTCATTACTTGGTTTGTCATTCGGATTTAGATTTGTCTGAATTATGATTGCTTTTCTTTTCACGAGCATCTTTTCTTTGCTTCTCTCTTTCTTTTTCAAGATCATCATCGTCTTCTTCTGAAATTTCTTCTACGTCTTCAAGAGATTCTGTCAATATTATATCGAATATTGGCTCAATAACATTAATCGGATCTAATTTTTCTATAAACTCTGAACTCTGCTTTGATTCAAATTCCGAAATAACCTCTTCTGTATCCCTTAATGATGAGATGATGTCTTCTTCGCTAATCTGATCAGTAATTTCTCCAAATCCTATTTCATTTGAACTAAATTGAATTGATTCTATATTGACTATATTCCCATTATTTTTCAGTGAAAATATTTGCTCTTGTTTGTTCTGTTTTTCTCTTTTCTCTAGAATTTGTTCTATCTTTGTCTTAATTATTTTTAATTTTTCTTTAGTTCCATCATCATGTGTTTGGGTTATCACTCTGTCAATTGCAGGCATTGCAATTTCCCATTTTTTCGAATCAATAATTTCTTTGATTGCTAACTTATGGTGCATTTTTTCAACTTTATTTCCATTTGCATTTGTTGCAAGTTTTATGCCGATTTTGTTTACTAGTGTTTGATAATCTTTCTTGGCTTTTGTTTCTTTAACTGCGGTTTCAATTAATTTACTTTCTGTCTTTTTGGCATTTTGTTGTGATTCAATAACTTCAAAAATTGATTTATTTTTAAATACTTCTGAAACAAGTTTCTTTTCTTGTATTGTTAACCCATTCTCTTTTTGATATTCTTTAATGTTATTTTGGTATTTTTCAAATACTTTTGCATAGTTTTTTGAAAGATAGACGTACATTTCATTATTAACATCATTTTCATTGTTAATGTCTAATAGTGTATTTTTTACTTCATTAATTTTAAATGAAATTTTACTCATCATTAATTCATTAAATTCTGCATCGATGTTGTTCAAATCAGATAGTTTTTTGTCCACTTGAATCATCTTTTCTATGATTGCACTGTGTTCCATTGCGGATGCATTTTGGGTACCATATGTTGATGCTGCCATAATGGAACCTAATATCAGGGCAAATGCTATAGCTTGTAAATATTTCATTTTACAATACTATTACACACCTGTTTCCCATATTCAAGATGGAAAAACTATGTTTTACCTAGATCCATTCAGGTATAATTTTCCATGTGTTGTTGTTTTTTTGGAATCGAAAATTGGCTAATTTTTTATCCGTAATGGAACCTATCATAATGAAAAAAATTCCAAATAGGATCAATCAAATTTCTCAGCCTGGACTCGCATTGTTTTAAAATTAAGGAAAAGCCTAGCCACAATTACCAAAATTCAATGTTTAAAGGGTGACAAACACTATGATGAATGCGATTGTTACAATAGCAATAGATATTTTCATGAATGAAGACATGTTAATGCACTAACTGTTACAATTATAATGATTTTTGTATGTCTATATCTTTGGCAAGTTACCTGTTTTATCTAAATTAGATTTGCATACTTTACAATAAAGTCTAACTTCTTTTGATGGAAACTCTGAACCACAATTTTTACAAATAAAGAATTTTTCATCATCCATAAATAATTTGAAATTGTGATGAACTTAAGAGTATTGTTTAATTTTAGTATTATTATCTGCCAGGCCTTTTAAATTCTGGTTTTATTATGCAGTTTGAAACAGAGGATTTTTGAAATTTTTTACCAGATGATCTATTTTTTGATTTTTCTGAATCCTGTTTTTTATCAACTTTAAAAATTCTTTTATCTATTTGCTCATCAGTTATTTTATCTGAATATATGATGTTTGTTGGAGAAATCTTTTTTGATTTCTTTTTGTTTTTTGATTTTTCAGGTTCATTAGGGTTTTTTTGTGTCCATTTGATGTTTTTTGTATCTGCTGAGGATGACTTTTCTTTATTATAGTCTCCTAATGATTTTACCATGACTGATTACAGTAGATAATCAACTTAAGGGTGTTGACCAAATTTTGAATTTATTTCCTCTTTTCATCAACTTTGTTTTTGATTGATTGCATACAGTCATGACAAATTATGGATTTGTTGGACATTTTTTGTATTTGTTCATCATTTTGAAATTCTGAATCGTATGTAGCTGCTATTACTGTTTTGTTATGCCATACTTCAAAATCTTTTTTCTTCTTTGAACATACAAAACAATTCATATTTTTTTCTGAAATTGTGCAAAAATAAGCGTGTTTATTCTAAACTAATCTAAATAAATGGGTTCATAATATCAATTTTATGAAGCGTGTATTTGTTAATGGATATGGCTCCATTGGCAGTAGAATAGTTTCTTTTCTAAAAGATGATCCAGAAATCACAGTTGTTGGAGTTGGAAAGTATTCTCCAGATGAAAAAGTTGAAGAGGCAATATCTAAAGGACTTGATGTTTATGTTCCAGAATCAAAATTCGATGCTTTCTCAAATTATAAAATTTCAGGTTCTATTGAATCTGCATTAGATAAATCAGATTTAGTAATAGATGCTGCTCCTGGAGGACAAGGTTATAAAAATAAAAAAAATCTCTATGAACCAAAAAACATACCTGCAATTTATCAAGGAGGTGAGTCCACCATGGGTTCAGAAGCAGTATCAGATTTGTTGTTTAATTCTAGAGCAAATTATGATCAAGCTTTAGGAAAATATCATGTAATGCAGGGAAGTTGTAATGTTACAGGTATGGGAAGAATTCTTGAACCACTTCGTGACAAATTCGATGATCAATTAGTTAGATTTGATGTAACACTTGTCAGACGATGGGCAGATATTGAACAAACAGAAAAAAAATAACTGATACAATTGAGATGACTGAGAAACCTCATCATGGTGATGATGTTAAACTGTATTTTGGAAAAGATGCTCCCCTATACGTCCGTGCAATCAAAGTTCCAACTAGACAAATGCATTTGCATATTATGGACATTAGATTCAATGATGTTGCCCCCAAACCCTCTGAAATTCATGACATATTTACAAATGAATTTGGAGTTGCAACTTTGTGGACTGCAAAGGGAACAAAGGATATCCGAGATTTTGCTCAGAACATGGGCTTCAATTTTACTGATACTAACATGATACACATTCATGCAAACATGACCGCATCTATTGGAGATACTGTACAAATGATGTATTCTGATGACCAAACAGGTATCGTGATTCCTGAAAATCATATGTTAATGCAAGCAATGCTGTTTGGAAAATCCTATTCTGAAGCATTTGCACATACGGAATCTATTTTTCACATGAAAGAGAAAAAAGAAAAATTACAAAAGCATTTTGCAAAATAATTTACTTTTTAATTCGTTCAATTCTTATTTTCACTGGTAGGTTCTTTACGACTTTCTCAACAACTATTCTTAGTTTTTCTAATTCTAATTTATCTCCTTCTTGAGGGATGTCTTGTAATTTTTCATGTAACAACCCATTTAGCGTACTATAATCATCCCCTTCTGGTAATTCTGATTTAAAAATTTCATTAATTTCTTCAATTTCAATATCGCCTGTTGTAATAATCGTATCTTTATCTATTGAATGATACTTGATGGATTGAGGAGAGTCTGTTTCGTCTTCAATGTCTCCAAGAATCTCTTCGATAAGATCTTCTAATGTTACTAATCCCTCAACTCCTCCATGCTCATCTATCACGATTGCCATGTGTGTTTTTCTACCTTTCATTTCTCTTAGTAATGAAGTAACCCTTTTTTCTTGAGATACAAAAACAGGGGTTCTCGAAATTTGCTCTAATGTCTTCATCCGGTTATCTGATTCAAGCTCTCTGAGCACATCTCTTACATGAATAAATCCTACTATGTCGTCATGTGTTTCATCATAAATTGGAATTCTAGAATGTGAGTTTTGATTAATTATTGGAAGTGCCTCAAACAACAACATCTTAGCCGGAAGTGTTTGCATTTTTATTCTTGGAGTCATTACTGCACGAATTACGGTATCATCAAATTCTAATGCTCTGTGTAATAGATCTCGTTCTTGGCTTTCTAATGCTTCATCTCTATGTCCTTGATCAATAATCCCCCTGATTTCATTTTCAGTTAATGCTGGTGGATAATAATCACTTCCAGTTATTTTGATCATTACACGGGTGATCCTCTCCAATATCCACACTATCGGGTAAGTAGCATAACTGAACATTAGTAGAATACCACTTGAACGAAGTGCAACTTTAGTTGCATTAGCATTACAATATGTTTTGGGAGTTACTTCTCCAAAAATTATTATCAAAAAGGTCATAATTCCAATGGCAATTCCAAGCCCATTATCACCAAATAGTTTAATTGCAACTACCGTAGCTAACGCAGATGAACCAATATTCACTAGGTTGTTGCCCAGGTTTACTGCTGACATCATCCAACCTGGATTTGATTTGAGTTTTTGAAGTGCTTTAGCTCCACGTCTTTTCTCTTTTACTAGTTGTTCTACAGTGGCTTGACTTGTACCAACCAATGAAACTTCTAATCCACTAAAAAAACCAGATAGCCCAATTAACGATGCTAATGCAGTAAGCTCTAACCACAATTCTACCAAGCTACTACCCTCACAAACCTCTTAGAAACACATCTACTCATTTAGTTATTTTGCACCATCTTTTGGTTGTATTTGTTTTATAAAACATGGATTTAACTCTTAAGATGTAAAAATTTCCCGAGCTCAAAAACAAGGCTAATTTTTAGGTGGAATTGCAAATCTGTTCTCAGGATTCCTATGATAGTCTACTGGGATCATGGCGTCTTTTTGTCTACCTGTCAGAATCCCTACGACTACATCGTCTTTTTTAATGACGTCTGCTTCGATTAATTTCTTAATTCCTACTACTGATGCTCCTGATGCCATCTCACAATCAAATCCATTTAGACCTACTACTGACATACCGTCTAACATTTCAGAATCTGAAACTGTAGTTACAACACCATTTGTAAATTCCAATGCCCGTAAACCTTTCAAAATATTTGCAGGCCTTCCAATTTGTATTGCGGTTGCCTTAGTTTTTGGTTTTAGTCCTTCTTTATCCAAATGATCATAGTATCTAGTAATTAGTTCAGTATTTGGGTTTCCTTTATTCCATCTTAGTTCTTCCCCTTCAAATTTACCATTATACAAATCAGATAACGTACTTGCACCTTCTGAATTAACTACTGCAATTCTTGGAATTTTTTTAATCCATCCCCATTCATATAATTCCATTAATGCTTTACCGCAACTGGATGTGTTTCCTAATGCCCCTCCTGGATAAACGATCCAATCAGGAACTTCCCAATGTAAATATTCTAATGCTCTAAACGGTATTGTTTTTTGTCCTTCAATTCTAAATGGGTTAATAGAGTTTACAGTATATCCATCATGATTTTGTGCATCCTCTAGAGATTGTTTTAATGCATCATCAAAATTTCCATCAACTTCTACGATTTGTGCTCCAAATTGATATGCTTGACTAAGTTTTCCTGGAGCTATTTGCCCTGCAGGAATATACACATCACAATTCATTCCCTCATTTGCCGCAAACATTCCTGCTGATGCAGATGTATTTCCTGTAGATGCACAAACAATTTTCTTTGCACCAATCATTTTTGCATGAGTTACAGCTGTTGCCATACCATTATCTTTGAACGAACCACTTGGATTGTATCCTTCAGGTTGTAACCATAAATTATTATTTGAAATCCCCACAAATTCTGCAGCTTTTGACATGTGATATGGTTTTGATTGTCTGCCTTCTGCTCCATCAAGAGATACAAGATATTTTGAACATTCTTCCATATCTTCTGTATTTATTTGACAAAAATTTAGCAAGTCTCTAAATCTCCAAACCCCACTTTCATTGAAAATACTACCTTCATAATCCCTTCTTTTGTAAAAAACTTCTTTGAGTGATGATGGGGGTTTGTTTTTGTATTTTACATCTAACATGTGCCCTTTCTCACATTGAACATTTGCGTTTTCAATTGGATACTCTAAACCACACTGTGGATCAATACATTTGAGATAAGCATCACCTTGCATCGTAATTACAGATTATCAGTGATAATTTAAAGGAAATCCTGTAAAAATTGTTCTAGTTAAGCTATTTTTGCTAAACTTTAGATTGGATATATCTTAACTGAAATTATGGTCTCTTATAGTGAACATTTGAAGAAAATCCTTTCACAAACGGTAGAATCATACTATTTTCTCAAGGAACTTCAAGACAAACCCGGGGATCTTGAAAATATCAAGAAAGAAATGCTAAAAATTAATGGATTCATAAAAGTAGCCACAAATAATATTGATGAATACAAGATCCCATTATCTGATTTCAAAAAATTAAAATCCAAATTAAATCACTATTTGGAAAATTATTTCTTTGAAAAAGAGATTGAAACTATGGCTCCTTTATACTCTGATGATGTTTATCGAATAAAAAATATGAGATTTATAATAATTGAAGCACTAGAAGACAACAAGATGATTGAAAGCATGGAGGCTTTAATAGAGCAATTATGACTGATGGAAAAAAATGTATTATTTGTGGATGTCGTGATCATAAAATTTTTGGATGTAATAGACATATGACAAAAAAATGCAGTTGTTATGATGATAATTAGGTTTTAAAATAATTATTTTCGTTTAGGACCAGATCTTTCATGAAAATTTAAACAGCATTTGCATTCTTTTTGCAAGCATTCTGATTCATTATGATGGCCACAAATTCCACATTCACAGCTTTTTGACATGATATGGGTTGTTTGATTTAGAATATAATTTATCCACCAATTTTTTATGAGTTTAAGGTCAAAATGAGATTATTTTTTAGATTTTGACTTTTTTGCAGGTTTACCCTCTAGTTCTTTTTTGATTTCTTCTGCTTTATTATCCACTGCTTTAATTATTTCTTGGATGAGTCCATCCAAATCGCTGTCTTCAGGCTCTGGTTCAACAGTACTTGCAATTTCATTAATTGTGGTTGAAATTTCAGAACTAACATCTTCAAAACTTTCAGGATCTTCGTATGCTGCATTGTATAGATTTTTCAAGTTGTTTACGTGGCCAATTACCTGTTCAGTTATTACAATTTTGTAATCCGTTCCGTTGACATCAAATTCTTTTGAACTCATGATATTTTTCAATATCTTTTGTTTATAATGTTTTCAGGTAAAAATTAATCATGTTGGATGTAATTTATGATCTAAAATACGATATAGTCAAGTGCTGAAGCGTCACTGATTAATCTGGTATGTTTTGAACCTACCACATAACCATTTTTGATATCATCTGCTGGGATCCACCTGTTGGTGGAGGAGTAATGACGCTTTTCAGCTAATTCTCTTTCAATGGATTCAATATCAAATTCTGCTTCTTCCACCTGTTGAGTTGTAAGGTGTTTTATTGTAACCAAAATTTTTGTTACTTTAACACGATCTCCGAACTTCCATTTTAATACTGGATTTTCATCAGAAACTTCTAAGACTTTGATCTTCATTTGTTTTTTCCCAAATGCATCATGACTGATCAAAATTCTCTCATCTGTAAACTCTTCAAAACTTATTCTTGAATTTACTTCCGCATCAGAGACTGTCTCTAACAGAGATTCTGTAATTTTTTCAGTAGATTCAATATTAGTTCTGTCTTCAGACATACTGTTACATGACATCTTATCCTTAAAAACGATTTGAAGATGCTTTCAAGTTAGGCACTAGTTCGTTGTTTTGTTTTAAATGGCATTTTGCATTCTTTGAGGAAAATTTCCTTTCGAACCCCTTCAATTTTTGTAAAAAATTTGCCTTCATATGTACAAACACAGTCTGTTATGGCTAGGGATTCATCCCATATTTTGAAATATTCTCGTAATTCCCTATTTTCATATTCTCCAACACCAATTCGTTTTTTTGATAAAAATTTGAATGCCAACAGAACTTTTCTTTTTTTGTAAATGTCAAAAGTCTTAATCCATTCTAAGCAACGCTCAATTTGATCTGCAGGCACAGGCAATGATGTACTAGTTCCAGATTTTGCCTCAATTGTAAATATGGTGCTATTTTCTGTATTTACAGCTAGAACATCAGGTAAGGCAATACTGGGTGAACCTAATCTGAATGCTTTCCAATTTTCTGCACTGTTGAATCTTTTCACTATTGTGTCCTCCCATTGATACCCTCTCTGTCTACGTGTTCTCGCTACTTTTTGATTTAGTATTGATTTTTCATAATTCTTTTGTTTTGTAAGGGTTAATGATTGTAATTTCCTTCTCAATGGCATTTTGTTCTTCTATTACATATAGTAAAGTAGGTAATTATACAATAACTCAACAAAATAACATGTACAAGTCATTTTCATCTTAACATTTTAAAATCTAAAAACGATGTATTTTTTGATGTCTTCAAATGAATTAATCCTTGAAAATCTTCTGGAACGACGAGATTTGAATTTGACTATGTTGAAACATTTGGATTTTGAATTGATGATGGATCCTACTGAAAAAGAAATACTGGATATCAAAATCCTTCAAACTGACACAGTTAACCAATTAAAAAAAATAGAGCAAGAAATTGCTTTTTTGACCTCAAAAAAATCCCAAAATAAACGAGTTTATCAAACCCCATTCATAGAAAATACCATGCAAGATGAACTTGGAAAGAATTTAATTCATGTTAAACAGATATTTGCAAAATCATATGAGGGAAATTCCCATATTCAAGAGGTAATACCAACAGAAATTTCAAAAAAATTTCAAATTGATCTTAAAGATTTAAAACATCTTCATGATTTTGCACTTAAAAATCCAATTTATCATAACCATTACGAGCAAGAAATTGATGGAATTTTATGCACAGTCTATGAGGGGGACATTAATGATTACTGGTTAAACAGCATAAAACACGGTTCAAGCTGTCAACCATTTTACCCAACATGGATTATGTCTGCATTTATCATGACTTTGTTAGCTAAAAAATTAGGTTATTCTGAATTAGTTGATATTGGCTCAGGAGATGGACGTATAGCATATTGTGGAAATATTGTTGGACTAAACTCCCACAGTATTGAAATTGATGATGTGTTAGTTGAATTACAAAATATTATTTGCACGTCTACAAAACAAAATTTTAATCCTATATGTTATGATGCCCTGGAATTTGATTACTCTTCTTTGAATCTCAAAAACCCAATATTTTTTATCGGAGGACTAGCACAAATGGGGGGAGATGTTTTAGCTACAAGCATTATTGATAAGATTAATTCAATTGAAAATCTGAAAAAAGATACGGGAATTGTATTTGCAGGAACCAATACAAAACGTCAGCTATCTGAGAATTTAGAAAATGGTGGATGGAGTTCATTAATTGAAAAACATGATCTAAAAGTAATTGACACTGTATCATTACCTACAATCTGGACATTTGATCAAGATGTTGAAACACCCTACATCTATACAGAATTCAAATAACATGAAAAAAGTAATTTCCATTACTAATGCCGCATTTTGATATTTCCACTGATTGTCCTATGTTGGGAATTTTAGGGATTTTTGCCATGATCCTAATTGCATCTTCAAATTCCACCAAACAGAAGTACTCTTCATTTTGTCGTGAAAATTCTATAATTTTACCCACAAAAGGTCCTTTTTTTAACAAAACTTTTCCAAAACAATGGTTACAAAGTTCTGATGGAGGCCATACAATTTTTTTACATTCTGCACATTCTGGAATGCAAAATAGTCCTTCATTTAATTTTGATTCAAAATTCATGTCTCTAAAACCAATACTGTCGAAGATGTCGCCGCAGCAGACATGTTGTGAACTAATCCTGTTTTAGGCTTATCAACTTGTCTTTTACCTGCATTTCCTTGGAGTTGTTGTGTGATTTCTATTGTTTGTGCTATTCCAGTTGCTCCTAATGGATGACCTGAACCAATCAATCCTCCTCGGGGATTTATTTTAAAATTATTTGTATTGTGTAATTCTTCAATCATTTTCATCCCATATCCTTCTGCTGAAAATCCTAATGACTCTAATGCCATAGGTTCGCAAACAGAAAATGCGTCATGAATTTCTGCAACATCTACATCTATGGGGTTTTTATTTGACATTTTCAGTGCTGTTTGACCTGCAAGTTTAGTTGACTCCATTGAACTAAATGAACTATTCTTAGTAAAACCTGCAGAAGTAGTTTTTTGACCAATCCCCGTAATCCATATTGGTTTGTCTGTTACTTGTATTGCTTTTTCTTCTGATGCTAAAATTATGGATGCACTTCCCGTACAGGGTCTTGAACAATCTAATAATCTGAGATCTTCTGTAAGTTTTCTGGAATTTACTACCTCTTCAATTGTGTATGTCTTTTTTGATAAAGCATTTGGATTTTCTTTTGCTTGTTTGTGATTTTTTACAGAAACAATTGCTAACTGTTCATCAGAAATTGAAAATTTTCGCTTGTATGATTTTGAAAATATTGATGCCCAAAAAACAGGATGCTTGTATTCTCCACGAGAATTATCCCATTCTAATATCTGTCCAGGACTGTCGTACCTTTCAGCCCCTGTAACGAGTATCATGTCTGCCAAACCTGACGCAATGTAAGAATATGCTGATACTATGGAATTTGTGCCTGAATTACATAGACTCTCAATTGTATGGGCTATTTTGGGTTGAATGCCTGCCATTTCAGAGAGAATAGGGGACAGGTATTTTGAATTGTTATTTGTTGATACTAATACTGCATCTATCTCATCCCGATTAATTTCAGAATTGTTTCTAAAAAGTTCTTTTGCAGAATCTAACAAAACTGACTCAATTTTTTGATCTTCTTTAGAAAAAGGTGTAATGCCATGTCCTACTATTCCTACTTTGTTCATATTACTCATCCAAAAATGTTTTTTTAAATAATTTGAAAGAATCCATTGTATCTCCTATGGGATTAAATTGCAAGATGGGCTGGTTAATTCCGGCATTTACAAAATCTGTCAATTGATTTTTGCATTCATCAGATGTTCCAGATATTGCCAGAGATCGAAGCATAGAATCTGTCACTAATTCATGGTTTGATTTGAATCCTGACTTTTTGAATTCACCATAAATATCAGACGTTTCATTTTGAAATCCATTTTTTGCTAAAAATTCTCTATAGATGTCTCCTACTGAAATATAAAATGCAATTGTCTTTTTAGCACGTTCAATTGCTTTTTCTGAATCTTCAGAAACGCAAGTGATCAATTGGCATGTGACATCAATTTTTTTCTTTGATTGCATTTTGGAAATTGTTTGTTTCATTTCATTTAATGGTCTTAGATAAAAAATCACACCATCTCCAACACCCCATGCCAAATCTACCATTTTTTGATTTATTGCAGCAAGATAAATTGGGATTTTATCTCTTTGTGGTTTTATCAGTAATGTAAAATTATTTAACTTGAAAATTTTTCCATCATAATTTACTTGTTTTCCAGACAGTATTAGCCGAATTATTTCCACATATTCTTTCATTCTCTGTAAAGGTCTTTCAAATTTGTAACCATGAAAGAATTCTACAATAGGTATGCTGCTAGTTCCGAGTCCTATGATCAATCTTCCATTAGATAATGAATCCACAGTTGCTGCACCCATGGCAATAGTGGATGGACTTCTGGAAAAGATGTTGATGATTGATGAGCCTATTTTTTGTTTGGTCGTCTTTGCCGAAACTGCTCCTAATATTGAAAAATTCTCCATCCCCCAGGTTTCAGGTACCCAAATGGTGTCTGTATTTGTTTTTGAGATAATTTCTGAGCATTGTAATACCTCATTTATTGAAAGTAAAGAGCCTAAACTACATGCTATACGCATGAAAATAGTATGTCTTTTGGATATTCTAGTGTATCTGTTTGATATATCATGGCAATATGCTTAAGTTAACACAGAATTTAGAAAGACATGATTCCAAAAGGAGACATACCTGGCGTGTGTATAGATTGTGGAGAACATATCACGTATTCTAAAAAATCTATTCAAACTCATACGGAATTATTAAAAAAACATAGATGTCCAAAGTGTGGAAATTTTGCATTGAAAACATTAAGTACAGATTTATAATTGTAAGTAGAAATTCTAAACTTTTTGGAGAATAAACAATACTCTTAAGTTCAATATTCTAATTTAAACAACAGTAGTTGAATATCTATGAATTTTATCACAAAAAAGGTCTTGGAATTTCAATACAAAAAATTAGATGATTCTAAAAAGAGATTAAATCAACATTTAGAAAAAAGAGAGTCTTTGATTAACACTAATTCTGATTCTAAAGAGCTTGAAAAAATAGAAAAATATATTGGAATTTGGAACAAGAATATCCAAAAAATAGAAAAAGAAATCAAAAAAATTGAAGAAAAGGAATCTTAGATTCTAAAATCAAATATCATGCCAAAAACTATAACATGAATGAGCCTAGGAATGGGCATTTAGCGACTAGTATTGTTGGTATAACTGTTTTAGTAATAGGTTAATTTTGATTGAGGCGGAAGATTATCAGATGATATGGGAATCAAAATCATTGAGCCAACATACATTCTCAGAAAAACAAGAGGAAAAGACAACCTTTTGGAATGATGCAACAAAATATGCTTCTATCAGCAAGGATGAATCTTTTGTAGAAGAATTGGCGTATTGTATGGTCACCTTACATAGAACTGGTGCATAAAAATCTAAACTTCATTTGATTATTTTATCTACTTCTAAAGCACATTCTTCCATATCTTTAAAAGAATCCACAGAATACCATTTTACATCTTTAAATTTTACAATGTGTAGTTTTCCTTTTTTTGCATAATCTGGGAAAACAGTTTTTTCAATATCTCCTTTAGCAGGTAAATCCAAAAGTATGTTTTTTTGTAGATGGTAAATTCCGGCATTCATCCATAGATTAGAAATTTCTTTTTTCTCTTTAAATTTTATAATTTTATCGTCTTTTGTTTCTAAAACACCAAAGTTTGTTCTTAATTCTACTGATGCAATTGAATTCAATTGAGTAGATAATTTTCTCAAATCAATGTTAGTTATTGTATCTCCATTAATCACAAAAAATGATTTGTCTTTGATCAGTTTACCAGCTTTTTTGATTGCACCTCCTGTCCCCAATGGCGTATTTTCAATGGAATATTTTATTTTGATTCCAATTTTTTTTGCATTCAAATGACTTTCAATCATTTCTTGTTTGTATCCTGTGCAGATAATTACTTCATCAATTCCAAATTTTTTAAGATATTTTAATTGCCATTCAATTATAGGTATATTTTTTATTGGAATAAGGGGTTTTGGAACATAATCTGTAATTGGTCTTAATCTTTTACCTCGTCCTCCTGCTAAAATAATTGCTTTCATCTAACTTGTTGAAGGTTTTTCAGGTTTTATGTTTTCAGAATTTACGAGATCTTCCATCTTTTTTGCAAATTCATTATAGATCTTTTCTAGCTCTTTTAATGGCATCTCAATGCCTAATAGTTTCATTGTTTTGTTCCAGGATTCAATATATTTTTCGTCATCTAGCCCCTTTCCCAGCGTTTCAGCTATGGAATGAACCCCTTCAGTTTTTCCTAAAGCGTAAATTGCAATATCTTTATCAGTCAACATGAGATTATTCACTCTCCGTCAAGTAATAATGTAATTCTGTATAACATTCTACACAGTATTCTTCAAAATCTGTGTGATCACAATCATAAACTTTGTTCACATCATTTTCACATTTTGCACAAGTTGGCATGTTTAATCTTTTAGGATTTTTTGATTTTAAGTATGCCTAATCCAATTTGAACTAGACCTGCTATGATTAATGGTATTGTTTCAGAGAGTATGCTTCGACCAGATGTTTCTTCCATTGCGTCTGCGTTTCCAATTACAACTGCCCCTCCTATTAGTATCAAAATACCTGCAATAATTATCATAATTCCAAGAGATTTTGATGATTCCTTTCTTGAAATGAAATATGCAATAATTGGTAAAATTAATGCAGGAAGCCCAAGTCCCATGCCTCTTACTTTATGATCAAATGGAATGAATCCTTCACCGGTATCTGTACTATATCCTACAATGACATCCATTCCATAGATTACCAGTAATGCAATAGCAATTCCTGTAATTATCAATGCAGGTGTTAAAGCCATAAACAGTTTCTTTCTCCTCAATTAATAAATCTAATTGGATGGCTTAACAATCATTTTGGGTTTTAGCGATTGTAATTTCTCTAATAACTCGTCAATAGTTTCACCATTAATCCCTACAATATTGACATGCCCCAATTTGCGCAAAGGTTTTGAGATCTTTTTACCATACATTTTCAAATATACTCCTGAATCAGTAATGTTTGGAGGCAAATATTCTCCCGTAAAACTTTCATCACCCAAAATATTGTACATCACTGAATTATGAATTAGTTTTGTACTTCCTAATTCTAATCCTAAAATTGCTCTTAAATGCTGTTCAAATTGAGATGTGTCACTAGATTGTAAGGTATGATGGCCCGAATTATGAACTCTTGGGGCTATTTCATTAATTACAACATCCTCATTTTTAGTAACAAACATCTCTATTCCAAAAATCCCTGCACCTTTTAGTACAGACATTGTCTTTTCTGCTATCTGTTCAGCTTTGTTTGATATATTTTTAGAAACTCTAGCCGGGGCAATTGTTTCTCTCAAAATACTTTCATGATGAATATTTTCTACTAGGGGATATGTTTTGATTTGACCCTTTGTGTTCCTTGAAGCAATCACTGAGACTTCCTTGATGAATGGAACAAATTTTTCTAAAAGAAGCGGTTGCCCTTTGAAATATTCATATGCTATATTGACTTCCTCTTCAGAATTAATTTTAAAATTTCCTCTACCGTCATATGCATCACGACGTGCTTTTAGCATTGCAGGGATGCCAAATTTTCCTAACCCCTTTCTAACATCCTCAATATTTTGTATTTCAATAAATTCTGGAACAGGGATATTATGTTTTGACAAGAATGATTTTTGTAATAATTTATCTTGAATAATTTTTAATGTCTCAGGTGAAGGATTAATTTCAGCTTTATCTTCAACAGATTTTAAAACATCACTATCTCCTGATTCGATTTCATATGTTATGATATCAGATTTGTTTGCGAGTTCGATTATTGCATTCTTGTCCTTAAAATCTGCAAGAATTTGTGTTGCCCCAACCTGTGCTGCAGGACAATTTTCAGTAGGATCTAATACAATTATTTCAGATATATCATTTGGCATATTTTTTGCAGCTTCGGCAATCATCATTCCTAACTGACCGCCGCCAATAATTCCAAGAATCCTTGACATTACAAGAACGCTAATTTTTGGATTAAAAATATCTAATGATAATCCAAATTACTTATCTGATTTTTGTAATAGAATTGTTAATTACTCGCTAGTTTTTTCTAATATCATGGCATATTCCAAAAAACCTCTGGTTGGGATCATCATGGGATCTAGTTCAGATAGCAGGATTATGCAAGGTGCAGCTGAAATTTTAGATGAGTATAAAATTAAACATGAAGATCAAATTGTCTCTGCACATAGAACTCCTGCAAGATTGGCAGAATATGCAAAACATGCAGAAAAAATGGGATTTAAAATAATTATAGCCGGCGCAGGAGGAGCTGCACATCTACCCGGAATGATTGCATCTCATACAACAATACCTGTAATTGGAGTTCCGATACTTGTTTACAATGATAAACATCCAAAAAAATCTGATACAAAATTTTCTGCATTTGGAGGATTAGATTCGTTACTATCCATTACTGAAATGCCATCTGGTTCACCTGTTGTGGCTGTTGGCATAAACAAGGCAGGTAATGCAGGAATTTATGCAATGAAGATGCTTGCAAATGAATTCCCTGATTTAAAAAATAAACTTCAACAACACAAATCTAATCAACATGATTCAGTAGTGAAAGAATCTGATCAGTTGAAAAAACAAGGTCTTTCAAAATTTACAAAAAACAAATTCAAGTAATTTAAGTTAGTAAAGTAAACTGGATGTTTTTTTCCTTTAAAGCATCAATCAATGATTGAGCTTGCTCCCTTCCTTGTGTTTCTAAACTTAATGTTACTCCTGCAGAACCTGCATTAATTGCAGAACTCAGTCTGTCATGAACCACTTCTACGATATTTGCATTAGCCAAAGTAATTTCATCAACTATTTCTTTAAATGCCCCTGGTCTATCAGGCAGCATAATTGATAATTTGAGCAAGCGACCCATGGCTGCAAGACCCTTGTCTACAATTTGTCCTAATAGATACATGTCTACATTTCCTCCTGCCAATACTGCAACAACTTTTTTTCCGATAGATGGTTTTTTAGAAATCAGATATGCCAAGCTTGCAGCCCCTGCTGGCTCTACTACAAATTTCATTCGTTCCATCAACAGAAACATTGCTTTTGTTATTTCTACATCATCAACTAGGACTATTTCATCAATGAGTTCTTTGATAATTGAAAATGTCAATTGCCCTGGCACTTTCACTGAAATGCCGTCTGCTATTGTTCTCTCTCCACCACTGGCAGTAATTGATCCTTGTTTTACTGAATCATACATTGCTGGAAATGACTTTGACTGAACCCCTATTACTTTGATTTGGGGATTTTTTTCTTTAATTGCAATTAACGCTCCGGCTGCCAACCCTCCTCCCCCTATAGGTAGATAAATTTCATCTACATCTTTCAAATCTTCTAAAATCTCAAGACCAATAACACCCTGTGCTGCTATAACTTGAGGATCATCAAATGCATGTATCATAGTAGCACCAGTTTCTTTTGCAATTTCTTTTGCTTTGGATGAGGACTCGTCATAATTCACCCCTTCAAGTATTACTTTGGCACCATATCCTCGTGTTGCAGCCACTTTAGCTGGTGAAGCGTTTTTTGGCATTACAATGGTACACGGAATTTTCTCTAATGCAGAAGCAAATGCAACTCCTTGTGCATGATTACCTGCAGATGCTGCAACAACCCCGTGTTTTTTTTCTTCATTAGATAACGATTTAATTTTAAAATATGCTCCTCGAATTTTAAATGAACCTGTTTTTTGTTGAAATTCTGCTTTTAGATAAATGTCAGAACCTGTCATCTCGCTGAATGTTGGAGAATGTATGAGAGGTGTTTTTCTTATTTCATGCCCTCGTAATGAATTTGCTGCAAGTATATCATCATATGATGGGTCCATTGGAAATGATGCTATTGATTTACTGTATTTGACTTCTTCTATACAAAATTTGCATCTTTGGTCAAATTTTATGCGTAAATTATCAGGAATGGCTAAATAGTCAAATATTATCGTTAAAAACATATCCAGGAACCGGATCTCCCCTTTGAGATAATATCTCATTATCCGGTTTCTTGGTTTATCATTAAGATTGAATAACGGTTTCTAATTCGGATAATCGTTTCAAAATATTTTCTTTTACAGAATCAGACATCTTTCTTGGATCAAACACCCCCTCACGGTTACCGTTTTTGATAAATTCTAAATCGAGTGTCAGCAAACATCCTTCTTCCCCTGCAACTAATCTAGGATCATCTATTAACACATTTGATGTTTGATATGTTTCAACTAACAGTGAATCTAGTTCAGAAAAAAGTTTGGATTTTTTTTCTGACATTTCTTGAAAATCAACACCTGCATCTTTTTGAATTTCTTCAAAAACTTTTTCTCTAAATTCATCATTTTCATAGAACACCTCAAATAATTTCTGGTGATCAAAATCTTTGTAACCCATCTCTTTTAATTTGTCTAAAACAATTTGATCACTATTATCTGAAAATTGTTCTTGTTTATTTTTTGCCACATCTACAATTTCAGACAGTTCTTTTTGACAATCAATTACTCTCTGAACTGGTTTGTAGTATAATAAAACATGGAACTGTAATGACAAATGCCCTGACAGCAAGTAACTTCCTTCTTTAATCTCAAATTTTGTGAAAATTCTTCGGACATCTTGATTGTTGGTAATTGATACATCTTGTACAGACCATTCTTTAAGAGAATCATTAATTTTTTGAAAATAATTTGAAACCAATTTTGGATCAAATGTTTTCTGCTCAATGATCGTAGAATCCCCCATCATGACTTTGACATTGATCATTTTTGTAAAATCAATCATTTTTGGAAGGTATGCTTTTTGAATTGATTCATTTTTTTTATTTAATAGTTGAATGAATTCATTAGATGATCTTGAACCTAATCTCACAATGAATAGAAAATAATCACACTCCTTAAACCTTCATCATTATATCTAAATAGATTGGATGGGAATCATAGGTATGAATACATCAGATATTGTCTGTGATAATTGTGATGAGATCATCATAGAATATTATCATGATGGCTACAGAGGAAGAAGGGGCAAATGTTCTAAATGTAATACAGATTTTCCCCTAGAATGAGATGAAAATATGACTGAAAAAGAGATTGAAGGTAAACAAGAATCAAAAAATGCAGATCCAGGAATTAATGTTGTAGATATGCTACTTAGCAAAAATCAGACTCAAACATTGGATTCTGAAACTATGATTTTAGAAACTCAGAAACGGGTTTGGGCTGCTCTCAAAAAAGGCTATGAGTATAGTGGATTAATTGATGAGTCTGATGCATTTTTGAGAAAGAATGTTTTTTCAAAATTAGATATGGTGGTACTCTATGTGGATTTGGTAGGTTCCACCACCATGACATTAGAAATGCCTGCCGAAAAAATTGCAATTATTGTAAGTTCATTTTCTCAAGAAATGGCAGCAGTTATCCGACAGCATCACGGCTATGTTTTAAAATTTGTAGGTGATGCAGTAATTGGGTATTTTGTTGGGGAGGGAATGCTTGCATCAGACAATGCTGTAAACTGTGCAAAGTCCATGATATCTGTCATTCAAAAAGGAATCAATCCTATTTTAGATCAATATGATTATCCTGATTTGATGGTGAAAATAGGAATGGATTTTGGCAAAAACATTGTTGTACGATATGGTTCTGATGTGGAAAATTCTCATGTTGATTTGATGGGACCAGCTATGAACATTGCAGCAAAAATTCAAAACATGGCAAGACCCAACCAAATCTTAATTGGAAATGATGTTTATCAAAGGTTACATCCAAAAACACAAAAAAAATTTTCATTAATAGTGTGGAAAAAAGAAGAATGGAAATATCGTTCTAGAATAACGGGTGAAATTTACAACGTCTATGAATTTAAAGGATGATTTAATTTTTTAATTATACTGTGAATTTGTCAGGGCATTCTACATGTTCATAATGATGTTCAGTGAATTTTTCTTGAACTACGTAAATTACAATTTTATGCAAATCTTGTTCTTTGATATCTTTTTTACATTTTAGACATGCTTTCTTTGATTTATCCATTTATCAGCGATCCAAACTGGGAATCTATAAGGATCTGCGATCAACTCAATTTGAGCTAAAACGCCTGAAGTTTAACTAAAGAGTATATCAAATGACTAAAGTAAGCCACAAATATAGCAAATATTGATGTTCATTATGGATAGTTTGGCAATTAATCACCTTCGTGACCTTTATGGATTAAATCCAAACATTCCTCATTTAGCATTTCAATTTCCAAGATTGCCACCAGGTCTATCAAATCCTATCTTCAAAATTCATGGGAATCCTATGAAAGAACAATTTTTACAAAATGCTGATACGATGGCTCAAAAACTACAAGGATTCCAGCATATGTATCAACAATATGCATCAGGGTTGCTTAGTATGAATTCAACAGTGATTCCACCAGGACATCCAGCATATACTAGACAGAATTCTATTGAAACACTCCAAACTGAAAACGACAAACTCTTAAAAGAAAATTTGGAATTAAAGAAAAAGCTAGAAAAAGAGACTAATTCAAAATAAATCCTAGTTCCAAAATTTGTAACTAGTCAATAGGCTTATTAATTTCAAAAATTAGTTTGATCATGGTTAAAACCCCTGCAGAAAAATGGAAAGATGCAGTTGTAAAATACAGAAAACAATGTCAAAAAATTTTAGAAATATCAGATAGTGTAAGATATGCAGGTATTGTCAATACATATGGTAGAACTTTAACTGGTATGATAAAACCAAATCTTAAACCTCTTTTACAGTCAGAAGATTTCAAAAATGAATTATTTGTTATATCCACATTGATTTCATTGAGAAAAAATTCTGTCAGTTCTATTGGAAAATTAGAATATGTTGTGTTACAACATCAAAAAATTACGATTTTGGTTTTACAAAAAAATGATGTTACATTCTATGTCTCAATTAATAGAAAAGAAAAAGGCTTAGAGAAGATTATCTCTTCAATTAAAAAGACAATCTAAGCTGGTGTAAATCCTCGATATCCGCCTGTTTGTTGATCTTTATCCTCAAAGCTAGGTTCGAATAATGAAATAAGATACTCATCAGGATCTAAAATTACTGCATTTTTTCCTGCATCTTTTTCAACAATATCACGATGAATTGTGACGCCCTTTGCTTTTAATTCATCAACAGCAGATTGTACATCGCCAACAAGAAAGCCGATGGTAATCCCATTTTCAATTGAACTTCCAATATGTTTTTCTGTCAATGATGCTGGATGTAAACTCAATAAAGCACCAGATGTGCCCAAATCAACCCAAGATCTTCTTTGATTTCTAATAGGAAGACCTATGATTTCATGGTAAAATTGTAGGGATTTGTCAATGTCTTTAACAGCTAAAATGACATTACCTACTTTTTTGATGTTCACAGATATACTAACTAGAAGTTCTTTAAATCCATTGCGTCATTGGACTTCAACCATGGTTTCAGTTCTATCTACGCCACTAATTTTCTGTATTTGATTTGCAACTTCTTTAATCTGAATTAACTGTTTTACATCAATTATGGCAACTGCATCAAATTGTCCGCTTGTTGGAAATGAATCTGCAACTGAGGGGATTTTTTTCAATCTTGCAGCAATCAATTTTTTTGGAGATTTAACTAAAATTATTGCTCTTACCATCCCATGTTAACCTCCACTTCAATTAGTGTTTCAGTTGTAACAATATCTTTGATTTTTTTAAAATCAATAACCATATTGTTAATTTCATCAATATTTCCTTGTAAAAGAACACTGATGTCTGCTCTTCCTGCAACGACCATGATTTGTTTGATGATCTTTCTTTTTTTCTTTAGAATTGCAACAACTGCATCTACTTTTCCAGGTTTTACTGTGATTAAGCAAAGAGCGCGCATAACTAGTGTATGTCACCGGATCGGATAAAGATTCCTAGTCAAATGCCTCTTGAGAGCGAGCTTCTTCAAGATAAGCTCTTCTTTCCTCATTGACTTTTTCTTGATCAATTTCAATATCATCATCAACTATGACAATACCTAGATCTTCGGATGGTTCATCAACAATTTTCTTAGTTTTAGCTTTGGTTGCTTTAGCTTTGGTTGCTTTAGCTTTGGTTGCTTTAGCTTTGGTTGCTTTAGCTTTGGTTGCTTTTTTTTCTGGTGTTTTTTTAGTTGTTTTCTTTACTGTCTTTTTTTCAGCCATGAATGTCGAAAATCAAGAGGTGGGGTGGCTTTTAAAGATTATGCAAAATAAAGATGCCTTAAAAATAATCAAAATCAATCGATCAAGTAGTACATCGAGGTCAATAATTAACTCATGATTGACTTTATCATTAATTGATCTGTGTAATTTCTATTGGAGGTGAATAGATATAGCAACATTAGCAGATTACCAAACAATTGGAGATAGTGCATCATTGGCAAAAATAGGTGATCAATCATTTACAATTACATTTGTAGAAGATTCAGATTATACTCAGGGTGAAATCGTTACTAAAGGTGTAAAAATAACAACTAAAGAAATGTTTGAAATAGATGGAAATCATTTTAATAAATTCCACACTACACGTGTAGCAATAGTTAACAGATTCAAAAATGAGAAATTACGTGAAGACATCAACATCAAACAAATTCCACTGGGTCCAGTAAAATGCATCTCTGAAAAATCAGCATCAGGAAAAAGTTTCTTTAACTTAGTAGATGCATAATGAAAAATCATGAAAAGGTATTCCACCTTTTCTTTATTTCTAAAGAAAAGGGAATAAAATGAAAACCAATAACAGTACAACAAATATCTACTTAATACTATTGTAATTTTCAAAAAATACTAACAATTTAGGGAAATCTAATCCCCCCACATTCTAAATCGTCGATCAAAACTCTAATCAAATTATATAGAAATTTTCATCCAAAAATAATTCTATGATTGAAACAGTGCCGCGGGCGGGATTTGAACGCGCGACAGCCCGGTCTTCAGCCGAGTGCTCTCCCAGGCTGAGCTACCACGGCACTTAGAAAAAAAGGATTATGTTGAGGAATTAAAGTTTGTCTTTTTAGATCTTCCAGGGTATATCTTCCCTGTTTTTTCTTTTATTGATTAAACGACCCATTACAAAAAATAAATCAGATAGTCGATTTAGGTATTTGATACAATTGGAGTTTATTTCATCTTTTTCACTCAGCTGAACAGTTTGAGATTCTGCTCGTCTAACGACTGTTCTTACATAATGCAATTGTGCTGCCGCTGTGTCTCCGCCAGGTAAAATAAAATTTTTCAGTGGAGGTAATTCTAATTCGAATTTATCAACATATTGTTCCAATTTTTTAATCATGTCTAAGGATACTCTATTTTTGACATCATTGAGGTTGGGGTTTGAAAGATCTGCCCCAACCAAGAAAAGGTCATTTTGAATTTCAGTCAAAATCTGACGTACATCATCATCTAATGAATTTGTTAAAACAACTCCAAGAGAAGCATTTGCTTCATCAACAGTACCATAGGAAATTATTCTTGGGTGGGATTTTGATATTCGGTAGTTTCCCTGCAATCCGGTATTTCCATCATCTCCTGTTTTGGTGTATATTTTCATAATTTACTATTTTAGAAATAACTATTATGTGATTCGAAATTGAAGAATATGAAAATTCATTAGTAGAAAATATCTTCCAAATAACAATATAATGATAATTAATTTTTTTAAGACTGCTGCTAACCTAAAGAAAATACAAAGACAGGGATGGATAGACAAATTATCAATTGACAACCCTGAATCCGTAGCTGATCATTCATACTCTATGGCAGTAATGGGTATGGTATTATCAGATTTGGAAAACTATGATTCTGAGAAAATACTGAAAATGATTCTGCTTCATGATTTGGCAGAATCAGAAATAGGAGACTATGTTCCAGGGCAAATCACACATGAAAAGAAACTAGAATTGGAGAATGACACATTTTACAAAATTTTAGAAAATTTGCCTTCTGAAATAAAATCACAATACATGAAAATCTGGCAAGAATATCAAGACAGCAACTCCCCAGAATCCAGACTAGTCCATCAAATTGATAGATTGGAGATGGTCCTACAAGCAAAAGTGTACGAAAAAGAAGGACATTCTAAAGAGAGCTTGTCTTCTTTTATTGAATCAGCTAAAAAGGATATCGTTCATCCAAGATTAAAAGAATTATTTAGAATAATCATAGAAGATGATTAAAGAAATGTCAGACAAAGATGAACTAATTGATGCACAAAAACAAGTGATTGGAATATTGTTTGAAGTAATCAAAAGACTACAGGCAAATAATGATCTTGATGAAGAATATTTTCAAATTATATCAAAAGAACAGAAAGATGAGATCAGAATTAAAGAGATTCAAAACGAAAGAAAAGAGAATGCAAAAATTGTTGGCAGATTATTAGAGCAATTAGAGACCTAGTTTCCACAACCACAATCATCATCAGATATGATTCTTAAATGAGCTGTTTGTTGATATTTGTCTTGAATGTAATTTGCAAGATTCACTATTCGTATTCTTGGCTCTCGTGTTGTCCAATTGCCTTCATTTTCAAACCAAAATTCAATTTCGTCAAGATCATATCTTTCATTTTGCTCAACAAGACCTTTGAAGATTAGCTTAATCTCCTCTATTTCAGATTCAGTTAATTTTGATTTATCCTCAACCAAGGTAGTAATTTCGTTTAATTTTATTATTACATTGTTTGTTAGTGGCATGTATTTTCTGATTTGAATTTCTATAACAATCTTTAGAAGAAAAATTGTTATAGCAACCAGATCCATTGGAATTTATGCAATATTTTCAGGCTTTAAAACTAGGCCAAAAAAGAGTTGCAGAGGCAAGAGAGTACCTCAACACTTTGACTAACGGTAAAGCAATGCCTGCATTAGCTCTTACAGATACTAAATCTAATGTATGGTCTCCAGTTGGAGAAGAAAACCTGTATGCATTTGTAGATGAATCTGCAGGTTTTGTATTGACTGACAATAGTGGCTACATTCTGGCTCTTGTTGACAAGACGGGAGCATCTAAAACAATAGTTCAGGGTATAACAAAACAACAAAAAGAGATTTTGGAAAAAGCATTTGAAAACGACAATATTCCAAAATTTGAGGGCAAAGTTATCTTACCAGTATAGCCTCAAGAAAAAAACGTAAGCTTTAGTTATGATATAATATCCAATAATAAAATGGGCAAATTTTCTCAAGAAATCGAAGTTGGGGGTCATTTGATTGACTCTTCAATATTGACTAAGATTTTTGACAAGATCATGGATCTTCATGGAGAATTTCAAGTTGAAGAAATCGATATTGGAAAAAAGAAAGGAGATCACTCTTTTGCACGATTGTTAGTTACAGGAAAGAATCAAAAACACTTAGACGAAATTTTAGAAACCGTTTATCGACTAGGTGCTGTATCTAAAATTCAAAAACAAATCAAACTAAAAAAATCACCAAAAAATTATGTGATGCCAGATGACTTTTACAGTACAACAAATAATCATACAAGTGTTTTCCATAAAGGCAAATGGATTCAAGTGGAAAATATGATGATGGATAAATGCATAGTTGTAAAAGGAAACAGGGCATTTTGTGTTCCAGTAAGAGATGTAAAAAAAGGGGATGCCATAATTGTTGGAGAAGACGGAATTAAAATTACACCACCAGAACGTCCAAGAGAAGGAGTTAATGTTTTTGAATTTATGGGAAGTTCCAGTTCTAGTGAAAGACCAACCCAACACATAGCAAAAAAAGTTGCAGATGATATTTACAATACAAAAAAGAAAGGGGGAAAGATTGTGATTGTAGGCGGTCCTGCAATTGTTCACACTGGTGCAGATGATGCAGTATCTTATTTGATCAAATCAGGATACATTGATGGAGTATTGGCAGGCAATGCCTTGGCAGTTCACGATATAGAATATGCTACTTTGGGAACATCGCTTGGGATGAATGTTCATGATGCCACACTAGCTTACCATGGACATAGAAATCACATGGATACCATTAATGCAGTTTTCAAAGCAGGCTCTATTGCAAACATGGTAAAAAGTAAGAAATTAACCAAAGGAATTATGTATGAATGTGTAAAAAACAATGTCCCATTTGTTTTGGCAGGATCAATCAGGGATGACGGGCCTTTACCAGATGTAATTACAGATGTAGCACAAGCGCAGCGAGAGTATAAAAAAATCCTAAAGGATGCTAGCATGGTAATTATGATTTCAACAATGTTGCATTCCATTGCAACAGGGAATATGCTTCCTGCAAATGTCAAAGTAATTGTAGTTGATATCAGTCAACCAACAGTTACAAAACTAATGGATAGGGGAACATGGCAAGCATTGGGAATTGTATCTGATGTTGGAGCATTTTTGCCAATGGTTGCAGAACAAATTAAGAAAAAGAAATAATCAAGGAGACAATCTTGGATGGCGTAAAATTAAACCATCTGGGCCAAGCTCGATTGGATGTATTTGCTCACTGTGTTTTATTCCACGCATTTTTGTTACCTGAATTGTTCTCTCCATGGTATCCTCTACTCTCATATGATGTAGTTGAATAATTCCAGATGTGACAAACCATTCTAATGGTATTTCATCATTTTCAGAATATTCTGATAAAATCAAAGTTGTAACTCCAAAGTTCTCCAAAGCCTGAACCATTCCCTGAAGTCCCTGTCTCATGTAAAATTTATCAGAATATTGCATGGCAAGAATTGTCACAGAATCAATGACTACTCTCTTTGCCTCTATTCTTTTTACACTACTTAGAATCAGTTTTGTTAAATGCTCAAACGGTAATTGTTCTCCTCTGTATAAAGAATCATCTTTTCCTATCAGACCATCTTCGATTTTGAAAGGTCTTGCATCAATCATCAAAATTTTATCTTGAGATATCAGATCATCAAAATCCCATCCAAATGACTTGCAGTCATTTCTTACTTCGTCTAGATTCTGAGAAAGTGTGATGTATACCCCCGGTTCATCAAAGTCTTTAGCACCTGAATAGAGGTATTGCAGACCAAATGTAGTCTTTCCACTACCTGGAGGCCCAGATATTGTCACTGTACGATTTTTCTTCAATCCCCCAGATATTACAGAATCTAATCCAGGAATTCCTGTCTTTACTTTGGAATATGTAGAATCCATTTCTAAAAGAATTTACTGGAATTTTCTATATAAATACGGAGACTGTTTTGATTCTAACAAAAATACATTTGATTACAAATGAGTATTTTTGGAATTTTTCCAAAGTGATTCAAAAAGCAATTTCATTGAGTATACCATGGATTTTGAGTTGGTCCACATGGCAAACATCTCTTCAGTAGAATTTGCGTTTTTAGTAAAGAAGAGCATCTCTCCTCCGTCTTTGATTATAAAACATAGATGATTCTCAATATCTTTGCCTAATTTTTTGACATTCTTTCTATCCAGATCATCAAAGATGTATGTTGTTTTGTCAGTACATGCACTGAGCAATCTAAAGTCTTGCTTTGATTTGACAAAGGATTCTAGAAAATCTCCGTGATATAATTTTAGGTAATCTTTTTCGGATCCTAAAATTAAAAATTCATCATTGTAACTGTCAGTCATTTCTGTGATTTTTGAATGGATTTGGTTTGATCCTTGAAGCATCTGGAATTTTTCTTCAGCCTCTTCTTGTACTGCATCAAAGGCAGGGATGTCATCCCATAGTTCAGACAATCCTTTCTCCATCTGCTCTAGAGATTTCACGCGTTCTTTTTCAGAATTTACCAATATCCAAATTGCTTTGCTTAATGGTAATGCAGTAAACTGTATAGGATGCTGAAATGTTGCAGAAACAATTCCCTTGTTTTGTAAAGCAGATAACAGATGATATGTTTCAGTTCTTGGTAATTTTAATGCCTTGCAAACTTCTGGAGCAGTCTTTGCACCATACTTTCCAAGATAAATAAACACCTTACTTTGGTTAGATGTCAAACCATATTGAGATAATTCTGTCTGAACTTTTTCAACAGATAGTTTGTATTCATACATTTGTGAATCGGGTGTAGAGTCAAATACGGATGTTTGTGTTGTTTCTTTTGCCATGTTTTTTCAGGATCATCCAATAGAAAACAGTAGATAATATTGTGATATAGCTAATTTTGTTAGATCGATTTGATCGTTTTCGTCAATTTTTTGATATTCATTAATGGTAAAACCAGGCATGGAAAATTACTATACGCCTATTTTTATGATGTTTTCAACAGGTTCTGCTTTTCCTGTGTAGATCGATTTATGGCTGAATTTTTTGCGAACCCCTGCAGATTTCAAAAATGCCAGCTCCAAAATACCTTCAGCCCCTCTAAACACAATACAACCCATATCTTCTTTGAGCCCCTTCTCAATGACATTGTTGAGAGTAGCAAGTGTCCTTTTCAGATTCTCTAATCTTGCTTTTAGCTCCTCAATTGCTTTAAAATACAATTCAAGCTCACCTTTCAGACCAATTCCGTTATACACAAGAATCATCTCATCAAGATTGTACCATTTATCGCTAGTTTTTCGTTTTGATTTCTTTTTCTTTTCACGGGGTTTCTTTTCATCAGTCTTTTTTCCATCCATAGTTTCATCCGATTCTTCATCAATGGTTTCATCCGATTTTACATCTGTTTTCTTTTTTGATGGTTTTTCATTTAGTTCTACTCCGAGTTTTTCTTTAAGAGCCAAAAATTCAGGATCATCTGCTGATTCTTCTTCATTAATTCTTATTTTTTCTCCAAGTAGATTAGAGTATTCTGCAATAGTGTTTTCTGTTTCTTCAATCTCTTTCTCTAAATTTCTTTTAACAGCATTGACAGAATTGAATCTCTCAACTAAATTTTTCATAATAGCTATTCCTCTTTAGAGTCAGATATTGTTGGAATGTTTTCTTTTAATTGGCTGATTGTACTGAGTTGTTTTGTGGCAGTACGCAAGAAGGTGATCTTTTCTGCAAGGTATGCTTTTTGTGCAGATATTAACTCTAAGAGTTGCGGAGTAACATATTCGACAATTTGTGTGATAATTTCAGGAGAATAATCTGTGAATTTTTTGATTTCAGTTTTTCCATTTGATAGTTTGATTATTAGTTTTAAATCTGGAAGCATTGTTACTGTAGAGTCTGATGGTAGATTGAAAATTCCCGGATGTACTGGAGTTGAAAAAGACAAGAAACTAGTTATTACTTTTAGTGCATTATGCAAATCTCCAATTACAGTATCTTTTTGGTCTTCGAGTTCGTAAATTTGCAGGGATTCCTCCATCAGAGTGTTAAGCTGTGTGAGAGTTTTTGCATTGATATCAGCAGGATCTACTGGAACTTGTGGTTCAGAAACTGTGGTTGTTTCTGGAGCCTGTGCATCAGATGGTGTAGTGTCTGAAGATTCCGCCGATTGCATGATAAAATGAGATCAAAAAATTACATTAAAAGTTGTATGTACCTTAATGTTACAGATCTTGAAATCATATCAAATGGAATTTTTTATGCCTAAATTTGACTTGTTTTAACGGATTAAGGTTACAATGAAGGAAAAATATGACAGTTTATTCGGTATGAGTAACAAATTTGAGATCGAATAAAATTATACATTATTTGTTTTTGTTAGGCGTTAATGTAAGTAATTTACACATACATACGGGTTGATAATAGCAAATTTGATTAGATTTAGAGGTATGTTCAAGGCTAAAAAGAGACGTGCGTTAAGTGCTGTTGTTACGGGTGCAATATTACTCTCTGCCGTATCAGTTATGGGAATTACAATCGTTGCGTGGGCAAATTCCAATTTACAAACACATCAAGCAGAATTAGATCAGATATTTGCAGATAATCACAATAAAATTAATGAAAGAATCACTATAGAACATATATGGTTTGGAACGGATGGTACAAAATTCTATAATGTCACATTAGGAAATACAGGAACGTTGGGTCTTAATGTAACTGAAATCAAAATCCATGATATAGATTTTGGACAAATACAACCCACACCTTATTCTAATGCAGGAATTCTTAAAGATGAGAGTATGTCATTTCAAGAATATTTTCCATGGGTTTCAGATCGTCTATATGAAATTTCAATCACTACTAACAGAGAAAATATTTTCCAAACAGAGGTTCTAGCACCATGAAAAGTAGAAGAGGTCTAAGTACAGTAGTAGGTGCAGTATTTTTTGTGATTGCTGCAACAACTGTAATTACATACATTTCATACAGTATGAATTCTATTGATGAATTTGCACAATCTGTGATTGTTTCAGAAGCCGAAAACATTAATCGAGGAATGGAAGAAATTTCAATTTCTCAAGCTAGAATAGTCGACAGTAAATTTAATGCAACGGTGATCAATACAGGTTCTTTACCAGTCAAACTTACTCGCTTGTGGGTTGTCGATGAAGATTCAGGATTAAACAGCAAAGAGGATCTTGATATTACCATCAACCCGGGAAATTTGGATTATATTGATGAATCCAGCATTCCCGCTGATTCTACTAAAAGTTATACGCTCAAAGCAGTTACAAGTAGAGGGAATATTGCAACATTTTCAGTATCTCCAGACGTTTCAACTCAAATACAATTAATTGTCCCTGCTGAAATTCAGCCATTAGAAAATTTTAGAGTAGTGTCCATGATTACTAATAATAGCACATTACCAAATAACATTGCAAATCTAGTCCCCACAATTGCAAGTAATGTAACATTGACAGAAATTGATGGTCCATTACCTCCAGCTATCCAAAGTTTACCACAAGGAAATACAGCAACGTTTACCTACACATATACTGCACCTGAAACAACTCAAGGATTATTATTTAACGCATCATATACAGGAGCTCCCACAGGATCTTTTGTAATATCCAATACTACGGTTGCTCTAAGTGGTGAAGCAGAAGCCGCAACTTCATCCCAATGGTCTCAAGCTGCAAGCCGTGTAGGTATTTTGATCAGTGGAATTCCAAATCCCATGAGTTCTGCTACGAATACAGATAATTTTGGGAAATGGGGAATTGGAATAATCAATCCCCTTGACCGAAATGTAGAGGTGTATTCCGTAGGAATTTTAATTCCAGATACTTCTTTGATGGATGGTTTTAACCCGATAGAGCCAAGTACAGGATGGTCATCTAGGGTTTCTGGTGACTATGAATTGTTAATATGGGAGGGCGGAACATCGCCTGTAACTATTGGTCAAAAAAGTGTAGGTCAATTTAGAGTGGAAACTACTTTTTCTCAAAATGCTTTACAAACATATCCTTACATAATTCAAGCTTTAACAAGTGAAGGGAAGCTTAGTGTTGAGTATACAGTTACATCCAATTCAAATTTTCCGCTAGTTAATACATTTTACACAGGAACACCATCGGATCCTCTAAATAATTGGACATACATAATCAGTAATATTCCATCAGGCAAGAATGAGCAAATCTTTAATGCAACAATCCATAATGGTGGAAGTACAATGGCCTCTAAAGTGATATTATTGATTTTGGTACCGGCAGATTTTAAAGATGTAGTAGATGAAAGTGCTGGTACTGGGGGATGGAATGAAGCGGAGATAGTCAAAAATCCGGATGGTAGCCATATAATTAAGGTTGAAACATCTAACATATCATTTGCATCGGATGATGTTTGGACATATCAATTTAATGCAACCAACCCAACGGTATCTGATGATAAATTATTTGTATTTCAGACAACCACAATATATCCTAGTTTCACAGGAGTTGGAAAATCTCAACTCATATCAGCACTCTCCGAAGCAGGCGTAGAAGTTGTCCCCTGATCGGGTATTTGAAAATTTATTTTATAGATAAACCTAATTTTATACGATCATGTCAAAAATTAGTGTATTATACCAAAATTACAAGCAGTTATCTATATAGCTGTTCTATATGTAGTATGTCTAAAACACATTTGGTATTGTTTGCTATTATTGCAATTACTTCATTGATGATGGTATCTGTGCAATATTCAGATGCTGCAAAAAATAGTAAAGTAGTTGTAGATATTATTGATGAAAGAATATGGGACAACACTGAAACTGGTGCTAGTAAGATATGTGAAGAAAAAAGTGTATCCACCAAAAAAACAGGATATCTAACCATCACACTATATGCTGATGGACATTTATCGTTAGAAGAAGAAAGTGTAAAAGATCATTATGATGCAGAGGGGAATTTAATTGGCAGTCTTCAAACATCTATCCGTGGCGACATAACGATTGATGAAGATGGAAAACAAAAAGCTCACGGCAAATTCAAGGTCAATTGCTTTAACGGTGAAAAAGGTCTAACTGGAAATACAGTGTTCATCATTCATAAAAATGGCAAAATAACACAAAATTAAAACTATTTTTATTTATTTTAAATATTTTTTGAGAACGTGCTCAAGAATTTATTTAATATAATAATAACGAAATGAGTTTTAAATCTTTAAGATTATACATTTGGTTGAGTCATATCCGGATTTTCAACTGAATCAGTTTCAGACTCTGCTTCAACTGGAACATCTATGGATTCATTTTCAACCGCCACTTCCTCAGATAATTCATTATCCACTCCTGCACCCATTTGACCTATTTTGTGAGGGGGACAAGAAACATTCAGAGTCTTTGACAACAAAAAGAATGTAGGAAATAACTCTTGATAAATTACAGTTAAAATTTTTGGAATGCCTTCATCGTCATTTTCTAAAATCTCATCTCGTTCCATAGTGTCACCAGAAATTTTAGCAGTTCCAGCAATTGACAATCTTACATTTTTAGGATTCGATAATGCAGTAAATTTGTAGGTAAATACAGATATCTCGTCATCACTTTGAACCTCGTCAATATTGGCATCAACATCATACTTTTCTAATTGAGTAAGTTTTGGATCATTTTTACTCATAGATATCGAATTCAAGTCGATCTGGGCTTTCATTGTAACCAATTTAGTCTGAAATATTCATTAAACGATGTGTATGTAACATTCCTACACATATAACAGCATTAAGTATCCGATACAGCATAATTATTCATCTTGGAGCAGAAAAACGAGTTCATAAAGGGCACAAATCGTTCTAAAATTAAATCAGATAAAGTAAATCTTTCAGTTTCTATTTCAAAGCTCAAAAAAGATACTCACAAATTATCCAAAATGTATGATTTTAAAAAATACATGGATTCGGGCGATATGGTATTCCCTGAAGACATGCAGGAGATGATTCCAAAAGACACACCACCATACCTTGACAACGGGGAGCATTATGTGGAGAGAATTGGAAGGGCACTCAAATTCTTCAAACAATGCGCATTGATTGGTCCGAGTGGAACAGGAAAGACACACATTGTATATCTTGTTGCAGAATTGGCAGGACTTCCAATGTGGGAAATCAACTGTGGTTTGGCAACATCTGTCTTTGATTTGTTTGGCAGATATGTTGGATTGGGAAAGGAAAATTGGATTGACGGATTAATTACTGGATGGTGTAGAAAAGGCGGAATATTATACCTGGATGAGGCAAACATGATGAAACAAGATGTTGCAACAAAACTCAACCCACTACTTGACCAGAGAGGTCACATGGTACTAACAGAAAAAGACAGTGAGATTATTCATAGACATAAACATGCATACATGATAATTAGTATGAACCCAGTATCTTCAGAATTTGCAGGTACAAAACCAATCAACGCTGCTATGAGAAGAAGAATGAGTGTTTGGCTTAATTTCGATTACATGAGTGTTGGAGACAATGTTGATGACAAAGAAATCCAGATGGTAAAAGAGAAAGGAGGAGTCTCCGCAATAGATGCTGAAAGCATAGTTAGAGTTGGTGCCAAACTAAGACAAGAATACAAAATGGGAGATATCCCATATGGACCTTCGGTCGGAGATTTGGTTAACTGGGCAAAGATATGTGCAGATGGAGCATCAGTTCCAGAAGGAGCAGACGAGACCCTTGTACCAATGACAAGCGATGATCCAGAAGTTCAAGACGAAGTAAGGCACATTATCAAAAAAGTTCTAGAGAGTCAAGCAGCATCAAGAAAGAAGGTGTAAGAAACTGAAAGACACCATACAGGTTATGGCATCACAGATATTTTTTGATATCTGCGAAAAAAAACCAATTGATGTAGATTTGTTTTTCTCAAATGAAATCCATTTTCCTAAAATAGAATATGAGCCAAGAATTACAGCCCATTTTCCAATACCTAGAGAGTATAAAGGAATGCAGATAATTCAAAACAGCATATTTTCAAATCTTGAGCAGTATCAGAATACAATTTTTACATTGTTTTTTGCATCTGTTTGTCATCTAGCAGGGCATGCAAAAGTGACTGATTTTAAAAAATACAAAGAGTGGATAAAAGGCAAAAACAAAAGCAGAGCATATGAGACCATAGAGTTCATCGAAGACATCAGGGTAGATAATTTTTTAAAAAATAACTTTCCAGAATATTATTCAGAGATTGCAAAGATTGAAAAATTTTTTGATATTATTAATGAAAAAAATGAATTAGAAGATTTTAGAAAGGTTGCAAAAAAGACATTTGTGAATAAATTCCTTCAAAACATTGCAAAAGAGAAAAAAGAGATTACTGAAAAAATAATCAATTTAGAGCCGGAAGATGACGAGAAATTCCTTGAAATTGCAGAAACAATTTATGAGTCATTGAATATTCTATCTGATCAAACATATCCTTTTACTGACAAGCATTCCCATCCAGAAAAGATTACAAATTGGAATCAAAACATATCACTAAAAACTGAAGGAAGATTTCAGGATGTTGTAGAAAGGTTTGGAGACATTTGGTATGGACAAATAAAACGTAGAGCTAAGGTAAGCAAAAAATATGATAAAATGGTAGAAGGGTTAGAGTTTGATAAAATAGATTTTGCACCTGAAAATATTGGCGAATACCTAAGATTGAAAAATGTAACTCATTTGTTTTTGAAAAAAATGTCTAACCAAATGAAGATGATGGCAAATGTTCAAGATGAAGGGGTTGCAGATGACATGGGTATGTTGGAGATGCAAGCTGCAATTCAATCTGTTGCAGCAGAAAATCCAAGAATACAGATTTTTGAGCAAGATGATATAAGAAGAGTTGAAGAAGCATGGTCAATCATTGTAGATACCAGTAGCAGTATGAAATTAAAATTTGAAGAGATGAAAAAATTTACAATGTGTCTTGGTGAAGCAGCTGATGCAGTAAACGCAAAAAATGGCAGGTGGGGATTTTTTACATTTAACAATAATTTCAGCATTATCAAAGACCATGATCAAAACTTTGATCAGAGTGCCAAGGCACGTGTTGGTGGAATTGAAATCAAAGGATTATCGTTTATTGCAGATGCAATAAAATTATCCATGAGAGTTTTAGAAAAAGAAATTATTGAAAGAAAATACATTTTTCTAATAACAGATGGACAAGCATTAGGAACAATTGACGCAGATACAAAAATGATGAGTGCCGTAGAAGAAGCAAGAAAAAAAGGCATCAATATTGTTGCAATTGGAATACAAGATGGCAACACAAAGATCTTCTCAAGATGCATTCCATATGAGGGATTGAGGAAAACAATAGCAAAGTTCCTTAACGCATATCAAATGCTTGCTCAAGATGAAATGTAGAGTGTGAAACATCATATTTTACTCATATTATAAAAATTAGCCATAATAAAATAATCCTAGGCGTAATAGTGTAAAAATTACTTATCTGTAATTCAAAAAAATTACATACGCGACTAGATAACATATGAAGTAAAAACACGATTAATAAAATGAAAACCACGCTAACCAAAAAACGTGCAATCAGTACTATCCTAACTACAGTCATCATCTTGGTGGCATCAGTGGTACTTGGTTCTGGTGTTGTTCTGTATGGTACTAGTCTTTTCCAAGGCAGTACATTGACTGAACAACTAACAGTATCTGGAGCTAAAGTTTGGGTAGATCCTACTGACACAAATGGTCTTGCATGGGGTGCAGCAGGTCTAAGAAACAGTGGAGATAAAGCAATTTCTGTAGACAAAATATCTGTAAGAGGAATAGACGTACCATTTACTAGTTGGTACGCAACTACTGATCAAACAGAAGCATCTGTAGCAAATACACAAGCATCTTTCCCACATACCGGTTCATATGAAGCCGGTACTGGTGGTGAAATGGCAGATAGTGCCACATTTACTTCCAATACTGGAGGTTCTGCACTTTGTACAAATGCAGCAACTGCAGATGAAATACGAATCGATGTAGATGGCAGTGCAGGTTCTCAAGAGACAATGTGTCTTCAGAAACTCACCGGTCCAATTTCACTAGATCCAGGTGTAAGAGCAGTAGTATACTTCCAAGTAATCAATGGAACATTAAATCCAATTGATTCTGGTGCAAGTACCTCAGTTAACATCTTTGCAGGTAAAACTGGAGCCCCATTAAGCTTGACAGTGCAAAACCCATAGGCAAGTATTTTTTTTATTATCTTGCATCTTTTTATCTTATTTTAAAACCCAGACCAGGTGTGAATTGTATGTATTGTGATGTTTCATACTGTTCAATATATCCAAAAAATCAAGATAATTATCGTATATCATGGGTAAAAAAGACAAAGAACAAGGATTGGAGACATTTCTTAAAAGTGAATTTTTAGGAGAATTAAAGAATGAAACACCTATTGGTTCAATCCTGGTAGAGAAATACCCACTAAAAGCACCATTTAGTTATGCAAATATCATTCAAAATCAAGAGACAGGCAGTCTATCATATCAAATAGATGAAACCAAACTATCTCAATCAGAACAAGTAATTTACAATCAGCTCTATCAATTAATTGAGGAAAATATTGACTCTCCAGAAAACATTGAACAGAATTTTGGGTTCATGTCGTTTGTAAACAAAATACTAAAAGAAAATGAAAAATTATTCCTAGACCAACCAAAAGGAAGCATTGAGAAAGTAAAGTATTATCTTGAAAGGGATATTGACGGATTTGGCGAGATTGATCCAATCATGCAAGACCCAAACATAGAGGACGTCAGTTGTAGTGGAATTAACTCTCCAATCTATGTCTGGCACAGAAAATACGACAGTATTCCATGTAATGTATCATATCAGGATGAAAAATTAAACTCATTTGTGTCAAGAATTGTTTTCAGAGCAGGAAAACACATCAGTTCTGCTTACCCAATTTCAGATTTAGCATTACAAGGCAATCACAGAATTTCAGTCCTATATCAAAAAGAAGTGACTCCTAAAGGAACCAGTTTTACAATCAGGAAATTCAAGCAAGACCCATACTCTATTGTAGATTTGATAACATTTGGTACAATTAGTGTGGAGATTGCAGCATACATGTGGCTACTCATGGAATCAAAAATGTCAATAATGGTTATTGGTTCTACAGGTAGTGGTAAAACAACAATTCTTAATGCAATTACTGGATTGATCAATCCAGATTACAAAATTTTTTCAGTAGAAGACGTTTCAGAAATTAACATTAAACATGAAAACTGGTTTAGCCTTATCTCCAGAACGGGATTTGGTAGCGAGGGAGAAGGCGAAATTGGATTATATGATTTGATTAAATCAGGTGTAAGACATAGACCTGACTATATCATCGTAGGGGAAATCAGAGGCTCTGAAGCATATGTAATGTTTCAGGCCATGGCCACAGGCCACGGAGGACTGTGTACCATGCACGCAGATAGTTTGGAATCTGCAAGTAAAAGATTGCAACAAAAACCAATGGACATACCTGCATCATATATGGCATTGATGAATTGTGCAATAGTAATTAGAAGAGTAAAGGGTCCAGATGGAAAAGGAGTTAGAAAAGCAATTTCCATTCAAGAGATCAAAGACGCCAACACATACTATGATGCTTTCAAATGGAATCCAAAATCAGACTATTTCAATCCTGCATTAGAAGATAGTGAAATGCTACATAGAATATCTGAACAATCTGGAAGAGACATGGAAGAGATTTTTGCAGAATTAAAACGAAGGGAAACCGTTTTGAAATGGCTTGTACAAAGAGGAATTAGAAGATATGATAAAGTGGCAGAGACTGTAGGAAAATATTACAGAGATCCCGATGCATTGATGAAAGAGATAGAGTTCGGGGTATAGTATGTCATTTATCAAAAAACACGAAGAAGAAGACAAGAAGAAGAAAAATTAAAAATTTTGATTATAGATGATAATGAACAGATAACAAAAATGTTAACCACGTTTTTAGAATTAAATGAACACGATTGTACAGTTGCAAACGATGGTAGTGAAGGATTAAAAAGAATCAAAGAAAATAACTATGATGTAATACTGTTAGATTTGGCAATGCCTGAATTTGATGGGTATTCCGTAATCAAAGATTTAGAAGATAACAATATGCTAAAAGATCAGAAAATCATAGTCTTTACCGCATCAACTATTACACAAGATGAATTGGATGGTCTTGTGAAAAGAGGTGTTTCAGCATATATTCTAAAACCAATAGACATCGATATCCTACATTCAAAATTAAAAGAAATTGCACAATTGTGATAGGAAACGCAATTAAATGCTATCAATCAAAATAACATTATTTTTGGTTTCAGGTGTATCAAGTTTTATTATATTTTACATGGGGATAGTAAATTTTTTGACATCTGTGGAAGAAACAACAGGACTAATTATGTTAATATTTTCAATTTTTGTGGCAACAGGGACATTACTTGCAACAGTAAACATTTCTAGAAACATCACGCAACCCATAGAAAAATTAACACAAGACATGAAGCAATTTTCAGCAACCAACAAAGCATCAAAAAGAACACCGCTTAAAACAAACGTATCAGAAATATTTCAATTAAACGAGGACTTTAAAATCATGGAGCAGAGAGTCGAAAAAACAATTGAACTTACAAATGATTATGTCGAGAAATTAAAAGAGATGGACAGGAAAAAAATTGAATTTTCTTCAATGGTTTCACATGAACTAAAAACACCACTAGTTCCAATATTGGGCTATGTTCAAATGCTTCAGAAAAAGAATTTTCTCGGAGAATTAAATGAAAAACAATCAGATGCAGTAAATGAAATCCATGCAGCAACAATAAGACTGCAAAGACTAGTAGGAGACATACTTACAACTCAAAAATTAGATTTAGGAAAACTAGATTTCAATAAAGAAGAAACAAATGTTTTAGAATTACTAAATTCAGTCATCAAAGAATTTCAGCCAATTGCAGAAGAAAAAAAGGTCATTTTAGAGATGAATTTTAATGAAGATATATGCATTTTTACAGATAAAGATAGAATCAGTCAAGTGTTTTCGAATTTGATTAAAAATTCGATTGATTTTGTACCGAAAAGTAGAGGGATCATTACAATTGGGGCAAAAGATTGTGGGGATTTTGTGGAATTTTTAGTTCGAGATAACGGTTCAGGCATGTCCATTGAAAATCAAAAAGATATTTTCAAAAAATTCTACCAGATCGATACGTCTACCAGCAGAAAACGTAGTGGTAGCGGGTTGGGATTGGCAATATGTAAAGGAATTGTGGAAGGATTGGGTGGAAAAATATGGGTTGAAAGTAAAGTTAATGAGCAAACAACATTCTATTTCACCATTCCAAAAAAACCAATAGACTCATCAGCAAAAAATGAATTAAATAATAAGATTTCAAATTAGAATTTAACAATTACTCATTACTAATCTGGATGAATTCTACGCTTATCTTAAATCAAAAAAAATCAAAAATGACATTATTGGATAAAAAGTACTGGGCATATTCTCTATTAGTATTATTTTCAGGATTACTAGTAAATCCAGCATTTGGAGAATTGACTAGTTTTCATACAAATAATAATTCATTTATGATGGGGGATGAAATTGAATTTTCAGGCACGGTAGAAAAAGAATCCAGAGGACTAGTGACAATTGTAATTCGAGATCAAAATAATGAATTTGTATTATTAACACAAGCAACAATAAACCCCGATGATACTTTTGAAAAGAGTATTGTTATAGAAAATAAATTCACAGAAAGCGGGATTTACAATGCAACAGGTTTTATTCTTAACATGACACGGGGGATTACATCAGAATTTGATGTATCATTAAATGAAAGCAAAATGATTGTTGAGCCTATCGTTGAAACAGCAGAGAGTGAAATTAACAATACTCAACAAAATAATCATTTAGAAACTGAAAAAAATAATGAATCAATAGAAAAACCTAAGATCATCAATAGGGATTTTGTAGATCCAAATAAAGTTCCATCTTATTATATTCAAAGATATTATTCTGAACCTGCATACAAGAGTTGGTTTGATAGTAATTATCCGAGTCAGACAATTGAAGAGACAGTAGGATATACAGATAATGTTGAAAAAACAAAATCCACAGTTCAAGACATCATGGATAAAGAAATTCTTCCTCAAGCACAAGCATCATCCATTGCCGAATCTACTCAAAACGAGGTTAACAATTCAGAAATTGCACAAACATCATTAGTTTTAGCAGCAATAGGAATATTGTTTGGAGCAGTATACGGAGTCAAAAGACAAGCAGATAGTAATTCAAGACAAATTTTAATTAACAGAAATAGCATTAGAATTCCAAAAATTAGCAACCCAATAACAGGTTCAAACCCTAACGAAATTCTCCAGAAAAGACTGGCCAAGGGAGAAATTACTTTGGGAGAATATGAAAGACTAAAGTCAAAAATAGACTAATCAGGGAACTACGACAGAACTGGAGGATTCTGTATCATACAAGGCATCTTTTCTGAGTTTTCCAAAGAAATCTGCAATCATATCAAGACCTGCAACTACTTTGGGAGCATTCTTTTTTACAAATTCAATTTTTTCAGCATTTGATTTTGGCTTATTTTCCAAATAATTTTGATAAACCATTGCCCCATCATAATCCACATATGCAATCCTTGCACTAAAATCAGTTCTTTCTAAAACCAGACTATCTCCACCGACTATAGCAGTATGAAAAGGATGAACAATTAATGCTTCAGACAATTTTTGAGATGTTAAAATGTGTGCTTTTTGTAAGTCAGGAGCAAATGAATTAAAATCAGCTAGAAGATAAAAAGTAGCGTCAGGCTTTGTGGCCTTTACGCCTTCAATTGAAGAAAGGGCATGAAAAGTATATTCGCCCATTATTTGATGTATATTTCTTGTAACTTCAAAATATTCATTCATCTCGTTACTTATTTCAAATCCCGCAACCGCGGCATGCTGTATTGGAGTTGAAACCGCAGTATACTCTGTAGCAAGGATTTTTTTGAACTGAGTCTTTAGATCTACTGCATGCTGTGGAAAAATCACATAGCCCAATCTATAACCTCCAGCTGCATGAGACTTTGACAAACCATTTGTGACAAATGTCCCTTCAGGGTAGATTTTTGCCATACTAACAAATTTTGAAAAATCATATGTTGTAAGTGCATAAATTTCATCAGAGATTACTGTAATGTTTTGTTCTTTACAAACATCAGCAATTTCCTCTAGCTCTAATCTGTCGTATAACAGTCCTGTAGGATTATTGGGATTATTTAATATCAATATCTTTTGTCTGTCTTGTAATCTAAGTGCTAACTTTCTAAGATCACTGGGGGATATTTTTTTGTTAGCACGAGTAGGCAACATGTGATAATTTTTTTTAAGAAATCTGATTTGTGGAAGATAGCCAAGCCATGCAGGGGTTGGCAAGATGACTGTTCCATGTAATATCTCCAAAAGATTAAAGATCAGCTCCTTTGTTCCAGGGCCGACATAGATTCTATTAGGAGCAATATCCATATCAAAATAATGTTTATTATATTTGGAAATTGCATTTCGCAATTCAGGGATTCCAGGAACCGCGGCATATGCTCCCTTATCTGCATTTTTGATTAAAGCATTCTGGATTAATTTAGGTACAGGAAATGGGGATTGGCCAAATGCAAATCCATAAAATCCAAAATTACATTCAGGATGAGGGCAATCTGAATGAAATTCTTGCAAAAATGTGTTTAATTTGAGGTTTTCAGGCATCTCAATATCTTCTACCTGCTGATCAACTACGAATTTCAATGATGTAACTTATTGCAGTTGAAATTATAAATTAATCGTAAAATAGTCAATATCAAAGAGTTAGATTTTATCAACTCAATTTTTCAATTTCATCTAAAACATCAGGATTCTCCAAGGAAGACAAGTCCCCAAGATCATCGCCGAGTAATTTTGATTTCAACAGTCGACGCATGATTTTTCCTGTTCTAGTTTTTGGAAGATCAGATAGTTGGAAAAGAAGTTTGGGTCTTGCCAATTTGCCAATTTTTTCAGCCACATAATCAGAAATTTCAGATACAGGTAATTTTTCAGATACATCAGATACAAAAAACACTACAATTGCTTCACCAGTTATATCATCAGGGATTGCGATTGATGCAGCATCTGATATTTTTTTATTGAGATATGACAGCATGTTCAATTTCAGCAGTAGACATTCGATGACCAGATACGTTAATCACATCATCTGTTCGTCCACGCATATACCAAAGATTGTCATCATCCACATACACATAATCTCCATGAAACCAAACATCTTTGAATCTAGACCAGTATGTTTGCAAATATCTTTCATCATCATTTAACAAACCACGTGTCATTGCAGGCCAAGGAGACTTTATTATCAAAAAACCATTTTTCCCTCTAACAGGACTTTGATTCTCATCAACTACATCCAAATTCATTCCCGGTACAGGAATTCCTACAGTCGATGGTTTTAATTTCATTCCAGGGAAAACAGATAACATTGCACCTCCAATTTCAGTACCTCCAGAAAGATTCATGATTGGGATTTTTTTATTTCCGACTTTTTCATATAGCCACCACCATGAATCCTCATCAAGGGGTTCACCGGTGGTAGGAATGTTTTTTATTTTTTCCAATGAAAATAATTTTGCAGGTTCAACATTATTTTTCTTAAACAATCTTACGGCAGTTGGAGATATTCCAAAAATTGTTGCATCGTATTCTGATAACATCCTCCAAACTCTATCAGATGAGGGAAAGTCCAACCCTCCATCATAAATCACAGCAGATGCACCCATCATCAAAAGACCATAAACATTCCACACCAGACCTGTAATCCACCCAATATCTGCAGGCCAAAATAGTGTGTCTTGTGCCTGCATATCAATAAGATATGCCGCCTGATGCCCTGCAAACACTGAAAATCCCCCATGAGTGTGAATCACACCTTTTGGCTTGCCAGTGGTTCCCGAAGTGTATAAAATAAACAAAGGATCCTCAGAATCCAAAATTTCAGTGTCACAGAAATCATTTTGAACAGAAACAAGTTTATCATAAAAAATAATTTTTTTAGATTCAGTGTATTGATCAATTTTTTTGTAAGGAACCAATATTGTTTTTTCTACAAATGTGTCATTAACTGCAATCTCTATAGATTTTTTTTGAGAAACAGGTTTTCCTTTGCGATAAAACCCATCAGAAATTATTAGAAACTTAGCATTACAATCTTTTAATCGTATGTGTAATGATTCTGCACTATATCCAGAAAAAATCACTGTTTGTATCGCACCTATTTTTGCTGCTGCAAGTATTGACAAAATTGCCTCTTCAATCATAGGCAGATAAATTGCAACTACGTCACCTTTTTTGACTCCGAGAGATTTTAACCCATTTGCAAGTTTAGATACTTTTGAATTTAATTCTGAATATGAAATCTTTGATTGTTTTCCATCTTCTGATTCAAAATAATATGCAATTTTTTCAGGGGATGTTTTATTGAATTTCTCAACTGAGGATTTGTAAATATTTGTTTTACCGTTAACAAACCATTTAGACCATGCAATTCCTTTAGAGTCATCTAATACTTTTGTATACGGCTCATCCCAAACAACTCCGATATCTTCGTCTACTGATTTCCAGTACCACTCCAAATCATTCTTAGCTTTTTCAGACAATTCATCTATTGTTAAGACATTGTGTTTTTTCATAAATTTGTAAATATTGGATTCTTGAATTTGTTTGTCTGTTGGAATAAATTCAAAATTAGACAAGATTTGATTTTTTTAGATTCGGACGTCGTAAAAAGATTTTTTCTTATGAAATATCTATTCCAAGACGTCGGGCACATGCAATTGCAGATTTGCCTGCATCTTCGTCAATTCCAAATTGTAGTAATTTCTCAGTCCACCCAGTTTGGATCCCCATTGTATTTTCACGGTAATATTCTCTTAAAATTACGCCTATTTCATCATCTAATTTCTGTCTAGTAGCCTCATTCATGCCTGCTTGAAGGATTGTCGCATCAGATACAGCCAAGATTTTGATAAATTCTATATTTTCAAGAGACAGATCCGGCATCATACACCAATCTGTTTTTTTAGCAAGTTCAAAGTTAATGCAGGATCTGCTTTTCCCTTTGTTTTTTGCATAACTTTGCCTACCAAATAATTTATTGTTTGAGGGTTTGATTTTGCTTGCTCAACAGCTTGTGCTTCTTCAGAGACTACTTGTGTTATAATTCCAGATAATTCAGATTCGTCAGACACATTTCCAAGATCTAGTTCTTTGATAACAGTTGACAAATCTTTTCCAGTTTTTAAAATTTCATGCAATGCATTTTTAGAAGAATTCCTAGATATTTTACCTGATTGTATAGAGTCTGCTAATTCTTTTAGATGGACAGATGTCAGTTTTGAGGCTTCACGTTTTTCTCTTGTATCTACTAGCCCCATCAAATCAGTTGTAATTATATTTGCAATTTCTTTTGCATTTGATTCAGTGTGAGACTCCTCAAATAAATCAGAATAATATTTGTCTGATGATAGCACATCAGCTACTTGTGCAGGTATGTTATATTTTGAAATATATCTTTCTTTTTTAGAACTGATGCTTTCAGGCATTTCAGAAATTAATTTAATTTTGATTTCAGGATCAATCTTAACCCATGGAATGTCACCTTCCAAGAAATAACGATAATCCAATTCCTCTTCTTTAGAACGAGATGATATCGTAATCTTTCTTCTGTCATCCCAATGTCGTGTTTCTTGAATAATTTCAATTTCACGAGAATGCAGACTTTCTTGTCGTGTGATCTCAAAATGAACTGCTTTTTCTAAATCATGAAATGAACCGATATTTTTTATTTCGACTTTTTTTCCACCTTCAATTGAAACGTTGGCGTCAGCTCTCATTGCACCCTCTAAACTAGGATCTGCAACTCCTAGATTTTCAAGAATATCTGATAGAATGTTTAGAAAGTCGCGTACTTCCTTAGGGGTCTCAAAATCAGGCTCTGTAACAATTTCTACCAGAGGAGTACCTGCACGATTATAATCTACAAGAGTTATCTGATTTTTAGAAGAACTTCCTTCGTAAATCAATCTCCCAGGATCTTCTTCTAGCTGTATCCTAGTGATATTGATTTTTTTATCACCTATCATTACTGAGCCCTTTCCCCCCACACTAGTATCACCGTAGATGTTGAGTTGAGTGATTTGAAAATTTTTTGGAGAATCAGGATAAAAATAATTTTTCCTAAAGAACGCAATTTTTTCCGGAGTTGAACAATTTAGTGCCATTGCAATTATTGTTGCTTTTTTTAACAGCTTCTTGATTTAATCGAGGCAAGCTTCCAGGTAACCCCATACAGATTGGGCAGATATTTTCATTGATTTTAAAACCACGATAATTTGCTTTGCATGGACAAAATAATTTGCTGTTAAGGTTTGTTAGCTGACAGTGAATCTCCAAACCAATCATAGTCATAGTGGAACCTCCGGCAAACTGACAGTTTGCTCTAATGCATATGCTGCTTGAAGTAGTTGTCTATCCTGTGATGAATTTGCCATCAATTGAATTCCAATTGGCAGACCATTTGAAATAGCAAATGGAATAGAGATTGCAGGTTTTCCTGTAAGATTTGCAGTTACTGTATTTATGTCAACTAAAAACAGAGAAATAGGATCATTAATTTTTTCACCTAATCTGAAAGGAGGTACAGGGACGGTAGGAGAGAGCAATAGGTCAAATTTTTTGAATGCATCATTGATTTCATTTGTGAGTTTACTTTTTACTTTTAATGCCTTTAAGAAATATTTTCCAGCATGACCTGCAGAGGGAACAAATCCTCCAAGGATCATTCTTCTAGTTACCTCCGGACCAAAATTACGTCTAGCCTTTGAAATATAGGAATTAAACTCGTAACCTTCCAGTGGAAAATCATAACCATATCTTAGATTGTCATATCTTGCAAGATTACTGCCAGCCTCTGTTGCAGTAATTGTATAATAAGCAGCAACAGAATATTTTACCATATCCAGAGATATTTCTTCGCATATTGCACCCAAACTTTCAAGTTTAGAAATGGCATCTTTTGTTGCAGATAATACTACAGGATCTATGCCTTCTCCAATCATTTCTTTTATTATTCCAATTTTTTTGCCTGCAATGCCAGAATCTATTCCTGTTAGATAATCTTCATTTTTGTTATCAATCGTAGTGTTGTCATTAGGATCAATTCCCGAAATCATATTTAGCATAAAGGCTGTGTCTTTTACTGTTCTAGTCAAAGGACCAATCTGTTCAATGCTGTTAGCATAAGAAATTAAACCAAATCTGCTAATCAACCCATAAGTTGGCTTGTACCCAACTGTAGAGCAAAAACTAGCAGGATTTCTTACAGAACCACCAGTGTCAGAACCAAGTGATGCAACGCACTCAAATGCGCTGACTGATACAGCACTCCCACCAGATGAACCTCCAGGGACACAATCAGTATTCCAAGGATTTTTGCTCGGACCAAATGCACTAAACTCAGTAGTCAAACCCATTGCAAATTCATCCATATTTACTTTGCCGATAAATATTGCATCTTGTTGTTTTAGTTTTGTAATTACTGTTGCATCATATGGGGCAACAAAATTTTCAAGCATTTTTGATGCACATGTAGTTTTAGAATCTTTGATGCATATGTTATCCTTAATGGAAATTGGCATTCCAAAACAGTCACCAACTTTTTGACCTGACTTTATTTTTTTATCAATATCTCTGGCCTGATCAACTGCATTTTTATTTACAGACAAAAATGCGTGGAGGTTGTCATCCACGCTGTGAATTTGCTCCAAAGTTTTTGCAACAAAATCTTCTGCAGATATATTTCCAGATTTTACTTCTTGAATGTAATCAAGGGCAGATATTTTTAGGTTCATGAAGACATCTTTGGTGCACGAACATATGTTCCCTTGTAGTGGTTTAGTTTTTCAATCAATTTATCATCAAATGGAATGTACTCATCTTTTCGCAAATTTGAAATGGAAATTTCAGGCATAGAGATTTCTTCTGATTCGACTCCTGCAGAATCCAAAATATCAAAATAATCAATCATTGCATGTACTTTTTCAACATGTTCTTTATGATTATCAATGTCTATTCTCATTAATTTTGAGACTAGTTCAATTTCTTCTTCGGATACCATAATGCTTCAAAATATCAATCCATATTATATTATTCTAATAGTATTCCCAGAAATGGAATAGTTTGACCATACTTCGTACCAGACCCAGGACAACTTCCCCCAGAACACATCTCTCCAAACATTAGGATTGGAGATTCATTAATCCCTTTATTTGCTGGAGTCTTAGCTTCACTTATGCCTCCAGGTGTTGTTGCACCAAAATAAACACGTAATTCATCGCCAGGAGATATACTGTAAGCAAGATCCGTATATGCAGTAATAGTTGGGGGATTTGTAGTAGCACTATCCACAACGTAGAATGTATTTGCAGATCCACCTACTGGTGTTAGTAATAATGCAGAATCTTCTCCAATATAGAATGTGTTAGACAGATCATTATTTGTGATATTTATTCTCCATACAGTGTCTGAATTAGTATTTAAATTCCATCCAGAGGTCCAATCACTTGTACCTTGTATCCATTCAAGGGATGCATAGTCAACTTGAAGTACACCTGCATTTTGGGCAGATACAGAATCTGCATCGATGTTAAAAAATTCAACACTCTCTTGCACATAGTTTCCTTGTTTTGCATTGTTAATAGTGGCATTGAATATTATTGAATCATTAGAATTACCTGTAACTGTGTAAATCCATTTGAAGAATGCAGTATCACCAGGTGACAAACTTTCTTTTGATGATGGGATTGGTCCTTCTTTGTATGTTGCAGTCGCACCGCCAGTTGTATCTGGAGGATCTTCTATTTGAGGAGTAAGTAACTGTAATACACTGCCATCAGTAACATTGTTAGTAACACCAAACCAGAGTGTCACATTTTGTCCTGTGAGAACAGATTTTGAAGTGGAAAATAAATTCATTTCAAGACTTTCATCTTGAGGTGATGTTATTTGTACATCAAAGAGATTCCCTCTCTCAGTTACTAATCTCAAGTCATACGACTGAGATTCTAGTGCATAAAGATTTAGGTTTTGACCCACATTGTAAATAGTCTGACCAGGCGAAGAGATTTCATTTAGAGTAAAATTCTGTAGAGGCCATGAAGAATCAGTAACGTTATTGACCCATAATCGTGTAAAGTGAATAGGAAGTTGGCCTGTGTTTTTGATTGCAAGATCAAATTTCCCATCAGTAATACCGACATTAATAATTTCAAAAGTTTCTTTAGATTTGTCTATACTTTCAATACCCTTTACAATTACCTCATCGTTTACTCGTTCAATCAGATTAATTCCATATGTGAAATAACCAATTACTGAGCTAAGAACAATCACAAGAAAGATCATTCCAATAACATTGCTGAGTCCTCGTCGTTTTTTTATCAAAGTATACCCAACAAAATTCTAATGAGGTAAAAAGTATTATGTGTGAATTTGTGTTTGTATGATATTTCCTCTAGTAGTAGAAGCAGAGACATCTAATACATCATAGAATTGAAATGATGTATCATCAACAACTACAGAGATGCTACCATCAGGCATTATCTGTCCCTTGGATAGTGATTGAACTTTACTGAAACCCGATACCTTGTCATAGAATTTAATTTCAGATATATCCACGCCAAGATTACCAACATTTGTTATTACAACTATTATTGTTTCACAGGGATCAGAATTACAATAAACGTATTCAAACATCATTGATTCGTTAATTTTGTTAAGATAATCATCTACAGTGTCATTCATTTCAATTTGCTGAGAATTCAAAGAAGTTTGGCTCCAAACAACTCCGGCACCACCCATTACAGTAACTGCAGTCATCATAATTGCAGAAGTAATTACTGTGGCCAAAGCTCGTCTTTTCCTTGCTTGTTTTAAATTCATACCTTATTCCCACAATTGGGAAATATATCAAATAGTTTGTATTCCAAATAACATACAATTCAGATTTTGGAAATAACATACTGAGCCTAATTATTGAGGCTATAGTTGAGTAATTACAAAACTGTTTGAAATGGTGAAAAAAGTGTATCTTTGAAAACAAACATGTGGTTATTTATTTCTCTGTAGAACAATAAACATGTCTAAAGAAATGACCAATCATAGCATCAAAGATTTGGAAAATATGACTGAAGAAATAATATCAAAAATTAAACAAATTTCTCAAACATTATAGAAGAAAATGAATTTTGGTGTAGATTAAGGAGTGAGTCTATCTACATCTCTTGGATAAAATGTAGTATCACGGATATTTTCAGTTCCAGTTAAAACCATGATCAATCTTTCTAGTCCAATTCCACAACCAGCATGAGGAGGTACGCCGTAATCAAAAGATCCAAGATGATATTCAAATGCATCTGTTTTCATCCCTTTGTTTTTCATTCGCTCAGCTAGCTCATCACGTTTTTCAATTCTTGTACTGCCAGATGATAATTCCAAATCTCCATACATTAAATCAAAAGATTCAGAAACCTTTGGATTTGATTTACTGTCCTTTACATAGAATGGTTTTGGTGCAAGAGGCCAATCAGTGATAAAGTAAAATCCATTAAGACCTATTTTCTTAAGATTTGAAGGATACAAGTCATCACCCCATTCAGTTTTTGCACCAGCCTTTTGCATCCTATCAACTAGTTCATCGTAAGTATATCTTGGAATATTATCAGGAACTTTAATTTCAGGAAATCCAGAATCAGCGTGGTCTTTTGTGTAATAATTCACAGTTTGAATTGATATTTTGACAATCTCCTCAATTCTATTCATCACATCATTGTAATCTACAAATGCCTCTTCCAGATCAATTGAAATTGCTTCTGCCAAGTGACGATTTGTTCTTGATGGCTCTGCTCTAAAGATAGGAGCTATCTCAAAAACTTTTTCAAAACTCATTGTTAATTGTTCTTTGTACAATTGCGGACTCTGAGCTAAGAATGCTTCTTTGTTATAGTAAAATATTGGAAATAAAGCTGCTCCACCTTCAGTGGCAGTTGCAATCATTTTTGGAGTATTGATTTCAACAAAATTTTGACTACTAAAATAATCCCTAATTGATTTTAGAACCAAACTTCTTGTTTTGAAAATATGCTGTAATGTGTCACGTCTCAGATCAATTGGCCTCACTTCTAGTCGAGTATCTATATTTTTGACAGTTTTTACAGTAGGCTCAAAAGGAGGAATTTTTTGAACATCTGAGAAAACTCGTAATTCTGTAGGTATAATTTCAAAACCACTTGGCGCTTTTTCTGATGCTTTCACATTACCTGTAACAGCAATAGAAGAATGGGCTTTCAATGAAGAAATTTTTTCACGTATTTCATCAGGACAGTCTCCTTTTTTTGCCACAATAGATAGATCGCCATTTTTGTCACGGATTGTAGCAAAACTGATGTTTCCATGTCCACGGACGGTCAATACCCATCCCATTACAGTAACCTGACTCCCATCCATAGAGGAGTTTATTTCATTTGAATAGTGAGATCTTCGTAAAGTTCCCAATTCTGTTTCAATCATAATTTACATTATTGCTGATTTCATGGTGTAATTAATTTTTATACAAAATAGTGAACAATTACATTAATTTTCATAATGCTTATAGCCAGTAAAAATTCCACAACAAAATAAGATGAATATCCTAATGGCTCTAGTAATTGCAATGTTTATCATTGTAGGAGTATACGTTGGGTATCATGCATCACAACAAGTTCCTGAAGCAGAGGAACACAATATCAGCATAGAATTAGAAATGCTAAATGAAAGTTCAGGATTTGTCCAAATTTTACAAAACCCAGAACTTAGAAAAACAATCCTGTAGAAACTCCAAAGTCGGATTTATATTAAATTGTATCAATTATTGAAAAACATGGTACTTTCAGACAAAGAAAAAATGATTGCAATTATTTCAAATGGAATAGCGGTATTTTCATTATTACAGGAACGAGAAGAATTACCAAAAAATACAACAATGTATGATTTTGTGCTAAAGGTAATTCCAGAAAATATCAAGTCAGAATTGAATGTAGAGTTAATTGACGAAGTATTTCAATATGTCACATCTGCACATAATAGTTCATAAAGTACAAAATACTCACAATAATAGTGACATCCATAGCAACACTAGGTTCCCATTGTTCTTTACAAGTACTAAAAGGGGCAAAAGATGAAGGTCTCAAAACTATCCTAATATGCGAAAAAAAACGTGAAAAATTATACAGACGATTTCCATTTATTGATGAATTGATCATGGTAGATTCTTTCAAAGAAGTACTCGATCAAAAATGTCAATCAATTCTTGAAGAAAACAAATCTGTTCTAATCCCACATGGAACACTAATCGCACAAATGAATTCTGAAGAAATAGAATCAATCAAAACGCCAGTATTTGGAAACAAGTGGATTCTAAGGTGGGAGTCAGACAGAGAAATGAAAGAAAAGCTAATGAGAGAGGCAAAACTCCCAATGCCAAAACCAGTGACAGAACCCAAAGATATTGAAAAATTAGTAATTGTGAAAAGACAGGGTGCTGCAGGAGGTAAAGGATATTTCATGGCCGCAAATGAAGACGATTACAATAAAAAAAGAAATCAATTGATTTCAGAAGGTACAATTTCCAAAGATGAAACATTGTACATTCAAGAGTATGCAGCAGGGGTTTTAGCTTATTTGACATTTTTCTATTCTCCATTAAGAGATGAATTGGAATTCTTTGGGGTTGATCAAAGACATGAATCAGATATTGAAGGATTGGGAAGAATACCTGCAGAACAGCAACTAAAATCAAACAAAGTTCCATCATTCAATGTTATTGGTAATAGTCCTCTGGTTTTACGAGAGTCATTATTAGAGGAGGTGTATGCAATGGGGGAAAATTTTGTCGAGGCATCTAAAAGAGTAGTACCACCTGGAATGAATGGACCATTTTGTATTGAAGGAGTTTATGATGAAAATGCCAAATTCACATCTTTTGAATTTTCAGCAAGAATTGTTGCAGGCTCAAACATATACATGGACGGCTCACCTTACTATTCTCTATTATTCAATGAAACAATGAGCATGGGAAAAAGAATTGCCCGAGAAGTAAAAACTGCAACTGAATCCAATCAATTAGACAAAATTACAACCTAAAATTTTAATCGATAATTTACTTTATGGTTACTTCCATTCCGTGTTGTGATTTTATGATGTACTTGTCTCGGATTTTTACACTAGCCCAATCAATGAACAATACTGTTACTAATACCACCAACATGAAGATTGCTGCTTTTCCATACTCAAAGAATTTAATGTAATTGATTATGTAAAATCCAATTCCTCCTGCACCTACTAATCCAAGTATGCTAGTCTGACGAACGTTGTAATCAAACATGTACAATATTTGACTCAGCAGGTGTGATGCAGATTCAGGGATTACAACATAACGAATGAGTTGCCATTTTGAAACACCAATAGAGCTTACAGCATCCATAGGATCAGAATCAATTGTCTCAATTGCTTCATATTGTAATTTTGCAACAAATCCAACGGTATACATGACAATTGCTAAAACTCCGGCAAATGTTCCCAGCCCAACCATAATTACAAATAAGATTGCCCATAGAATGGAAGGGAAGGTTCGAATTGCAGCCAACAATGCACGTACTGGGGCATAAACATACTTGCTGTTTAGATTTCGTGCTGCAAACATACTAAGAGGTAATGCTATTGCAGTTCCCACCACAGTTCCAATGAAAGCCATTTGGATTGTTTCAAACATTGCCCAAAGTGCTGTTGGAATATACTTGGGTTCTACAAGAAGCATCTCTTCTACTACAATTGCAAGATTAGGCAACCCTTCAACAAATTCTATAGGACTTGCATCTACATTGTATGATGCAACTACAACTAATGCCACAATAATTCCAATCACGATGTTATTTTTTGGCGTCATCAGAATACATCTCCATAATTTCTTCAGTGTTCAAATCACCTGTTTGAAAATCAACTATAGTGTCACCTTCAACACCAATTTCTAGAATTTTCCTACCTTCTTTGATAACTGCCACCCTATTTGCATATTCTAATGCCAATTGCATATCATGGTGAACCATGATGGCAGTCAAATTCATTCGCTTTTGAGCATCAGCAATCAAATTCATTATTTCACGAGCAGTCACATGATCTAGTTCTGAAACAATCTCATCAGCTAGTAGTATGGTTGGTTTTTGCATTAATGCTCGAGCAATAGCTACTCGACGTTTTTCACCACCACTTAACATGTAGGCTTTTCTATCTTCTTTTCCAGACAAACCAACAAGAGACATTATTCTCTTGGCTTCTTGGATTTCAGATTCGGGAAATTTTTTAAGTAGTGATTGAATTGCATTCAATCTTGGCAATGCACCAATCAGTATATTTTCAAGTACAGTGATATTTTTTACCAATCCAAGACTTTGAGGAATATAGCCTATAGTATGCATCATTTTTTTAAATTTTTTATCATTCATGTTAGGTGTGACATAATCAATTTTGATTGTACCCTTACTTGGAATCATCATACCATTCATCAGTTTCAGCAGAGTGGATTTTCCAGAACCTGATTGTCCAACAATAGCATAGTTCGTTCCTCTATCTATAGAGAGATTAATGCCCTCTAATGCAAAATTTTTGGAATCATACGAAGTCCATACATCATTCATTTGGATAATTTTATTTGTTGAAATTAATGAAAAAGAAGGGTTTTGGGTCATCTGAATTTGTTTCATTTCAAGAATCCCGGGTTTTATTTGCTCTTGTCATAGTTTGACTTGTCAAGAATCAACTGATCAAGGCCTGTCAAAGCATCAATAAAATCACCAAATTCACCAATATGCATAGAGGTGGTAGTTGGAACTAGGGCTTCTGCACCGTACAAATCTTTCAAAATATGATTATTTTGATCATAATTGAGCTCAATCATTGCATCAACTAGTGCGTTTTTGGTGGAATCTGATATGTCAGAACTTACCATAAACACATGAGATGGTACAGGTCCAATTGTAGTAACTGGTCTTAATTTTACTTGATCTTCCAAGTCAAGATATTTTTGCGGAGCAATATCTGAACCAAATGCAACATCTACATTACCATTAAGAAGTAATTGTAATGCAGCTTTGTATCCACCTGCAAAAGTATAACTTTCAAAGTTATTTGCCAATGCAGATTCTAAAGCTACTATATCATCACCTTCTATGGTAACATAACCATCAGTAACTAAAGTTCCCATAGGTCTGACAAAACCAGATGAACCAGTAATGCTAGTAAATGCTACTTTTTTGCCAACTGTATCTTCCAATGAATTAATTGAGTCATTTTCAGCAAGGGTCCAAACTGTTGCTTGATAGTTTACCTTTCCTGCAACAAGTTCAGCCATTACTGCCTCAGCACCAGTTCTTTGATGGGTAATCCATGCAGGACCAGTATCCATAAAGGCAGCATCAATATGACCGAATCTCATTCCTTCAATGATTGTCTCATAATTTGTTGGGATTACGAACTCGACATCTACACCAAGTTCAGCCTCAAGAAATTTTTCTAATTCTTGAGCCTTCGGAGTTAATTCATCAGCTTTTTCAACCGGAATAAATCCAATGGTAAGAGTGTCAACATCTACAGTGTCAGATTCAGATGAAACATTGATGATGTTATTTTCTAACAGAAAGGTAATTCCATTTAGAAAAGTTTCATCATCTAAAGTACCATCAGCCCACCAACCAGCATTTGTTTTAATCCATTCAGGGACTAAACTTTCTGCTTGAGCAGGTTGAGTTAATGATACAGACAATACACCAACCACTGCAAAAACAGCAATCAATGCCAATGTAATTTGTCGTTTCATGATTAACAAATTAGGATAAGCTAAATTATTTAAAGCAAAACATCATTCCAAATAATCATTCCAAGTCTATAGAATGAGAATAAGATAAACAATGATTTGAAAATATTCGATTATGAAGATTTAGGGTTTACAGTGTTTGAATACAGATTAAGGCTAGGTTCCAAATCATCCAAAGTTATTTCGACTTTTCCTATTCTACTTCTGTACAATTTTATTTTTTTACCTTCTGGAGATATAACAAATTTATCAACTTCAGCCAAGGCAAGATCTTCTAATGTGGACAATGTTTTGTATACTGTGGAAAGTGAAATTTTCAATTCATCTGCAATTTGAGTTGCATCTTTTGATTGTGTTTTCACTGAAAACAAGACAGATCTAGTACAAACATTGCTTAATGATTCAATGATTTTTTGCGTAATATCAAATTCAGACAATTGAATTATGGTAGGTTTTTGCAATTTTATCACTCAGTTTGGGATCAGCGTAAGAACAGGTTCAGGTTTTCTGATAGAAATATCTGCTTTGCTGATTCGGCTTCTATACACCTTGTACTTTCTACCCTTATCAGATAGCATCCATTTTTCAACTTCAATTAATGTCAGTTCTTCAAGATCAGTTAATTTTTTGTATACAGAGCTGAGAGGAATTTTTAGTTTATCTGAGAGCTCTGCAGCAGTGTTTCCTTTTTTAATTATTGAAAACAAAATTGCTCGAGATTCAGAATCAGCTAAAGCTTCTATTACTTTTTGGGTAATGTCATATTTTTTTAATTGTGGTAAAGTTAATTTCCGCGACATGCAAATAACAAAAATATCAGTCATATATTTAAACGAGATGTTACAATTCTCATTCTATAGAGTCAGAATGATTATGAATATTGTTCAGTTTTCTGATCAGATTTAAAGCGATTCCAAAATAATCCCAAAATTATGCCTACAGATATCCAAAATGAACTTACCCCAAGCATAGACATTAATCGGAATTCATTTACTAGACTCATTGGCGCAGTTATCTCATCAGGGTTTTCAGGCATGATAAAGAAAACTGCAGATATGAAAACACCATAGCCAACTAGCGAGAGGAGTTTTTTATTATTTTCAAATTTCTTCGATAATTTGTAAAAAGCAAGTGCGCCAATTCCCGAGATTGCAATAAATGACAGATATAGAATTGCCCTTAATACAACAGTTTCACCATCACCCACAGTTGGAGGATTTGCAGGATATTTGAGAAAAGGTATCAAGTACAAAGTAAACCACATTATGGCTGCCAATAATAGAGATTTTTTTACATCATGATTGCCTGGAAGCGAATTTCTAGATAAAGCAAATACAACACCAAACAATGAACCGATAGAAACCCCTAAAATTATACCAGCTAAAATTTGACCACTTTTTTGCCAGATTCGATATCCTTCATATTCTACCCAAAACTCTGGTGAATTTTCTGCTTCACCAGATGCAAAGAGATTTTGATTTTCAATTCCAATTGCCTGATCAAGATATGGTTCTACAATGGCAAAATTAACAGTTCCATGAATTAACCCTGCAAAAGCACCAGAGATCAACACAATTACAATAAATTGAATGGTTTTCATTTACATCACTCAATGGCAAGGAAAGCCTGCTGCATGTCTCATGTCATGAGTTAGTTCATGAATATAGAGGTCAGTAAATGCCTGCTCGCCATAAACTAGACTAAAGATATGACCTTGATCAAATCCAACAACAAACAATCCTGCTGCAAATACGATAGCCAATGCAAGAATTGCTAGTTTTGAAACACTTGTTTTTGAGACAGTAATTTGTCTTGGTTCAGTCAATGTTTTTTTCGAATTTAAAGATTATTTAAAGCGTTGGATGTTTTATCCAATTTATATATTAAAAAAACAATGCTAAACATGCAACAAGAAATCAAAACATTGCAAAACATCGTCACAAGAAAGGGGTCTAGCAAAGTATTGACATTTAGTGCACCACATGTTTTAAAATCCATTTTTTGTTTTGCAAATCAAAAATATGTTAGCAGAGCCACGTTTTGTAAAGAAATCCATTTGGGAGAAGGAGCAGTCAAGACATTGATTTCACATTTAAAAGAATATGGGATTGCATCATCCATAAAATCAGGAACATTTCTTACAAAAAAAGGAATAAAATTTGCAACAGAATTTTACAATGCTTTACCATCTCAAGGGTTCTTAAAAAAATGCAACATTACTAATGGCAAATATAATTATGCAATTTTGTTAAAGAAAAACTATATTTCAAAGATAGGGAATGGGATGCAACAAAGAGATTATGCGATTCTGTATGGAGCAAGTGATTCATTGACATTGATTTTTAAAAACAATGAATTTATTTTTCCAGTAGATGGTAGGATTTGTTTTGCAGATGAGCATAAAACAAAAAATGCTCTGATAGACATATTGAAACCTGAAAATGAAGACATAGTAATTATTACATCATCTGATGATAAATTTGTGGCAGAAATATCAGCCATCAATACGGCATTATGGACACTAAGAAATGAAAAATAAGACTACTAATGGCAAGGAAAGCCTGCTGCATGTCTCATGTCATGAGTTAGTTCATGAATATAGAGGTCAGTAAATGCCTGCTCGCCATAAACTAGACTAAAGATATGACCTTGATCAAATCCAACAACAAACAATCCTGCTGCAAATACGATAGCCAATGCAAGAATTGCTAGTTTTGAAACACTTGTTTTTGAGACAGTAATTTGTCTTGGTTCAGACATAAAAAACATGATTCTCTGTTTATATTAAAACTCTTGGGTGCTGTAAAAAATATAAAAAAGCTAGAATTTAGTCACGAAAATCTGTTATTATAAGATCTTACATACTGTTGTTTTTGATAGATTTTTTCGAAGAAAATTTGTAAAATGAATAATTTAGGAATAAGAACAGAGGATAAAGAATACAAAAATAAGATTTCAGATATCATACAAGGCGAATTAATTGATCTGTACGGGACAAGTGGATACAAGTCAATCATGCAAACAATGACAAAAGTTTCTGGAAAAACAGAAAAAGAGATAATTACGAATTTTGAATTGTTTTCAGGATTATCAGAAGGGGTTTTTGGAAAATCATCAGAATCAAAAATTTTAGATCCAATTAAAATGAAAATAGATGTTATCGGAATGGAAAACATACACCAAGAGAAAAAAATAGAGAAAAAATCTATGAGAATATTAATTGCAGACGATGAAATAGAAATTCTAGAACTATACAAAGCATTTTTGGAAGGAAAGGGAAAAGAAGTCACCACCGCAACTGATGGTCGTAAATGTATTGACGCATACAAGAGATTTAATCAAAATAAATCAAGAGATTATTTTGATGTTGTAATACTTGATCAAAAAATGCCATTTATGACAGGACTGCAAGCTGCTGTCGAAATATTAGAAATAAATCCGCATCAAAGAATTATTTTCGCTTCAGGATATCTTGAAAAGACATTACTCGAAGTATTGACAAAACTAGATAAGGCAATTGCTGTAATCGAAAAACCATTTTCACTTGACGTGCTAGACTATATGATAAACAATTCAGAAATATTTGAAAGATTAGATAAAATCAACATCAATCAACAAGAAAGAGACATCAATGAAAAAATGACAGAAATCATGACAGTATTACAAAACCCCATCTAGAGAATCAAGATACAGCAGAAACTAGAGAAGGTATTTACTTAAAACAAAAAATGTTTCATCATGACAAAATTGTACTTGTTTATACTCCCTATATTGATTGGAATTATTACAGGAATGTTTTTGGCATATTATCCAGAATCTGAATCAGAATCAAGTCTATTAACAATAACAAAATTAATTGATGGGGGTTCTCCAATAATGGGAAATCCAAATGCACCTATCACAATATTGGAGTGGGGAGATTATCAATGCACATTTTGTTATAAATTTCATCAGGATACTTTAGATATCATTAATGAAGATTTCATCAAAACTGGAAAAGTAAAACTAGTCTTCAAAGATTTTCCATTAAATGGCCCGGATTCACTTTTAGCTGCTGAAGCAGCATATTGTGCAGAAGATCAAAAAAAATATTGGCAATATCACGACGAACTATACAAGAATTGGGGAGGAGAAAGGACAGGTTGGATTACTAGAGAAAGCTTGGATAGATTTGGAATTACAGTAAATTTGAATTTGGTTGAATTTAACAAATGTCTTGATGAAAAAAAATATCATGAAAAAGTAACCTCACTTCATGATTTTGGAAAAGAAATAGGAATTGATGCAACACCATCATTTTTGGTCTTCAATAGTGAAAAAATAATCAAAATTAGAGGAAACCAACCACTAGAAGTATTTCTTAAAACATTTGATGAATTATGATTTTAAAAAAAATAATCAAAAAGATATATTCGCAAATTAAAGACTAGATACAATGCCTAAGATTGACGTTGAAAAACAAGATTCAGTAAAAATCTACAAAATTCGAAAAACACTAGAAGAGTTATCTAAAAAATCAGGCAGAGGTACTGAATTGATTACCGTGTATATTCCAAAAGGAAAACAATTACACGAAATTATCAGTTCCCTACAGCAAGAACAGGGAACTGCTGATAACATAAAATCAGATTTAACAAGATCACACGTAGTTGATTCTTTGGGAAAAGTTATCCAGAGATTAAAGCTCTACAAAAAAACCCCACCAAAAGGACTAGTAATGTTTTGTGGAGCATTGCCTCCAGATGAGGGAGGACCTCTAGGAAGTGAAGTTGTCAAGGTTTGGGAAATAGATCCACCAAAAGATTTGAATCAGTACCTGTATCGATGTGATGATCATTTCCACGTAGACATTCTAAAAGACATGTTGAAGGACGATAATCTCATAGGATTTTTAGCAATTGATGCAAAAGATGCAGGTTGGGGATTACTGCATGGAGATAAAATTGAGGTGCTATCACAAACTGGTTCAGGTGTTGCAGGAAAACACAGACAAGGAGGGCAATCTGCAAAGAGATTTCAGAAACTACGAGAAATGGAATTGAGTTATTTCTATAACAGAGTTGCACAGACTACACGTGAATATTTTATCGATATTTATCCAGTCAAAGGATTAATCATATCGGGGCCAGGACCTACAAAAGAAGATTTCATCAACGGTAATTATCTAGAATACAGATTACAAAATAATATTATCAGCACAATTGATTCATCGTATTCGGGAGCTGAAGGTATTCGGGAAGCTTTTGCAAAATCATCAGATATCCTAGGCAACTTCAGAATGGTTGAGGAGAAAAAAATGGTAGAAGATTTGTTCAGAGAGATCAATTCCAATACAGGAAAAGGATCATATGGTTTACAGGAAGTAATTGAATATTTGAAAAATAATGTTGTTCAAACTTTGCTGATCACGGACAACACCAATCTCCACAGAGTTGAAGGAAAATGCAAAAGATGCAAACACACCCAAGAAGAAATTGTTGAAAGACCTTTAGTAATTCCTAAAAAAACAGAATTTGCCAACAATCCATGTCCAGGATGTAAATCAATGGAGGTAGAAGTTAATGAACAAGACATCGTAGACTATTTGGAGATATTAGCATCAAAAACAGGAACTCAATTGGAAGTCATTTCAGGAAGCGCAGAACATGGAAACATGCTTTCTAGTTTAGGAAAAGTGGGAGCAATATTGAGATATAATCCAGGGCATGCTAAATAAGACTGCGAATCTTTTTTGCTAATTCTAAAAGTTCATCACCACTAGAAATTTGTCGTTTAGTCCACACAGTTCCCTTGCTATTGTATCTTGGAATAATGTGTATGTGTACATGAGGAATAATTTGTTTTGCAGCTCTTCCATTGTTTTGTCCCAAACTAAATGCATCTGCACCTGTGGCATTAAGAATCGCCTTGGCGATTCTTGGCACAATTGAAAAAACATTTCCAACATCCTCAGAAGTCATATCAGTAATTCTTTCATGATGTTTTCTTGGAATAACTAGACTATGTCCAACATCTATAGGATATTTGTCTAAAAATGCGACATGGTGTTCATCTTCATAGAAAAAATAACCATCTTTCTTTCCATCTAAAATATCACAAAAAATACAGCCCATGAGATACAGCCTATTCCGATTTTATTTATTGTTTTTATTGGATTAAACTATATTTCATTCAGGCATGCTTTCATTAATTATAGAAAGTAAATCCCAAGGTTCTAGTTTTCTTCTTTTCCACAATGCATGCATCTTTTTGAGGATAGTATCTCAAACCACACAAAATCATGAATAAACCCTTCTTTGCAAGTCACATGAACTTTAGATAGAGCAGCATTACAAAGAGTCTTGTCAAAAACAGTCTCGATCAACATAAGCTCTTCAGAACAATTTATCAAAAAAATAATACCATCAAAAACAAGACATCGATGTTAAATGACATCATTTAGTGACGAATGGTTAATTAGGGCAAATTTTAGAGTGGAATTATCTAATGGGCCGAAAAGAAAGACGAGAACGTGAAGTAAAACGTGAAAATTATGCTACAAAGCATTCTGCTGAAAAAAAGAAACAGACTCTAATTGCAATCGGAGTTTTATCTATAATTGCAGTAATCGTCGGATATGCAGGCTATATGTTTTTGACCATGACTGAAACTGCACCAGGAGGACCAGAAAATGCCGGAGCCTTAGGAAGTGAACACTCACACGCAGCAATTTTAGTAAAGATTTTTGGCGATACTTTTGAATTTTCAAGTCCAGCATTCCAAATTAAATCAAGTTGGATTCATTTTGAAGGAAGAGATGGCTCAACAATTCATAAACACGCCACAGGAGTTAATTTGGGATATCTATTTGAAACGCTTGGAATAGGACTAGATGACCAATGTTATGTATTTCCAGATGGAAAGCAATTCTGTACGAATGAAGATTATACGCTAAAGTTCTTCATCAACAGAGAACAAGTATCAGACATTAGAGATTATGAAATCCAAGAAGATGACAGAATATTGATTGTGTTTGGTGCTGAAACTCCTGAAGAAATTGAAGCATATTTGCTACAACTAGACAATCAAGAATTAATCAAATAAGATCAAGATTCATCTTTTGTTGTAAATGATGATGCACTTTTGTCAAACATCATGTAATAACCGCACATACTACATCGTAAAACTGTCAGTTCAGTTGTAAGAAATTCCTTGTCTTCAAATCGCCCGCTAAGCTTTACATTGTCACCTGCGATTTCGGCTTTGTTGCTCTTGCATACAGGGCATTCAAGGGCTTTTTGTTCCATAAAATCATCCAAAATAATTACAATTTAAACTCAATGAAAGTTTACAATTAGAAAATTTCAACAAAGTCTAAATTATACCAATCTAAAATTGACATGTTATGGAAATATCCAGCAAGAATGTTGTAGATGGAACATCACGTTCTCCACAAAGAGCAATGTACAAAGCTATGGGGCTAGATGACGATGATCTTAGTAAACCATTCATCGGAGTTTGTCATACAGGTAATGAAGCAACTCCTTGTAACATTTTATTGCCAAAATTAGCAGAAGAGGCAAAAAGAGGAGTGTCAGAAAACGGGGCAACCCCAAGGATGTTTTCAACAATAGCAGTAAGTGATGGAATTGCAATGGGTCATGAAGGGATGAAATCTTCTCTAATTTCTCGTGAAGTTATTGCAGATTCTATTGAATTAATGGTAAGAGCCCATCAGTATGATGGAATTGTAGGAATTGCAGGTTGTGACAAAAGCTTACCTGGCACAATGATGGCAATGGCCAGATTGAATTTACCTTCAGTTTTCGTATATGGTGGAACAATCATGCCAGGAATTCTTGACGGTAAAGAGCTAACAGTAGTTGATGTCTATGAAGCAGTTGGAGCATATGATTCAGGACAGATATCTTTAGAGATGTTAAAAAATATTGAAAACACAGCATGCCCAAATTCTGGTTCATGTGGAGGAATGTTTACTGCAAACACAATGGCATCAATTTCAGAAGCTATTGGTTTAGCATTGCCAGGAAGTGCAAGTCCTCCAGCTGAAGACGAACGTAGAAACAAGATGGTGTATGATACAGGTGCAGCATGTGCAAAATTATTAGAATTAAACATTAAACCAAGAGACATTATGACGTATGAAGCATTTGAGAATTCAATTGTGATGTTAAATGCAGTGGGAGGATCAACTAATGGAATCTTACATTTATTATCAATGGCAAATGAAGCAGGAGTAAAATTAACTTATGATGATTTTGAGAGGATAAGAAAAAAGACACCTCACATTGCAGATATGAAACCAGGCGGAAGCTATGTCATGAACAGTCTAGACAAAATTGGCGGAATCCCATTTGTTCTAAAAAAGCTAGCTGCTAAAGGATTGCTAAATGGAGATTGTATTACAGTTACAGGTAAAACCATACAACAAAATCTTGATGCCATGACAATTCCAGAACCAGAACAATCAATCATCAGACCAATTGAGAATCCATTGCACTCAGTAGGAACAGCAGTTGTTCTCAAAGGAACTCTTGCACCAGAAGGTGCAGTGATTAAAACAGCAGGTGTTGAAATGACAAAATTTACTGGTAAAGCCAAAGTGTATGACAGGGAAGAATTTGCATTTGATGCAGTTGCTAAAGGAGATGTGGAAGAAGGTGAAGTCGTAGTTATTAGATATGAAGGTCCAAAAGGAGGACCAGGTATGAGAGAAATGCTTGCAACTACGGCAGCACTTGTAGGTCAAGGGTTGGGCAAAAAAGTAGCAATGGTAACTGATGGAAGATTCTCAGGAGGTACTAGAGGATTCATGGTAGGACATGTTGCACCTGAAGCATATGTTGGAGGCCCAATTGCACTAGTCAAAGATGGAGATGAGATTACCATCGATACTGAAACTACAATAATTGATCTTCATGTTTCAGAAGAAGAATTAGCAAAAAGAAAACAAGAATGGCGAAAACCTGAACCAAATTACACCTCAGGAGCTCTTGCAAAATATGCAACACTGGTAGGATCTGCAGCACAAGGTGCAATTACTACTGCAAATCCATAGATGAACAATTCCAATAGAGATTAAGACACCACTAAATAATACAACAATAATAGGTTCTGCACCCTCCAAAACTGACGTTCCCATTGATGCAGATGAGATAACACCTAAAAATACACCAAACAAAATTGCCAATATTCCAGATATGATTTCTAGAACGGCAAGAACTGTTACTCCTACTGGCCTTACTTGTGCAGACATTAAATTAAATTCAAATCTGTTATCTAAAAATGAATTGTTTTTCATAGTTTTATAATTTATCTTAGAATCTCAAACAAAATAAAGTACAAAAAATATTACAACTGCAACAACAGGTGTAACTATCATCATCTTTCTATCTGTTGCCAACTGTTCCTTTAATTCATATTCTTTATGTTCAATACCTACAATGGTATTCATATGACGTTGATGCAACAACAAAGCCAAAAGAGCATTGCCAAAAACAGAATATATTGAAATCATAATTTTATCTGCAAGTGTAAGATATCCTAATGGCGGAAGCTCACCTAGCAAAAATACTGCGTGGAAAAATATTGATGCAGTCATTCCAGTTCCAACAATTGTAATTCTATTTTGTAGAGTAGTTGAAGACATGAAAAGTGTTGCAAAGCCAAAACTAGCAAGCACTAGAGGAGGCAATAGTTTCTTTACAAATATTGAAAACGGTTCTGTATCAATTGGAAAAGTTGCCTTGTAGTGTGGAAAGTCTGCCCAAGGGTATGAATCAATACGTGTTTCAAATGTTGGCACATCAATTTCCCAACCAGGAACAGTAATGGTACTAAAATTTATACCACTGTTTTCTTCGTTTATTTCAAATACAATATCTTCTGCAGTAAGTGGGAAAAATGGTTCAATGTGTACAGTTAACACCATGTTCTCAAAGGGATAATCTTTGTAGTCATTGTCTTCAAAAAATATTCCGTGAATTTGTGTTTTGTGAAAATGCTCAGTAGTGCTAGTACCATAGGTGTTAATCACATACCCATTTGTAAAATCCCACTCTTTTGGGGGAGGGCATTCAAGGAAATTAATTTCATCAGATGTTAAAGAAAGCCAGAAAATTAATTCATAAGAGCCAGTTGACTTTTTAATCTCTCCAATCGTTTCTAGCTTTAACCCCATCTCGTAAGTGAATGGTTTTTCTGGACAGCCATTAGATTGTGCAAAACTTTCAGAATTAAGATACACCCCTGAGAGAAGAATTAGTACTATTAGCAAGTATCGCATCATTTTAGAATCATCCTACAATGAATACTAAGCGGTCTTTTTCACTAGCTGTTCTGCCATCACTTCTTTCTCCATCAATTGAGAGAATCAGAGTGTTTCTGCCTTCTTCTAGCATCAACACAACAGCATCAGGAGAGTTTTGTATAGGAGTAAATTGAGATGTAATATCAACTCCGTTTAGTTCAGCTGAAAATGTTTCAGGAAGGATAGTTTGTCCATATCGCAATAGCAAGTCAAATGATTGAGTTCCAGAGTCTAGCTTTACTGTTGTATCAGTAATTACTCCATAAACTAAAAAGTCATTTACATCAGAGCGCTGTCCCTTACCAGATATTGTGTTAATTACATCCAATGTAACTAGTTGAGTCGATGTAGTGAAAGAGTTGCCGTTGTTGTCAGTTGCAGTCCAGTGAACCAGAGTATCGCCAAGTGGGAAACCGTCTGCTGGTGCATCATGTGTAATTGATGCGATACCAAAGATGTCATCAGCTGTTGCTTGTTCAGTTAGTACTTGGTCAACAGGAGTTAGAAATGCTGTTGCCTCTGCTGTGATATCTGCTGGATCAGTTACAGTTGGAGGAGTTGTATCTTGTACAATAACATCAAAGAAAGAATCAGGAGAAATGTTTGATGAGGAATCATTTGCATTACATGTTACAGTTGTAGTTCCAAGTGGGAATGTATCTCCAGATGCAGCAGTACAGTCAGGAGTTATACCTGCATCAACTAGGTCAGTTGCAGTTACCTCAAAGAATACAACAGCACCATCAGATGTAATAATTTGATCAGCTAATACTTGGTTTCCTGAAGCATCAGTTGCAGCCCAGGTTCTTGTAACTACTTTGAGTTTTTGTGGGTCAGGATCATCAGCTTCTACATCAGTATGAGTAACTAGTGGTGAAGGGTCTATATCAGTTGCAGTAGCTTGTCCTGTAACGCTAGGATCATTTTCTCCATTAGTTAGAAAGTCTGGGGATTGTACTTCTACAGTGATGTCAGCTGGAATTGTAAGTGTTGGTGCAGTAGTATCAACTACATTGACAGTTCTTGTAACATGTATTGCTGCATTTCCAGAAGAGTCAGAGACATCATATGTAACAGCATAGCTTCCAAGTGTTGCAGTGTCAACTGATGAAGAACCAGTAGTTATTGAAGCAGTGATGTCTCCATCTACATTGTCAGTTGCAGTTGCACCTAGTTCAGTGTAAGAATCTCCTGCCTCTATTGTTTGTGGATTGTCTCCAACTAGTGTGATGATTGGTGGAACATTATCAACTACGTTGACAGTTCTAGTGACTTGAATTGCAGAGTTTCCTGCAGCATCATCTACGTCATATGTTACAGAGTAAGATCCAACTGCTGCAATATTAACTGCTGTAGCATCAATTGTTATTGAAGCAGGATTAATGTCTCCATCTACATTGTCAGTTGCAGTTGCACCTAGTTCAGTGTAAGAATCACCGATGTTGATTGTCTGTGGATTGTCTCCAACTAGTAGGATAACTGGTGGAGTGATATCTAAAATTATTTCCTCATTAGGAGATAGCTGGGCAACTAGAGTGTTAGTATTATCAAAAATCTGAATATCATCAAACCCTTCTCCTGTAACAAATTTTCCTTCAATTTCATCAAAGTTCAATGTAGACTGTGTTGGAATCTCAGTTCTGAGAACTCTACTATCATTTACATGAAATGCAACTTTAGCAGTTCCGGCCTTTGCACTAATCGTAACACTTCCACAAGAAACGGACATGTCATCACCAGGAAACACATCAATTGTAGCCAAACCGTCACAGACACTAATTTTTGTGGGAGAAGATACCTCAAAGTCTGACGTGGATACAGTTTGAGCATCTATTGGTTTTGAAAATAAAGTACGAATAGTATTATCACCTAAAATATCTGCAAAGATAATCCTAGGGTCCAAGGAATCAGCAGTAGCTACAACGGATTGTTGTGAAGTAGATTCTCCTGAAATATCACGTATTGGAACATCAAAAAATACTACGGGTTCTTGTTGTTGGGGGATTGCTGGCGACACTGTCAAAGTAATTATTTTACCATCAACTAGAGCATCATCAATTGTATAGTAAGTATCAGGTTCAGGAGAGGAGACACTAAAAGTTCCCAACAGGCGATTATCGTCATCATAATTATTTCCACTTAATTCAAATCCAAATGTCTGACCTGCCTGTACATCCAACTCAACATTGCCTGAATAATTAAATCCACCAGAAGGCAAAACGCAACAATCTACAGGGCCTTCATTTACTAGAGTAGTGCGCGACCCATCAGGATTAATTAAATCTAAACCAGTCTCCACACCAGAATCTGCATGAAATCCATTCCAATTGTAAAATAATGTTATAATTCCAGATTCAGCTGCAACTGTAGAGAATGTCCAAGTTCTTTTATCAAAATCGCCATCAGGAATAGTACCATCGCGTTCTAGATTATATTCAAATTGAGCAGAAAGGTCTGAAAAATCACCATCAGTAACAACAGCAGAATCTCCTATAGCTGACCAAAGTTCTGTGTCGACTCCTAAATTAATGTCTGAACTAGAGATAACTAGGAAGTTTTGTACATCTACTGATTCAGGATCAACATGATTAGAAAGTGCTATTTTAATAGAGTTGTCTCCAGTAACATATGCAGAAACAATCTTGGGTTCCAAAGTTTCAGCAGTAGTAGTTTTTGATTGAGGTATTAGTGATGTATTTGCAAATGTATCATCAACTAAATCTACTAAATATATGGTTGGAGTTTGGTTTGGCATGATTTGTGGAGATACTGTAAGTGTAATAGTTTCACCATCAACTAAAACATCATCTACTGAAAATGTTGCAGATACACCAGATTCAGGGATTTTTGGATCACCAGAAATTTCTATACCAGCTCGTGAGTCTTCAGAATCCACAACAAGTATTGGAACATCTCCAGAAACAATGTATCCGTTTGTGCCATCAGCATCTGCAAATAGTGATGAAGCAGAGGCAGGTTCAGAGTCTATTGAATCAGAGATTCCATCTCCGTCTTGGTCATCAAACTGCAAATCTACTTTTTGTATCAAAGTAGTAATATTTTCAGAGTCATCAACTGCACGCCAGACAACCTCGTTTTGTCCGACTCTAAACATTCCAGTATAAGACTCGATACAAGCAGGATCTGGAGGAGTAATTCCGTCAGGACAAACTGGATTCAATACACTTCCTAGATTGCTGTTTGTTACTGTAACATCATCGTCTACTAAATCCTCAGCAATAGCATTTCCAAAGTCAAGTTGTGTGATAAAAGAGTATGCAGGTAAATCAATGTCTTGTGGAAGACTAGTGAATTGAGGATTAGTTGTATCTACAATGGATATAGTTGAGCTTGCCATCGATAAATTAAATGACTTGTCTTGAGACTCCCAGACAACTTGATTCTCACCCAAATCAAATGTATACGAGTTTATGTCATGGATTGGTTGGGCCTCACATTTCATATAATCTGGAATCTGATATGCAGAAAATTGTTTAGATGCAGGCAAGGTTTGGTCGTATAATGACCAAGAGCCACCGTATGCATGTCCAACTAGGTATTGGGTGTCAATTCCATTAGCGCGATTCAGATTTCCTAATAGGAACCATGGTCCCCAATCAGAGTTGGGTTCTAGCTGCGAGATAGCATAGACTTGGTCATTTGATTGAGTCGCAACCAAGAACAATCTATCATATCTGTTTGCAACCTCAAGATGAGTTCCTTCACCACCAATTACTTTGGCCCAGTTTTGCCATCCAGATGGCCCAGAGTTTTCAGGAGTACCATGTTGATTTTTGTGGTGAATTCCGGCATCAGAACCAATAGCAAATACTTCTAAACTGCCATTCTCATTTCGAGATACATCTAGTTCAGACAGAGTTCCTTCAAGTGGTTGAAAATCTGACCAGCCATATGCAGGAGAAGGTCCCCATGTAGATCCCCATTGATAATTATGCCAAAGAGCATTATCATCACGAATAATAAATACTTCAATACGACCGTCTTTGTTTTGAATTGCATCAATCTTTTTTGCAAATACGTTAGTATTCCACTCTGGGTATAATTTTTGTTCTCCATGCCATGAAGAGTTTGGAGCATTTTGATAATTATGATAAATTCTATTATCAGTTCCAATATAGAACATTTCCAACCTGCCATCTTGGTTTGGGATTACTTTGATATCTTTTCCCCAACCTTGGACGTCTCCTCCAGAAAACCAATCAGTCCAAGTGTTGTTATCGCCTGTAATTTGTTGCCATTTATGATAAATTTTATCATCTGAACCTAGATGGAAAATTTCAAGACGACCGTCTTGATTTTTCGCAACTGATATTTTTTTTGCAAAACCTGGAATGTTTACCCAATCAGTCCAAACGCCTCCTTCTCCAAGCTGAGTTTTGTACCAGATGCCTCCATTCTTTCCGATAATGAATACCTGGTTGCTTCCATCACTGTTTTTAATAATATCAATTTCAGTTGCACCAGTTCCTCCAACGTTTGTCCAGCCATTCCATTCTCCTAAAACTGACCTTTCAAAATTATGATAGACTTGGCCATCACGTCCAATAGCAAAGACTTCAGCTCTTCCATGTGAGTCACTGATAGCTACCTTGTTTGCTCCAGAAGTTTGTATGTCATTAATCAAAGTAGAGTTTGCAGGACAAACTAGTTTTACTTTAGAGACGATATTATTCTCAGTAATTTGTTGAGCTGTCGGGGTGCCAATACAGACATCAGACTGTAACGTAAATCCATCTTCACATAACTGTTCAACAAAGTCAGGATCAAGCTCCAAGTCGCCATCAACTATATCAACTGAGCTTAATGAAAGAGAGTTTTTGTGTATTAGAGTCTTAGGACCTGTTGCCTCAAAGACATCATCTTGTGCAGTAATTGTTGGTGGAGTTGTATCAACTATGTTTATTCGCTGTTGGAAATTTAGAATCTTTTTGCTTGTTCCGTAATCTCTTTCAATCTGCCAGTCAAGGATTGTTTGACCCAAATTAAATAGAGTTGGTTCAGTAGGGGGCGTGGGTGGATTTTCAATTCTAACTGATAAGGAACCAGTCATCTGATTATTTTCATCAGAGTTTCCACCAAATACTTCAAATCCATATGTCTGACCAGCCTTTACATCAAATTCCACAGAGCCAGTATATTGAAAACCGCCTGATGGTGACGAGCAACAATTCACAGGCCCAGCACTTTGCAGAGGAGTGACCCCATTTGGAGTAATTTGATTAATGCCTGCTTTGACTTGGTACCAAGAATGAAATCCTTGATAGTCATAGGTGAGTTTTAAGGTTTCATCACTTTGTGCTACAGTTGTAAATGTCCAGCTGCGGTCTACAAAATTATCACGTCTAATGTCATACTCAAATTTTACAAACCCATCAGATGGATCATCATCAGTTAGTCGGGGCGCTGCATCGCCTGAATGTGATGCAACTACATTCCAGTCAGAGGGAGGAGGAAGAAGTGATGGGAACATGTCATTTTTAATAGAAAGCGCAGGAGGATTAACTACCTCAGGGGTTCCTACATGCTCTAATCCTAGTGGAGTTTGAGGACCTGTTGCCTCAAATGTCTTATCAGGAGGAATTGTTATTCCTGCAAAGTAATCAACAGGAATTGCGTGTGCTACAGGACCAGTGTAGGGATGTTGTTCAAGATTAACTGAGCTCCATGGCAAAGTGTTAGAGTTACTAAATACTACAATCTTCCAAGATATTGGGAACTTGAGACCAATTGTAAATGTAATTGCAGGCTTTACAAAAATTTCATAATTAATAGAGTTTAGCAGATACTTGAAGTTATCAAACTTTACAATTACAGAGTCTGTTTCAATATCATATTCACCTGCAACTATTCCACCAATAGTTTTTGTTTGTGGTTGTGTTAATGCACCATTGCCATCACGTGCAAGGAAACTTACATTTTGGGTTCCAGATGCAGAGTCACCATAGTTTGAAAATACAGATTGAATCTCATTTGAGCTAATGTTTAGTGTAGCTCCTGCCCCTAGCTCACCACCAAATGATAAAATTCCAGGATAGCCATACTCAAACCAAACATTAGTACACATCTTTGTCTTTTCAACTGTTGGAAGATGTGGTTGTAATGACCATATGATGTATTCTTCCACACTCATATTGCCTGCAAGAACTCTATGCACAGCAGTTGGAGTGTTCTTTTTTTCACACTTTGCTGGAATTGTCACCTCAACAGCACCAAATGGGAAATTTATTGGGTTGTTATCTTCGTCCAGACCATACGGAGTTCTAAAGCTACCACAGTTTAGTCCTTCATCTTTTAAGAACTGTGCAAAGCTTTCAGGATCTCCACCTAAAATTCCATATTTGTCTTTCATGTGATTAAAGACAGTTATTACAGATTTTGGATTTTGAGGATCAACTTTGAAGACATCATCAAGTCTGTCTGAAGTACATTTGTCAATAAAGTTCATGTTAGGACCCCACCAAAAATTAATGAGTGTAATAGAGCCATTAAGTACAGACGCCTTTATTCCAAAACCAACAATTACACGTCCTGCAACTTCATCACCATCATTTGGAGAAAAGCTAGACTCTAGAGCAAATCTCTCACAGCTTGCAATAACAAGAGTAGGCGCATGCTTTAATGAGTTGTTTGGATTGTTACAGAAATCAATATAGTCTTGTTTTGTAAAATCTTTAGGAATTATTCTGCCACTAATTGAAAATGGTGCACCAGGAAGAACAGATCTTGGAGTCACTAGCTCTAATGTAACTGGCAGTCTAAATGCAGCTGCTGCATCAAACTTGTATCCAACCCAAAAGCTAAACCACTCTACACACGACTGTCTTTCTTCCCAGTTCCAAGTCCACAAATCAATTAAGACCCAGTATGTAATGCATGACTTTGCAGCATATGACCAAGAGTTTTCATACTTTGGCGGAGCCCAAGTAAATCCAAAGAGCACATCAACTTCAGTTGTTACAGTATGGTCTTGTGCAGACGCCTGTGGGATAATTAAATCAGAAATATCATTGAAAATGGGATCATAAATTATTGTTGGATTTGGAGTTGTTTCATCATATGATGTAAGCGTAATTGGCATTTTGTTTTTTGGTTTTTCCTTGTCTTTTTTCTCAAGCATTTTGAGATCCTTTTCTTCAAACTTTATGGTGTATTTTTCAGTGATTTCATGAATCTGCTCAAGGGAATGAAAGTCGACTCCATTAGGATTTTGTTTTGATTTGAAAATTTTTCCTTGTTTGACTTTTAGCTCTTTGTCATTTTTGTCTTTGATCTTTTTTCCTTTTGCATCATTTAGAATTTTGTTGTTAAGCGTATTGATGACAGTATTTTCAATGTCACAGACATCACCTATCTCATCAATAGTACCGTTTGCTTTTTTGCACAATTCTTCAAATGTTTCTGGAGAGTCTTCAGAAATCCAATCACGAGAAAATGCAATCTTGTCCCATTCAGTTTGTTCAGGATCAATTTGTTGTGGATTTTTGAATTTAATTGTAGACTTTGTTGTAATCTCTTTTCCTAAAAGTCTGTCATTTTTTATAATCTCTTTTACTGATAAAAGCTCAGTTGTAAAATCTGGAATGTGTTCAGGATTTCTTTTTCCATTATTTTCTTTTGGTTTTTTTGGGTCACCGTTTTTCATTATATCAAAACTTTTCTTCAGAGTCTCTTGTAACGGAGTTGTGTTTGGGACTGACTCTAAAAATTGCTCGACTTTGGGATTACGTTTTACTGTTGACGGATCAGTTTTGTGGTCACTCTGATTTTTTTCGTTATTTCCTTGTCCTGGATTAGCACCAAGAGCTGCTTGTGTTACAGTACCAGATAAAAGTATAACTGCAAAAAATACTGTCGCGATTCTCAATAAATTAGAATTAGAATGCATCTCCAACATGCATCATATAGTATTCACTAGAATTCTTTATGCCCACATATAATCACAAAATATGAAATTACTTAAAGATGATCTTGTAATAGCAAAATATTACACTTTCAAACGTAAATTATCAATTAATTTCAAAATTCTTGTCTTATTTTAGAAGATCATAATTTCACAAAACTCCCCCCTAGTATCAGACTATCAAAAAGTTTAAGATTTAACATACTGAAATAAAATGGAACTAAAAGAGACGCTATAAGGTCAATTCCCATCCAATTTGAACCATGAGTTATTATTATTAACATTTCACGATAAATGTTAACGAGAGTTTTTGTACTATTTCAGACAACAATATTGGAACTAATAGGACACTACAGAGCCAATACCCATAAGATATAACTAATTTAGGGATAATTTTGAAGTCATCTACAAACAGTCTAGAAGAACTACTTTTTAGACGACTACAATCTACTACAGGTTAATTTCTCAACTTTTTACCCAATGATTAGATTTAAGTTCAAAAATATTATTTCAAACTTATGGATATTTACTCGAGTAAATTTGCAATAATTGTAATAATTGCACTAGTGAGCATTCTTGCATTACAAGTAATGACAAATAGTAATAATTCAGCTCAACTAATTGATTCAGAAACATGTGAGTTATACGTCATGGATTCTCAAATCAATGCAAAAAAATACCTAAATGAATTTGATCAAAAATGTCTAGATTTTAAGAATTTAAATCCATAGAAAATTAATTAATGAAACTGTTTTCATTAAATTATGGAAGGTCCCTCTGAGATAAACTCTGTTTTTTGGAATGAGGAGAAAAAATCTTGGGACTACAAACTAATCAAAGTAGAAGAATATTTTGGATTCACAGAATGCCAGCAGTGTAGAAAACCAATGTCACATAATATAAAAACAGACGGAGAATTCAAAATGGTTTATGTTAAATGTGCTTGTGCAGATAGAAAGTAAACTCCCCACATTCAAGCAGTATCGATTCCTAAAACATCATAGTATGCTTTTGGAATCATTTGCTGCCCTTTGAAAAAGACATTATTTACTGCAGTATCCAAAACGTATGTTTTTGCCCAATCATCTTCACTTCTAATTGAACGCCCAAAACCCTGAAGGATCTTAGTAAGGGTTTGAGAGGTATACCATAGAGGGAATTTGTTCATTTTTGCCCTTGTTCTCTTTTCAGTGTAATTTGGATATGGAACCTTGGCAATTATTTGAAATCTTGACAAATCATCCTTCAAATCAACACCTTCCCATAACGAAGAGGAAAGCAAAACTCCCGTAGGATCAGTAGCATGTTCAGAAATTACCTCGTCTTGAGTTTTTCCATCTTTGTTTTTACTATGACATAGTCTAATTCTTTGAGTATTCTTGGGAGACAAATATCTAAGAATTTTTTGACATCTAGGAATAGATGATGTTAAAATTAATCCACGTTCATCAGAATGCTCATCCATTATTCGATCAATTGTTTTAATCACTTCAAGTTCATCCTTTTCAGTTGAACCATAACTTAACCTCCTGATGTTAAGAAGATCAATACTTCTATTTTCAATAGGGAATGGGGATTTTGGAGTGTCAACAAATGCAACATCGTCTTGTCGCAATCCCATGTTTTCACAAAAACTAGATTTATCAATTGTTGCAGACATGAAAATTTGATACTCAGTTTCAAAAAAAGAATTTGCAAATTTGGAAACGTCGATTGGCTTTACAGAAATGGTTCTAAAATTACCATTCAAATCTTTCATAGGTTCATTAACAACAAAATTGTCTTTATCAGACATGATGTCAATTTTTGCTTGAGCCGACCGGTCATGTCGGCGCTCCAATCCAGTAATCAATTCATAATCTGGATTATTTTGAAACGCTGCACTTTCTTTAATGTCTTTAATTTTTTTGGCATATGAAAAAGCCATATCATCTGTTAGCTGTATCATTGAATCTAAATCAGTAAAATCATATTTTTCAGAATTCAGATTACATTCATCCACTTGTCCACTAAAAATATCAAATCCAACAAACTGAATAATTTGATCCTCTATTTTGTGGGCTTCATCAAAAACGGTTACTTTTCTATCAAGATATTCCTCAAAGAGCTTTTTGTTAAATTTCATAATTGTGAAGAATGCATGATAATTCCAAAGAGAATGTTTTGAAACTAGTGCATCATATTTTTGCATGTAATAGTGGCATGACAGAGAATCTTGAGTATTCTCTTCTACTTGTTTGATTGTAGGCTTGAATTTACAAACTTCAAAAATTTCTTTCCCATTTTTATTCACCCTTTCCTGGCATTCACCTTTATCACAGGTCAACCCCCATCTCATCGCCCTTCTATCATTATTGACTTTTTCTGAATCCATCAATTTAAGACATGGAAAATTTTGCTTTCCTTTTACGGGTTTTAGAAACGGAATATCTTTGATATATTGATCTTGGAGATGTTTTGACGCAGTTACAGTAAAGGAGCTGTCAAAATAGCTGGAAACGGTTGCTCCAACTAGAGACTTTCCTACACCTGTTGGAGCACATAAAATAATTTTCTTAAATCCTGATTTTAATTTCTCTTCAATTTGAGATAAGATCTCTTTTTGAATTTCTCTAGGAGTAAATTGATCTGGGAATTTTTCTAATAAGGACAGGATTTCATTTCTTTATACTCTGTATTAAAATCATGAAGGTTCTTGTGATATCAAAAATTGTCATCTAGTTCAACACATAGATCCTTTTTTCTAGTTTCAAAAAATGTAAGAAAGTTCATTTTATAAAATAGTTGAGAATGTGTATATGGTAATTCCTGCCAACATCAATATACTTACAGTTATTGCTTTTTTGTCATTTTGCGATAGTTTCAATACAATTCAGAATATTCCATGAACTTAAGCGTATTGATGAGTTTAATATCTAGTATCAACATCTTAAATCATGGAATTATTAGATGATAAAATGAGAGTATGGACAGACAGTGCCCAATATGTAAAACCAAACCCAGGAGTATATGTTCTGTATAATAGAAAGAAAGATCCAATATACATAGGCTATACAGATAATCTTGAAAAAACATTTGCAAATTATGTAGATACTGATTTTGACGGAAGCGAATGCATGCAAAAAACTTCATCATATCAAAGAGTGTTTGACGATAATCCAAAAGAAATGCAATTGAGATTGATAGAAGACTTCAAAAATGAAACTGGCAGCATCCCAGTTTGTAATTCAGAGATCAAGATAGAAACTCGCTAAATGATTTCACTGCAATGCATTGAAGTCTTACTAGATTAATACAAAAAATCACTAGCAAATTTCATGTCAAACGCAATAATTTATGCAGGTATTGCAATCGGAGTAGCCGCCTTAGCAGGAATAATGGTTTATGCCCATGATAACCAAGAAAACTATCTTCGAGATGATGCAGTACTGGCACCAGCTGCAGAACAAGGAGTCTTTGAATCAGAAACAGGTATGGTCAAATTAAATAAAGAACAATGGCATGAAGATCCTTTCGGAGACCTTGCAGCAAAAGTTAAAGCAGAAAATGGGAGATAATCTATTCTAGATTATCATCCATATTATTTTCAATATTAAACTCATCAATCATGGTATTAGGAACAAATTTTGAATTTTTCAAGTAAAGCAATTTATCTTAGATAGACGTAATTTAGGAATGCATCAGTGTTACTATTGCGAGCAAATATTTGATTCAAAAGAAAAACTATATGATCATGTTGAAGTTCATTCAGACATTGAACGAAATAAGGAAATCATGAATAGGAAAAAGCAGGCTCAAAAAAAATAGTCGCATAATAATAGACTAAAAAAAATAGAGCAAAGGTAAGACTTTTTCAATTTCAGGAGCGGATATAACAATTATTTTATCATCCAACATGGATTGGGTTGAAAAAATACTACAAAAATCATGTGATAGGACCCTTACCAAAGGAGAAGTATTGCATAGTCTTTTTCACATGATTGAAGTAAATGAAACTACATTAAACCACATTCAAACAAACAATACAGATTTTGGTCCAGAGCTTGAAGAATTAAAACAGACAGAAATTAGAGATTTGGAATTTCATTTAAAATATTATCGGAGTTTAGTAAATTACATTAATTCGATTCCAGAAAACAAAATAATTGAAAATAGGACCTAATCATCCCAAGAAACAGTGTAGGATACAAATGTCATTGTATTAGATTTTTTTTGTGTTCCCCACTCATTTGGAGTGTGACCCGAGTTTTGCTCAGATAATTCAGTCCATTTGAATTTAGGTAACTTTGCAGTTTCCATGAATCAAAATTCATAATACAAACATATAACAAATCAGACTACACTGCAAGACAAATTATTGTTTTAATTTCATGAATAACAAATCATATTTTGATTGCTGCTCAACATTCAGGCCATAATTTGTTTCGTCATGGTATTTCAAAGACTTTTCATCATACAGCTGTTGTAACTTTTCAACCTCAGCATTAATCATCTTTCCAGAATCCTCCTTTGCAAATTGTTTTCGTTGCTCCTCATTTTGACCTCGAGTGGGAAAATGTTTTGAATAAAATTGTTCTTGTAATTTAACGATATTCTCATTTTTGACTAATTCAGCAAGGTCAAAAGTTCCCTGTTCATGTTTTAGTAATGAATCAGTGGCCGCAGTTAATCGCACCCAAGAAAGCAAAGGATGAAACTCTACAAAAATACGAATATCCTCAATAAAGAAAACAATTTGCTCACCTATTTTTTCAGAATTCACAGTCCAAGTAAATCTGTATTTGATGACGCTGTGTGAGTCTTCAAAGACTGCAGGATTAGATTCGGCTTGAAAATCAGACCACCTCAGAGTGAATTCAGGAGCCCATTCCAAAGTGGTATTTTCAGCCATGATAGACTCTATTTCACTGAGAATAAAATTATTCTTGTATATTTTGAGATAAATTCATTTTTTATGAAATAAAGACTTGGAAAATATTATACACATTATTAGAAAATTTTAGGCTCAATTAAACCAAGAATAAAAAATGGATCGCTTTTTCAACCCTTTTTGATCAAAATTCAAGACATGTTTTATTTTAAGAATTTTTAAGAATAGAAATCAATACGAATTTTGAAAGCAAGGTGATTGCGGATTTGACATCCAAACGTAACCCCCAAAGGGCCGATGATAAAGGATGTCAAATTTGCTTGCTTTCTTAATTCCAAACTATTAATTTCAGCAAAATCAAGGGTTTATCATGATGACAAAGTTTTATGCGTGGATGGGTATTTCAGTAGCAGCGTTAATTGTAGGACTATTTCTATTATTTAGTTAAGACGTAATTTCAAAATTAGGATTGCAGCCAAGTTGGTTTAGAATTTCGTTAATATTTTCAATTAGATTATTTTGTTGATCAATCATAGAATTGATTTTTTTGCCTTGTGAATTTAATTTCGATAGAACATTTTGGGCTTTGTCGAATTCATGAGATTCAAGTGTTTTGCCTTCATAATATTGGTATTGTTTGTAATATTCATCATATTGGGATTGTTCTCGGGCAATTTCAACATCAAGGAATTCAATTTCAGATTGCAATTCTTGTTTGTCAATTAACAATTGTTGCTGACCAACAAAAAGTTCTTCAAATCTTTCAGGTACAGTATATCCTTTAGAATTAAATGAGATTTCAGGTGTTTCAGTAGAATACATCAAATGATCTTTTTTGCTTGAATGGCCCAACCCCAATGCATGGCCAATTTCATGCATCAAAATATTTGTAACCATATTCTCATCGTTTTGGACAAAATTAGATGCACAGTCTTCTGCTCCAACAGAAATTTCTAAAACACAATGAGTTAAAATTCCAAACAATACGCTATTACATGTTGCAAGTCCTGTATGAGTAGATGATGCATATTTTTGCCATTTGATTTCAATGTTAGAATTTTCAGATTGTATAAATTCCAAGTTTGGGTTAGATTGCTCCCAAGTATCAATAGCTTTTTTCAATGCGTCAACAGGGATTTGTTTATTTGGAATATCAGGAACATCAGCAAACGAATAGTAGATTATTTGATGATCTTTGGATGTGACAACGTTAGATATTTGCTGAATACTTTCAACAGAGGGGGAAAATCCAATAGACGAAGTATCAAATCCGAATGGAAGTAAATCCTCATACCAGACATATCCAAGAATCATAACAAATGCAACTAATACAAAAATGCCTTTCATATGGATTAGAAGAGGAAATAATACCTAAAACTTTCTATCAAATCAAAAGGATTAGCCTCGATCGAATTTTTTAGTAAATTGAATCAATTTTATCACACTTTTTTTATTTTAAGAGAATTATAAAATAGGAATTATTGCCATGGAGTAGCTGGATATTGGTAATCGCTTAGGCAGTTCGACATTGATTACCAATTTTATCTGTGGCCAAAAATTTCATTTGGGATGAGAGTTTTTCAAATAGTCTGATTTTTCTGTGTTAGAAAATAAAAAAGCGTTATGTTTTAACAATTTCAAAACATTTTGAAACGCGGGGCACTCACAATCAATAGAAAAAAGTTCTTCACATTTAGGACACTGAATTACCTGATGATTTCCCCAATCACATTCTATATCATTAATTATCTCAAAATATACATGTTCATTACAAGTACAAAGTAATTCCTCTTGAAATTTTTCTTTTTTATTCACATTAGAGTTCATATGAAATTAAATATAATTTATTAACAATACAATTACCATCAAACTGTATTGATTTGACTGAATGTCCTACTTGTAAGCTTGCAATGGAATCTCATTCCACAGATGAATTGATGGAATGCTGTATGAAACAAGTGGGTGATGGGTTATCTGAGGAAGAATCAGGAGTTTGCCCAAATTGCAAACATGATATCAAAAATCATACCAGTAAGGGATTAGCAGAATGCACACTTGAATTTTTGAAATCAGGAATAAACAACTGATTCAAGATAAGATTAAACATCGGAGAAAAACAGAAATTTTATTGGATCAAACTACTAGAGAATTGATTGCAGAATTTTCACCAATGTGGACCAATAAAGAAATTTGGGAATTTGAACAAATTAATGAAGATCTAACATTTGACGCCGTATACACAGAACCTGGAAAATTTGAATCATGGAAGTCGAAATTATCTCATCCAGATTCAAATATTCGAGACATGATAGTAAGGACATTTGACAATTTCTTAGATGGAAATGAATTGTGGATTGCAAACAAAAATGAAGGAAAACTAGATAAAAAATATGTAGCATATCTTATGTCAGTCATAGTAGATGTAATGATTGAAGAAGAAATTTGTCTTAATTTTAGAATCGATAATGATTGTCTAGTTACAAGAATTGATGAAAAAGCAGATGTGATTGATTGCAAAGAATTTTTTGAGGAATTCTATCATTTAGCAACGGGGTTTAATTTTGATACAGATACTGGAATTCCAGAGGATGAAACAGAAGCGGAAATCTATCTTACTAGGCTACAAGAAGAGTTTGATGAAAAAATGAAAAATAAACTAGGAGCAAAATATATGCCAGGAAACAATGATCCTGACACATTTAATGCCAAGGATTAAAACAATAAGAGATAGTGAGATAATGTCAGAAAGAAAACCATACAGAAATTTTAAAAAAAGAGAACCTAGTTTGACAACAGAGCAAAAAGTTGAACAATTTATTATAAGAAATTCTAAAAATGGTTATTTCACAAAAGTTTCAACTATTTCGTACAAATTTGATGTGTCTGAAGACATGGCATGGAGTATTGTAGGAGAATTATTATCAAATGGTTTGTTTGATTCAATTCATGATGAATATACTGGAGAGATGAAACTTTGTGAAACTGGAAAGGCATATTCAATATTAGATTTAGAAAGAAAAAGGAAGAGAGATAAATTTAGGGAAGGGAAGAAACATTCTAAAAAGAAACAGTCTACACAAAAAGCAAACTCTTAATTTTAAAGTAATTAATAATTATTTCATGGATGATGAGAATTTGCCTGTACAGTGTCATCCAATTTTAAAATCAAAAAAGAAAAAGCAAGCAGTTACAAAAAATGATACAGTGTAAATTATGCGGCACCCCTTTGGGTAACGAACCAACTACTGAAGAACTAGAAGCCCATTGGAAAAAACATCATAATTGGCATTGGGAATCAAACAAAGAAAAATCTCCAGAAGAAGCATTATTGAAAAAAAGATAATCAACGTCTTGGAATAGTGGTCGTTTATAGCATGCCTAGACCACTAATCGAAGGCGTCATTTACTATTCAGCCTCGAGATATAAAAGAAGAAGTATTCATTATTCAAACATTTGTTTAGAATTAGAGAAAAAATTTGATTGATTTTAATAATTTCTAACGTGAGATTTATCAATTTCAATCACCATTATTTTTTATGCGTGAAGATTTTGCAGAATATACAAAATGCAGCTCATGCAGGCAAGCTCTAATTTTTTGTGATTGCAACTGTCCATACTGTGGAAAAAGAGATGAGTGTGATTGTGAATTGATGCCCATAATTGCACCATGAATTATTTTTTAAGTCATGAAAACATTCTTGGATTTTCAAAGCCAGGCAAGAAATCAAATAATTTTTAAACTAAAAACTGTGAAAAAACTCACTTTAGATTTGTAATAGTTATTTTGTCATTAGGGCACATGTCAAAAATAGAGGCATATGATATCAAAGCACGAAAAAAAGTGTCAATGAAAAACCCACAACCATATCTAATGAAAAATGGATCGTGGGCACTAAAAGGAACTAGCGCGGAGACAGGAATCAATCTGTTCAAAATTGTTGGAAGGAAAAAACCATCAATTGGTCAGTCAAAATTTGAAGCATTCAAGAATTTGTTTATGAGTAGACAATGTGAATGTGAAAAACAGTGCTAGAACAGTTTTTTTATTCAGGCTCAAATTTGAAGAGTTCAGCATAGGCATCATTACATAGAAAAATTGGATTATCATGTTTTCCAAAATCGGACAAAATCCAATTTAACTAAAGATATCTGCGGAGTCTTAGCAATTAGAAAGCATTATTTTGATTACAAATGAATTGTCAAGTATGTCATTGGATATTACATGGAAAAACAACTTTTATGGAATATCTTGGGCCTATGAGAAAGATAGACTAGTGGTATCAACAGTTTTTGAGGACAAAAATGAGGCTCTATCCATCGCAAAAGAGATCGAGGATTGGAGTGACAAATTTACTAGACTGACAATAATTGAGAAAGAGAATGATGAGTTTGCAATTTGTGCATATCAAGATCCTCAAATTTCAAAAAATGATAATAATCTAGGGTTGTTTCGAACTGGAATGAGGCAAAGTGGAGGATATGAGCAAGCAAAACCAATGATTGTAGAAAAGCCACCATTATTACAAATTGCATATGCCGCAGATGTCAGAGACATGAACACGTATGAACAGATTTCACGACTAGTTCCAATGCGAAAATGCAGAATCATTTCTGAGAAAGATTTGAAAAAACAAGAATACTATTACGAGAAAACTGCAAATTCTCAAAATTAAAGAAAAAGGTGAGATTCAAAAATTCTAGGATTGAATCTTCACCAGGTATGGTCGGGTAACAATAATAATTCAATTTGTATATAATGAATTACTACTCTTTTGTACTGAGAAATTATACTGATAAATCGTTCATCTTTGTTAAATAGAAAATTCACATATGGTATAATATGCAAGATGACAATAATCAACAAAGTTGGGAAGAAGTAATCGGCCTTTCCTGGCTAATATCAGACGAATAAAATGTCTGCAAATAGTTGCAGTCCCAATTGTTGGTGTAAACTTAAAAAATCAAGTAGCACTAACCAACCGCTTTAGAACGATCTAAAGCATTATTTTTTAATTCACAATATTGATAAAGAAACTTTTTTGTCTTCAAATATGAAATTGGGGCCAAAAATTGTAGTATTCATTTTACTTGTTTCACTATTTGGTAGTGTTTTGGAGATTTGGGGCGGGAGTTGGGACATTACCAGTCATGCAATAGGTGCACCAGAATCATTTTTCACGCCACCACATGCTGTACTATATTCAGGTGTTGGAATATCTCTTGTTGCTGCAATTGCATTATTGTGGATCATTGGAAAAAATAAAGAAATCCGTCATGAATCATTTTCACTGGGTTTGAAATTAATCATTGTTGGAAGTATGATCCAAATAGTTGCAGGCCCAGGGGATTATTTGTGGCATGAATTATTTGGGACAGATGGACTTTTGAGTCCAACTCACCTGACACTCATTACAGGCATTTTGATTCAGTCAGTGGGGATAATTATAGGATTAACAAGGCTGATTCGATATAATTTCAAAGTGATAAAACCTGGATTAACGGTAGGGTTTTCAGCATTATGGTTTATTGTTATTGCATTTATCTTCCAATTTACTTTACCAATTTCTAAAGGAGAAACAATGAACTTGAATCCGGACCCTTATGTTGCTGCAATTATTCTGTCTGCAACCATGCCATTTTTCTGTACATTGATTTTCTGGGGAGCTGTAAAATCTATGAAAAAATTTGGTTGGTCAAGTGCATCAGTTGCAGGATTAATTATTCTTAATATCACAGCAAATGTCATACCAAACGAGTCATTGTGGGGATTTTTGCCATGGTTTGCAGCACCCATGATTGTCACATTATTGGCAGATGCAGTAATGAATGACAAAATCAGAATTAACAAATTCAGAGAGACTGTTGCAGGAGGACTAGTAGGAGCTGTATTCATAATTAATAGTATGCCACTAGTTGGAATGGCCTACATTCAATTTTATGTATTCAGCGGGGTGTCAGGGTATACTTTATTATCAGAATTTTCACAAACTTTGGCAATAATTCTAGTCTTGATAGGCATTCCAGGTGCAATAATGGGAATGATTGCTGTAAAATTAGCTAGAAAGAAAATTTCTATCCCAGTTGAATCTACGACATAGTTTACAAAGATTAAATTCGGTTTTACTATTAGATAGGTATGCATTGTGACGATAAAAGAACTTTGTATATTTTAAAAGAAGACATAAAAAAATCTTGGAAACTGCTAGAAGAATCTGGTTTTAGTAATCAGCAATTGTTGGAGAAGTTCAATAATGCAGTAAGAGATTATTTTGAATGTAAATCTTCAACGATGTAAAAATCATTGTTGAATATCTAGGCACACTTAAGTATTATTTTGACGTAAATGATTAGATGAATTTCGAGAATCTCTTAAAACGAATAATGGATTCGGATGTAAATATCAGACATAGTGCAATTACAGACAATGATGGAAACATTTTAGCAACCAGCCATAGAGAAGGAATTACAAATTATCTGTCTCCAGAAGAGACTGCGGCCTCATTAAAGAGAGCGTCAGTAGCATGGAAAGGAAGAAAAGAATTAGCTCCAAAAATAGGTCAAGGGCTGTATGCTGTTGCAACATTTGAAAAAATCACAAGAATGACGTTTCCACTAGGGGATGATAATTTGATTTTTGTCAGTATGGGGTCTGATACAGTAAGAACAGATGTTCATGAAGGAGGTCAGAAACAAATTATTGAGCATGTTTTGAATATACTAAGCAAAGATCCTACTAAACAATAAACCGAACAGATTTTTTAAAGAAGTTTTTAAATTTGAAACAAGATAAGTGAACACATCTAATTTGACAATGATAGAGCACACCAAAGAATGCAAGTACAGAATGGATAACGATATGCCACATACCAACTGCTCCTGTCAATGCCATAAAATTATCATGGCAGAATCTTCAAAAATGGAATCAAGGACTTTTTGATTCAGGCTCAAAGTTATCAATTATCTCAGTAACACTAGCAAGTATCGTTTCTTTGATTTGAATTTTAGTCATTCCAGATTTGTGCATTAATTTCATTTGATCCATTAAAGAAAAATGTACCCTGCCTTGAAGATAGTCCACAATTCCAAACCCTTTCTTTGGAAATTCTGTTACAAACATATCGTGTTCAGATTCGTCATTACTCATGATATTATTTCTAAAAAACCAGATATAAAATTTCCAAAATGTTCTTTAAACCAAACGTAAAGGAAACGTCATGACAGAATTTGTACACAAGCCATATGACAAAATATACGTCAGAGATATGATAAAGCTGAATCTTGACGATTTAATCGGGATGATGTCATCATTAGAGGCAGCAAACGCCTACTGGGTTGATGGAGTATTGTTTGCCAGTTTTGCCATGACAGAATCAGAAGAACTGGCAAAAAAAGAGATGCAGAATGAAATGTTTCTAGATAAAATTATTTTTGCAGTTTATGACAAATATACAAAAACTGTAAAATCATCGACTAACCTTGAAATTGGAGTTCTGAATATGCAAAAAAGTAATTTGTACAGAGATTTGATTGCATGGTTAAAGACTCAACCAATTTGGAATGAATAAAAAATTAAGATTAATTCCATGAAGGATAGCCGCCTTCCAAAGTGATTGCATTGAATCCTTCTTTTACTAGTTCATCAGCTGCAATATTTCCTCTATAACCGGTTCCACAATAGGTACAAATTTTCTTATCCTTGAGGTGTTCAATCTGTTTTTTCTTTGCATTTCGGATACTCAATCCCAAAGGCATGTGAATAGAGTCCTCAATTTTTCCACCCTCTAGTTCATCAGCTTCTCTGACATCGATTATCACAAAATCATTTTTTTGAGACATTAACTCTTTTGCAGTAATTTTATCTGCCATGAATAACAAAGGATATGCTGTAATTTATTTCTGCACTTTAATTCCTAAGCAATACACGATCCATACTAACCATCATGCATTGAAAATGAATTTGTTCTTCAGTGAGATACCCACATTTATGACAAAAAAATTGATTTGCTTCGTTACAAACATTGCATTTTTTATTAATCTCTAATTCATGACCACAACGTCTGCATGAGTCTTGTTTCATGAAAAATTTTGGATAAAATAGAATTTAAACGGTATGAAAATTAGATCATCCTAATTAGCTTCTTCTAACTAATCAATTCTTTTACATTGTTCTAGCTCTTTCACGCCTAAAATAATAAAAATTCCCCTCTATTATGAAATTAGTTAATTCTCAAAAAGAGTTTAGAAACTAACCTTGACTATTCAAATAATCTGTGTCAAGAGAAAGAAACTACAAAGGTATACATGAACGATAGGTAAATGATAGATATGACTAAGAAATTACCAAGTGGACATAATATTGGCGGTGGCGCTAAACAGAAAAGACGTAAAGAGCACAAACAAGAATCTAACAAAGACTAAGTTGTGAGTAAACTTTTTGTGATTAAATTTGTTTGATTAATTTAAAAAATCATTTATGGCAATCACATGTACAGCTGTTTGGAACACATCTATGAATAATACAATCTCTACAACCTTTACTCCTACCACTTTTTACCCTTAACCGTTCTTTGTCCATCTGTAGCGCCATTTGGTTTTATATGTACAATGAACTTAAGCATTTGGAGTTTACAATTAAGCAAATTATTAAATAAAATGTGAAAAATAAAATTTGTATACAGGTAATAATTTATCAATTCTATATATCTAAAAAGTCAGAAAAAAGTATGGATTTCTAGTCCAAAGGCAATCTTCTATACTTTTCAGATAAACGTTCAGTATTTGATTGAATGAGTTTTTTTCTAAGACTTGAAAATAGGTTTTTAAAAATTTCTATCTTTTGTTCTTTTGTTATCATACTTTAGTAAGCAATTCATCATACATAAAGAAACCACGTCTGAAACTCCAATACGCTTAAGTTAACTGGTCCTACAGAAACCATATGCCATTATTTTGTAAACAATGCAATAGTAGAAGATTACCAGAACATCATGAAGCAGAAAAACAAACAATGTGGCTATGTAAAAAATGTGAGAATTTTGTAGATATGGAAGATACTATCATACGTGAACAAACAGATGAAGAAAGGCAAGAGGTCAAAAGAAAGCTCAAAGAATTTGAAAAAACCATTAACTTTCAAGATGAAAAAATGATAAGAAGAAAAGGCGTAAATTAGTAAAAATTTAGGAAATCAAGGTTATTTTTAATGGTTTAAAATTAAACTTTCAAGAGACAGCCCATAGTATGTATTATCACTAGATTTCAATGTGTTCATCAATTCCATTTTTAATAATTTAATTTCTTTATTCGTTTTCATGTTACTTGTCAAATTACCTCCAAGATAATCATCTCCTTTTAATTTCTCTAAAGCAATAGCTCGCAATCTATTCATTTTTTAATAATATAGCAATCTAAACCGAACAATATGCTTAAGTTCACAGAAAATTCAAAAAATCATTGAGTTTTGATCCTAACTATAAAGCAACACTGATGATTCTAAATGATATTGAGTCGCAGGGGTTGATTCACTTCAATAAAGAATATCACGATGAAGATTTTTTTAGAAATTTCATACAATTTAGGAAAGCATTTTCACATTCAATGAGCGAGTTAATTAGTAAATTAGAAACATTTCAAACTAAACAAGAAGAGATGAATATGTTTACAACATATTCAGAATTGTCATATATCAATTCACAATTAGATGCAATAAAGAAATTTCTAAAAATTATAATCAATCCAATAAAACTTGAAGATGGTTTTGATAAAGACAGTACATTGGAACACATGGTAAAAAGAATTTGTAAAAAAATGAACTATTCAGAGAAGATGCAAAATGCCATAAATGGATTATTTCTATTAGATTTTAAAAATGCCATTACACAACAGCAATATAGAATTCACGAATCAGGAGAAATGGTAATTTACCCCAACGATAAAAAAATGAAAAAATATCTAAACATTAAAGATTTAGCTGATAATTCCAAACAAGCTGCAGAAATTCTTGATGCCATGTTTGACTGGTCAAATGGAAAAGTGCGTACAGAATATGAAAAACCAGAAATATTAGATGACATAGTCAGTGACTTTACAAAACAGGTTCAAGAATTAGATAAAAAACTCGATAATTTATCCTAAAATTATTCCAAACTGTTAAGATAATATTTTTCAACGCGTTCTAGCATGGGTTGAATATAGTCATCACAGTTTTTGATAAATTCTTGTCTAGTATTCTTCTCGCTACTAACTAAAATCACAACTTGGTTGATTTTCTGACCAGTAACCTCTTGAAACATTTGTGCATAACATGTAGTTTGCAAGTAATATTCGTACATGTATTCATCAACCTGAGGCTTTCTTTTTGTTTTATAGTCAATGATTGAAAGTTCGCCATTATATTCTGCAATCAAATCACTAGTTCCTGCAACTTGCAATTTATCAGAATACATTCTTTGTTCTATGCTGGTCACATCAGAAATATTCTCCAAAAAAGGTTTCAGATTATTAAAATGAGCAATAGGCAACAGATCAAATTCATCTAGAGACAAATTATTACTTAGAAAATCCTCAATAATTTTATGTGATTGTGTGCCTATATCTTGAGCTTGTTTTGTAATGTACTCGTGTGCAGGTTCATTTTCCTTCCATATTGCTAAACCATTTTTTTTATGCTCTGGAGCAGTAGCAGATAAAATCGTGCTAATTGATGGATATATTTTATCAAATTTTGTCTGATACCAATGTCCATCTTCTCTTTCCAAAAGTTCTGGCTCCCTAGCTTTCAACATTTGGGTAAAATTTACCAATAAAAATTTCATAGATTAGTAGTTATTGAATCATTTGGAAAAATAAAATATGCATCATGTCATCATTTGTTTGAACTTTTCAAATTCAGATCTAGTTTTAACAAATTGATCAGTTACAATTCTTCTCAATCTAAAGAGATTATCCATTTTGTCATTGATGATAAAAATAGATTCATCGTAGATTACACAATCTATGAACTCATCAGTAGGATATACTGTATACTCAAAAAATTCAGTATCTGTCTGAATTTTAAGCTTAAACCCCATTAACAGCCCCAAGTCCTCGTGTTTGTTCAAAAAACCTATCAAACTAGCCTTAAGACTAGGGTCATTAGGCAGTGATGTATATCGTGATTCATTATCAATATTCTTGTCAATAATGCAAGCAACGGGCTTGCCCTGAGTGTGTAAAACAACAGAATCGTGTGTTAATGTAAACTCTTCAGGATTAGTGATTTTATCTAGCGGCATAACACCAAGAGCAGGGTATTTTATTAATAATTTTTTAATAAAAATTGAAGACTATTCTTCATCATCAGGCTCATTTGCCTTGTCTCGAACCTTTTTCATAACACAAAATTTACTCAGAGTTTTTTTCCATCCCATAGTTTCCATATACAATACAGAGTCTTAAGTATGTTTGAAAAGATCCCATTGGTAATCATAGAATATCATATGTTCATTAATGGTAAATGAGCTAAAAACTTCATTCATGAAATTTTGCTACAATTGCGACACAAGGATGGTACAAAGCTATGAAGATGTTGGAGGGCCGTGGGTATGCCCTAAATGCAATCCCGAAAAAATTCAGATCAAATCCCCAACGTATGGTGTTAATTATTCAGGAAGAACAAAGCAGTGCTCTAAAGGATGCGGTGCTGAAATTTACTGGGATGAGGGATTCAAATCAGACAGTGGAAAGTTCATCCCAATTGATTCAAGAACAGATGAGCCACATAGATGTGATGGACCAACAAAATCAGGAGAATATTTCCCAGATGAAATAAAAAAATATGCCAGAGTAGAGAAAAAAGATCCAGCACCAAAAATTCCGATACCGCAAAGCATTCTTTTTGACATAAACAAGATTCCAAAATCACTAATTGAGAATGACTATATCATCAGAGAGATCATTCAAGGGCATAAAGAAGAATCACTTGCGCTTATCCACTATGAAAGATTGATTGCGCCAGAGGCTGATAAAATCCCAATTGAATCTCTAAAAGATGTCTTATCAGATAACATCATCAAAGGATTAGAAAAGTATGGATTTTCAGGGCTCTTGCCATTTCAAGAAGAATCCATTCGCGAAATTCTAAAAGGAAACAATTCAATAATTTCAGCACCCACAGGCTCAGGAAAGACAGAAGCTTTTGCCATACCAATTCTTCAAAAAATTTCAGAAAATCCCACACCAGGAGTGTTTACCTTACTGGTGTATCCACTAAATGCGCTAATAGATGATCAAGTATCAAAGATATCTGATTTAATTCAGAAATGCAAACTAGGAAACAAAGTTGGAATATACTCCATTCATGGAGGTCAAAGTACAGAATACAAAGACATGATAATTTCAGATGCAAATGAAAAAGCTCTAATCATTGCAACAAATTTTGATTTTATTAATTACCACCTAATTTTACAAGACAAAAAATGGAATGAGTTATTCAAAAATGCAAAAATAATTGTAATAGATGAGGCCCATTCCTATACAAGTTTTCATGGTTCAAACGTGTACCAAGTTCTTAAGAGGATGAAGCGATACATGGGGAAAGTTCAATTTATCGGATCATCTGCTACGCTAGATAACTCAAAAGAGTTTTTTTCAAACATGTTTGATTTACCTGAAAGTTCATTCTCATATATCAAAAGTGAATTTAGAAGGAAGCAAAACATGCACATGTTTTTCATAATGCCTAGAAAATTCAGACAAAGAACTACAATGGAGATGTTATCATCTATTTGTTACAAAAACAAATCGACTCAGCTGGTTTTTAGTAATTCTCACAACGATGCAGAATTTCTTGCATCAAATGTCGAAAATGCAAATGAGGGAATCAGAATTCAAATTCACAGAGGGGGACTAGATCAAAGAGATAGGAAATTGTACGAGTCCCAAATGAAAGCAGGTGAACTTGATGTCCTTTCTTGCACACCCACACTGGAATTAGGAATCGATATCGGACATGTTGATGTAGTAATATCTGCATTCAAAAACGAGTTTGATTCATTTATTCAAAGAATCGGCAGAGCTGGACGGATGGGTCAAAAATCATATGCAATCTGTGTATTTGATCCAGATGATGCGGCATGTCATTATTTTGCACGGCATATCGATGAATATCTAAAACAAGATCACATCATACCAATTAACAAGAAAAATCCCATAATTTCTGACAAACATATCGAATCAGCAGAGATCGAAGAGATATCTGCAACAGAATCAGATAAATCTCAATTTTTTGATTTTGCAAACAGCATAAACTTACGAGGGACATCAGGAGAAATTGGCATCTATTATAATTCTAGAAAAATCGGGACACGTGGAGTTCCTGTAGGATATTATCAATTACATCAAAAGGCAATCTACCATTTTAACAAGCAAAACTATGAGGTTAATTCACTGATTAAATCTCAAAATGGAGCAAGAGCATACCTCGTAAGATCAAATGAAAAGGGCAAGAGGACAATGCCAATAGTCAAAACAAGTATTATTCAGGCATCAGAAGGGAAAGCAAAGCACAGAGAGGTCATCGTAAAAGACAAAAAAATCTCTTTGAGATATGGAATAATCTCTCTAGACAGAACCATTACAGGATATATGAAAGGAAACTACAATGAATCAGCAGACAAATTCACAATGTATAATGGAAGTAGTATATCAGGGTGGAGAAACTTCCATTGGAAATCAAAACATTCAGCAGTAAGCATTACCATACCTTCAGAGTTTCTATCAAAATCAATCTCAAACTCTAAAAGTCCAATAGTCAATGATTCCAGAGTACATACAATTGCCCACGTACTAGTAAATGCAAGCAAGATTTTAACAAAGTCAGAATCAAGTGACATCGATTCATATTATGACAATGGAATAATCTACATATACGATAATTCTTCTGACGGATTTAACGGATGCAGTAAAATTATTTTTGATGAATTTGAAAAAGTTCTCAATATCGCTTTTTCTTTGATAGAGGATTGTGATTGTCCAACGGAGAAAACTGAAGAGAAGGATTGGGGTGGATGTCCAAAATGTACATTCACAACAGGTTATTGTCAGACGAAAAATAAAGAATTGACAAAGAAGGGGGCAAAAGAATTTCTTTTATCTTTTCAAAAACCTTGAATAGATTTTATTTTAATAATGAATCTCTTACCAGCCTAAGTTCGTTTAATCTACTGATTTGTGTATTAATCAAATGATCAAGCGCTTTAGCATAATCAATTGCAGCAAATTTTGAAGGTTTGTCGAAAATTATGTTAACCATTCCTTTTTGTTGTAATGATTTCAACAATCGATAAGTTTCAGTTCGGTAAATTTTTAATTCTTTTCCAACTTTATTTGCATGCTGAGGACCATTTTTTATTAAGTGACGATACACTTTGAATTCATTCTCAGTCGTTCCAAATTTTTTTAAAATTAATTTTATGGAATTTGAAATTGAGTCATATTCACTACCAATAGTTTCCTGTACACCAACTGATGTCATACATCACATTATCTTAATTTCATCATAAAGATTTGTCTCATTTAGATGTGACACATTGCCATTTATTGTAATGAATAATGAACATCACAGAATAGAACAATGCCATTAGGCAGTGTTTTAGCAGTTATAGAATGTCCATCCTGTAGACCTTTCCCACAAACATAGCACTCTACTCTGCTAACCGATGTGGATGTTTTTTCTCTCTTGAGAATCTGCATATTTTGTCTGATTCTATGATTTACCCCCTGCATGATTATACTACGATCAACTAGACTATAAAGGTACCGTACCATACCGTAACAGTGAGATGCCTGAGAAATCAATAATTTAAGACAAAACTAATCAGATCAGAGTCAGCTCATCACTTTAAATAATAAACCACCAGTTTTTTGTTTATGGGTGGACACCTTTGGAAAAACGCAAGCAAAAGTAGTACCTCTAGATTTATCTGAAAATCAATTTCAAATTTACAATAAAATATCAAGAAACTATTCACATTCATTTCTTTTTGAATCCCTAACAGGTCCTGAAGTATTAGCAGAAACATCTGTGATGGGGTTTGATCCTAAAATAATTCTCAAAGGATATTCAGAAAAGGTAGAAATTATTGAAAACGGGAAAAGAACAACTATCAAAACTACAGAGCCATTTGGAGAATTAAAAAAATTACTTGGAAAATCAAATGATCAAACCTATCGATATCTAGGAGGAGCAGTAGGAGTAGTAAATTACGACGCAGTTAGATTAGTAGAAAACATTGCAGATACACATGGGGCCTCTCAACCATTAATGGAATTTGGAATTTATGATGACGGAATATTATATGACAAAATACATGAGAAACTATTCTATTTTTATCATGACGAGAACAGATTTGATAAATTAGTGATAGGAGATGATTCCTTTGGAGAATTTCACTCAAGTGATGTTACAGCAAACATGGATGAAGTAAAATATTCTGAAATTGTAAACAAGGCAAAAAAATACATTCATGATGGAGATATTTTCCAAGTAGTACTATCTAGAAAATTCGCATTTGACACCGATGGAGACAATTTGACATTATACAAAACACTAAGAAAATTAAATCCATCACCATACATGTATCATTTAAAACAAGACTCAAAAACAATTATCGGTGCATCGCCTGAAATGTTAGTAAGGATTACAGGAGACAAAGTAGAAACATTTCCAATTGCAGGCACTAGGAAAATAACCGACGATGAAGAAAAAAACAAGGCTTTGTCAGAAGAACTAATTCATGATGAAAAGGAATTAGCAGAGCATACAATGTTAGTGGATTTGGGTAGAAATGATATTGGCAGAGTTTGCAGATATGGAACTGTTCATCCAGAATCATTAATGGAAATAAAACGATTCAGTCATGTCCAGCACATTGTCAGTCATGTAGTGGGTAATTTAGCACCTGAAAACGACATGTTTGATGCGTTTCAAGCAGTATTTCCAGCAGGAACTGTATCAGGAGCCCCAAAGGTGAGAGCCATGGAAATAATTGACGAACTGGAAACAGAGGCCAGAGGGCCATATGCGGGGGCAGTAGGTTATTTTTCTTACAACGGATGTTGTGATTTTGCAATTGCCATTAGAAGCATATTCATTGAAAATGGTAAAGGATTTGTCCAATCAGGTGCAGGTATAGTTTCAGACTCGGTAGCTGAAAACGAATTCAAAGAAACAGAACACAAGGCAGGAGCTATGCTTCAAGCATTAAAGGAGGCAGCCAGTTGAAATTTTTGATCATAGACAATTATGATTCGTTTGTATACAACATTGCTCAATACCTTGGAGAACTTGGAGTAGAGTGTGATGTAATTAGAAATGACAAGATTACATTATCTCAGATCAAAGAGAGAAAGTATGATGCAATAATTATCTCCCCAGGTCCAGGAACACCTGAAGATAAAAAATACTTTGGAGTATGCTCAGATGTAATCAAAGACATGGGATCCCATACCCCAATTCTAGGAGTTTGTCTAGGACATCAAGGAATTATTGATGCATTTGGAGGCAAAGTAACTAATGCAGGATGTATAAGACATGGAAAGACCAGTCCTGTGAACCATACAAATTCAAAATTATTTACAGATGTAAAAAACCCATTTAGAGCAACAAGGTACCATAGTTTAGTCGGAGATAAAACAGTAATTCCAGATATTTTAGAAGTAACAGCAACCGCATCAGATGATGGGGAAGTTATGGCAATTCAACATAAAGAATACCTGATTCAAGGAGTGCAATTTCATCCAGAATCAATAATGACAGAAGACGGGAAAAAAATTCTGTACAATTTCATAAAGCAAGTAAAGGAGAGAAAGAATTGATTTCAGAACTAATTACAAAGTTACAAGAAAAAACAGACCTGACATATGACGAAATGACTCAGTTGATGACAGAGGTTCTTTCAGGAAAAACAGACGACACCCAAAATGCCAATTTTTTATCTAGCCTTGCAGAAAAAGGAGAAACAGACGATGAATTATTAGGAATGCTTGACAAAATGCAAGAATTTTCACTCAAAATTGAGCCTAAAAATCAAGGGACAGTAATAGACATGTGTGGTACAGGAGGGGACAAATTGCAGACATTCAACATCTCAACCACAGCGTCATTTGTAGTAGCAGCATCTGGAGGAATTGTGGCCAAACACGGCAATCGCTCCAGTTCAGGAGTTTCTGGAAGTGCAGATATTTTCGAATATTTCGGCTATGACTTGGATTTAGAACCACCAAAAATTGCAGATATTTTAGAAAAGCACAACATCTGTTTCATGTTTGCACAAAAATTTCATCCTGCAATGAAACATGTGTCAGCAGCTAGAAAACAATTAGGAAAAAGAACGGCATTTAATTTACTTGGCCCACTATCAAATCCTGCAGGAGTAAAAAATCAGCTAGTAGGAGTATTCTCTATAGAATATTTGGATAGATTACCATTAATTCTCAAAAGAAAAGGAGCAGAGAATGTTATGACAGTTAGGTCAGATGATGGAATGGATGAATTTTCAACTAGTACTACAAATCGTGTATGTGTATTGAAAAATGATAAAGTGTTAATGAATGCAATTGATCCTGAAGTGGTAGGCTTACACAAATCATCTCTTCGTGATATTCAAATAAAGACAAAAGAAGAAGCTATAAAGTCATTTGTTGGAGTATTAAATAATTCTGCAAATCAAGCAATGATTGAGACCACAGCTCTTAATGCCGCAGGAGGGTTGATTGTTGCAAATATTTCCAAGAACTTTGAAGAAGCAGTTGAACTAGCATTAAACACAATAAAAAGTGGGAAAGCATATTCATTGTTAGAGAAGTTTGTTCAAGATACTGGAGATGTTGCAAAACTAAGGGAGATTAACAATGGCTGAAAACATTCTACGAAAACTGGTAAGCAATTCCCAGATGGCAATTAATGACGGAGTTTATGAGGTGGATGCAAATTTGGAAAAATCTACCAAAGACTTTATCCAAATTATCAATACAAATCTACATGCAACATTGCTTACTGAGATAAAATTTGCATCCCCATCCTTAGGAAAAATTCGAACATTAACTGATCCAGTAAGCATTGCAAATCAAATGATTGCAGGAGGCTCAAAAGCCCTCTCAGTTTTGACTCAACCACACCTATTTCATGGCTCGCCAGAATATTTCATTAAAGTCAGAGAGGCAGTGGATGTGCCAATGCTCATGAAAGACATCATGATTGATAAAATCCAAATTGATGCGGCAAAGAAGATTGGTGCAGATTTTATGTTAGTTATTCAATCGCTTTATGATCAAAAGTTCCTCTCAGATATAGATGAGTTCATAGACTATGGTCACAAACAAGGATTGCAGATTTTGCTTGAAGTACATACAAAACAAGAATTACAAAATGCACTAAAGACAGAAGCGGATCTCATTGGAATTAATAACAGGAATTTAGATACTTTAGAAATAGATCTAAAAACTACGGAGACCATTCTTCTAGGAGAAGAAAAAACAAGACCAATACTATCTGAAAGCGGGATAAATACACCTGAAGACATCCAATATCTAAAAAAGTGCGGAGCAGATGCATTTCTAATAGGATCAAGCATTATGAAAAGTGACAACATTGAAGAAGAGGTAAAGAAATTGGTGAATGCATATTGAAGTATCCTAAAAACGGAAGATTTGGAGAATTTGGCGGAAAGTATATTCCAGAAACTTTGGTGCCGGCAATAGAAGAGCTAGAAGAAAATTATCTTAAATTTAAAAATGATAAAAAATTCAAAAAAGAATTAGATTACTATCTTAAGGTGTATGCAGGAAGACCAACGCCGCTGTACTATGCAAAGAATTTATCTGAAAAGATTGGCGGCGCTAAAATCTATCTTAAACGAGAAGACCTGCTTCATGGAGGAGCTCATAAAATTAACAACACGTTGGGTCAAGCACTACTTGCAAAAAAGATGAACAAAAAAAGAATCATTGCAGAAACAGGAGCTGGTCAGCATGGAGTAGCAACAGCAATGGCATGTGCCGCATTGGGAATGAAAGCAGAAGTATACATGGGATATAGAGATACAGTTAGGCAAAAACAAAACGTATTTCGAATGAACATGCTTGGTTGTGATGTACACCCAGTAAAATCAGGCTCTAAAACTCTCAAAGATGCAATCAATGAAGCAATTCGTGATTGGATTACAAATGTAGAGAATACGTACTATTTACTTGGTTCAGCAGTAGGCCCACATCCATATCCTGTAATGGTGAGAGATTTTCAAAGCGTGATTGGGAATGAAATTAAATCACAGATGAAAAAAATCAACAACAAGGCACCAGATACTGTAATTGCATGTGTCGGAGGGGGTTCTAATGCAATTGGAACGTTTTATCCGTTGGTAGATACTAATTCAGAGATTATCGGCGTAGAAGCTGCAGGCCATGGATTGAAATCAAAAATGCATTCAGCAACATTGTCTGTAGGAACCAAAGGGGTTCTGCATGGAATGATGACGTACTTGTTACAAGACAAAGAAGGTCAGATTACAGAGACTCATAGTATTTCTGCAGGGTTAGATTATCCAGGGGTGGGCCCTGAACATTCATACTATAAAGACACCAAACGAGTAAAATATCATGCAGCAACGGATGCAGAAGTTATTGACGCATTTCTTACATTAACAAGGACAGAAGGAATTATTCCAGCTTTGGAATCATCTCATGCAATTGCAGAAGCTATGAAAGTTGCAAGAAAGAGTAAAAAATCTGAATCAATTGTAGTTACTCTTTCAGGAAGAGGAGACAAAGACATCGAAGAAGTACAAAATTATTTGAATAAACATGTCAAGAATTAAAGAAAAGTTTTCAGAGTTACAGGCTAGAAACCAAAAAGCTCTGATATCATACATTATGGCAGGGTTTCCAAACGAGAAAGCAACCATATCCACCATTAGAGGATTGGTCAAGGGAGGAGTAGATATCATAGAGATTGGATTTCCATTTTCAGATCCTCTAGCTGACGGACCAGTCATTCAGAATGCAAGTACAGTATCCCTAGAAAAAGGAACAAAGATTGCAAAGTTTTTCAATCTTGTAAAAAAAATAAGAAAAGAAACAGACATCCCCCTTATTCTAATGACATATACCAATATTTTGTACCATAAAGGATACGCAAAATTCATTGTAGAAGCAAAAAGAGCAGGTATCGATGGTTTTATTCTTCCAGACATGTCAATAGAAGAGTCAAAAGAATACTTGAAGGCAGCAAAGAATAACGCAGATACAATATTCTTAATTTCTCCAAATACAAGCAAAACAAGAATTCAGAAAATATCTAAGGTAACATCAGGGTTTTTGTATCTGGTTGCAGTATTTGGCACTACAGGAATAAAAACAGGAATTAAAAAATATACAATAGATGCAATCAAGCAAGTCAAAAAACAGACCAAGGGAAAAATTCCAGTAGGGGTCGGATTTGGAGTTTCAACACCAGATGACGTAAAAAAATACATCAAAGCAGGGGCAGATGCCGTAATTGTCGGAAGTGCATATTTGAAATTGATTGAAAAGACCCCACAAAATCAACTAGAGTCAAAAATTGCATCATTTACAAAAAGTCTCAAAAAACAAACAATCCTTTAGAACAATATCGTCTGAGTTGGCGGTCAAGTATGCAAACTTTCATGAAGGGGAACTCGATTTCAGTTAATGGCCGCCAAACTAGATGTTCTCGCATAATATTACATAATGAAAAATAAAAAAATAACGTTTGCAATCTCTAAAATTCATTTGAAAATGGAGAAATTAATTTACAAGTGTAAAGATCGCAAATTTCTCAATAAAATTATGAACTATCTAAAATGATAGCAGGGTTATTTAATTATGATCGACAAAACATACAAAAACCAGATACTCGTTTCATTAATGTGCAGACGAAGTTCATTTTTGTCACAGGTGGTGTGATGTCTGGCCTTGGAAAAGGTGTAACTACTTCCTCGATTGCTAAATTATTACAATTAGCAGATCAAAAAGTATCATGTGTCAAAATAGATCCATATCTCAATTATGATGCAGGAACTATGAATCCTGTAGCTCATGGCGAAGTTTTCGTCACCGATGACGGAGGGGAATGTGACATGGATATTGGAAACTATGAAAGATTTCTAAATCAAAACATACCTAAAAGCCACAATATTACCACAGCACAAGTTTATTCATCCGTAATAGAGGCAGAACGAAAAGGGGAGTATCTAGGAGCATGTGTCCAAATCATCCCCCACATTACAGATGAAATCAAAAACAGAATTACAAATATTGCTGAAGATGAAAAATTAGACTTTTTGATTGTAGAATGTGGTGGAACTGTAGGGGATATTGAATCGCTGCCATTCTTAGAAGCATTAAGACAAATGAGAGTTGAAGAAGGACCAGAGAATGTGATTTTTGTACATGTCACGTTGGCACCATCTCTAGATGTAGTAGGAGAACAAAAAACAAAACCAACTCAGCATAGTGTTCAAGAATTAAGAAGAATTGGTATTCAGCCAGACTTTTTGGCAGTAAGATGTACTTTGCCATTAGAAGAAAAAACAAAGAAAAAGATTGCGATGTTTACAAATGTCACTCCAAAAGATGTACTATCATGCCATGATGCAAAATCAATTTTTGAAGTTCCACAGATGCTATACGATCAAGGAATAATGGATTCGATATTTACAAAGTTTGGAAAAGTTGGAATGGTCAATGCATCATCTAATTGGGACAAGTGGAATGAGATTGCTCAAACCATGGTAAATCATGAAAATGATAAAGTCAAGATAGCAATGATTGGAAAATATGTTACGTTACCCGATAGTTATGTGAGCGTGAATCATGCACTAAAGCATGCAGGGGCAGCAATTGGCAAATCAGTGGATATCGATTGGATAGATTCTGAATCAATTACAGATTATAACATTTTATCAAACTATGACGGGATTTTAGTCCCAGGAGGATTTGGCACAAGAGGTTCTGAAGGAATTATTCAGACTGCAAATTATGCTCGTGAAAAAAACATACCATACCTAGGAATTTGTTTTGGATTCCAGTTAGCAGCAATTGCATTTGGAAGAAATGTAATGAAGTTAGAGGATGCAAATTCTACAGAAATTAAAGCAGATACAAAAAATCCAATTGTAGATTTGCTACCAGAACAAAAAGATGTTTCAGATATGGGAGGATCATTGAGATTAGGAGCAAATGATGTAATCATCAAAGACAATACAAATGCCCAAAAAATTTACAGTGCTTTAACAATAAGTAAGCGCCATAGACATAGATATGAAATCAACAAAGACTACATTCCAGAGTTTGAAAAGAAAGGATTGATATTTTCTGCATATAGTGACGGAGGCAAAAGAATGGAGATGTTAGAAATCCCATCCCATAAATTCTATCTCGGAGTTCAATTCCACCCAGAATTTAACAGTAGGCCCGGATTTCCAGAAGAGTCATTTTCAGCATTTCTTAAAGCAGCATCTAAAAAATAATTTCTTGCAAAAATCAGATCAATATCCCATTTCTTAATGCATATCAAAAATTTCAACACATGTTAAAATTATCACAACATTAATTGTAATATTTGTAGACCAAAATTCATACTTTTATAAAATCCACGATTAGTTTGTTTGTTATTTGAATGACAGACTGTTGGATAATACAATGTATGAAGATATTATTTTATGAGAGATATGGTACTGCCAAGTATGGCAGTGGCGATAGCAATATTCGTCCCTACAGAAATTTGGGCAGATAATGATGAAAGATGGGAAAAATTATCCAAATGGCAAACTGTGAAAGAGAGTATAATTCCAGTTTTAATCATAAGAGATTCAGTAGTTGATCAAAATCATGTGAATATTGTTGAAGATGTAATCAATTCAAAAAAAGTTAAAAAAAATGGCAGACCATTATATTCAGGGTGGAATGAAGGAATTAAAGAAGCCTCAAAAGCATTTGATGTAAAAATTCCAACATTAGAAATCAGACATACATTAGACAGATCAGAATCAATTGTAATCTATCTAATGGGCAAAGGAAACAAAGAGAGATTTGACGGATACACCAACCTATATTATAATGGAGATAAAGAAATCGAAAAAGCAATTATATCAATTTACAATGCAGATGAATTAAACAAGAAGCAGATTGAATCAATTGTTAGACACGAGTTAGGTCACGCACTTGGACTCAGCCACACCACTGCAAAAGAGGACTTGATGAGACCAACCATAGATATGAATCACAGTTTAATTTCATTGTTGGATTTAGTAGCGTTGGCACATATGTACTGATTTAGAACAGGAATCACTTTTGGGCAAATAGAACAACTAGAAACTTACTCAATCTTTGAAATTTCATATATCTTCTGTCGGGCATCTCTGATGGAAACTTTCTTTTTTACATATCCTTTTTTGAGCAAATGGCTCAATGCCAATCTGACTGTCCTATCAGGCAATAGAGTTTTGTTTGCCAAGTCTTTTTGTGTGAGTGCCCCCTCATACTCTAGAGTTTTCAAAAGTAATTTTGAGCTTGGAGGCATACTCAATAATTCTTCTGCCAAATGAACCTTTTTTGCAAGTGCAGAAATTGCAGTAGAGTTTTTCTTTAAACGGATAATTTTTGCAGGAGGGAAAAACTGTGTGCATTCTACAGTATTGTTTACTTTGTATCTATCCAATCCATCCAACACCACCTCACAGTGTAATCTTGCAGAAATATCATCAATTACAATAGAACTATCATTAGATACAATGATGGGCCTTCTTGTCACATCTAATGAGTTAACTGAGATGATCTCAAAGACAGCAGAGTCCTGAAACAATACAGGACCGCCTGCAGACATTGAATATGCAGAAGAACCTATTGGAGTAGACACAATTATTCCATCACTGTTATCGTGCCATACTTCCTCTCCATTTACTCTAAGAGTATGCTCCATCAACATTGCACTTTTTGAAGAAAATACCGCTACGTCATTTAGCACAGGATAGACATTTTTCCCATCAATCTTTACTCCAAGTCTAGGAACTTCCTCTATTGTGTATTTTTGTTTTTTTAAAACATTAACGTATGTTGAGAATTCCCTAAGATCTATTTGGGCTAAAAATCCACTTGCCTCACCCTCACTGATTCCCAATACAGGCAATGTAGAATCAAATGTTCTATGAAAATAATTTCGGACTCCTTTATCACCACCTAAAACGATAATACAATCAGCAAGTTTATTCTTAGATTTTGTAATAGTAAATGAATCAATTCCAGAATCATCTAAAATTTTTTTAATATTCTTTGCAGCTGATTCGGCAGTTCCCGAACCATAGATACCTATTTGCATAGAAGAAACAGTCAATTTGGTTCAATAAAAGAATAATGTATCATATGTCTCGGAATTTTACCAAATTGTAAAAATAAGAGGCATTATTTTGGATTGCTCCTTTTTTGGGGATTTTTTGTAAACCAACTTTATTGGATTCTAATGCAGCCTGAGCAGCACCACCTGCAAAACATAGAGCCCACAAAAAGTCTTTTTCTTTAAGCATGGTACAAGTAAATGCAGCACAAAAAATATCACCTATGCCAGTAGTGTCATAGATTTGCCGATTAGGCAAAGTGATAGAATAAATTTTGTCTTTAACTAATAATGACACGTTAGTTTTATTTGTCAATATCACATGTTCAACTCCTTTTTTTTGTAGTGCCAACATCATTTCGTCATGAGTTCCATTAACAATTTGTTGGGATTCTTCAGGGTTGACCTTGATTGCATCAACATCAGATAAATCAAGATCAGTTTTGTCTAAAAAGATATTATTTTTGGAATCTTTTCGTCTTAGGAATCCTTGAGGATCTACGAAAAGAAAGTTTGAATCATTTTTAATTTTTTTAAAAACTTCATCAGAAATTTCATGATATATTGGACTGACAAGATGAGCGTCTGCATCAGATTGGAAATAATCTATTTGCTCACATTCATTTTCTAGCATCAATGTTCTGTCTGAGCCAGTAATAGATATTGCAAACTTTGTCGTGTTTTTTTCAGATTCAGAATTTTGAAAATGGATGTCATGTTCAGATAGATATTGTTTGGGAAAATCAGGGCCAAATTTTGTAAACAAATCTACATCAAATTTGAATTCTCTTGCAGTAATTCCACAATAACAAGAGGCACCACCTATTTGCTCGTAATTATTCCCATCAAGTGTTATTGTATCAATTGCACAATGAGAAAAAAGAGCTAATTTCATTTTTCTTAATTTTATTAGTATGGATTTAGTTTTTTGCATTGATTTTTGATTTGCAATCATGACAAAGAATCTGACCTTTCAGTATCTCCAATTCGACCCCAGATCTAAAGCAAATGTGACACAAACCATGCATAATATATCAATGGAAATGATTCGATCTAAGATTAAAACATGAGGGATTTTTATCAAAAACCCAGGCACAGAATGGGGAATATTGATGAAAATTCTACAAGAATATAAGTAGGCAAATTTGTTCATGTTCATGCCACTTAAGCGTGCAAGTAGAGGTCGTACCAAGGGAGGAAAAGGTTCCTCAGGAGTCGTACAATGCACAAACTGCGGACAAACAGTCCCAAAAGATAAAGCAAAAAAAGTAACATCCAGATTAAATCTGGTTGAACATACATTGGCAAAAGAGCTCCGTGCACAAGGCGCATACATTGCATCACCAACAGTTTTGAAACATTACTGTATATCATGTGCAATTCACTTTAAGATTTTGAAAATCAGATCTGCAGATAGCAGAAGAAAACGCGGTAAACTACGTTAGAATTATTCAGTTCTATATTTTGACACAAGTAAATTTTCCATTCTCAAGAACTTTCATAACCAACAGTTCTCATACCTACACAAGGCTTTTTTCCTTTGCTCCAACATTTACAAGAACAAGAAACAGCTTTTCCACTTTCTAGGTCTTTAACGACGTTATGAAAAACACCTTCTCTGATTTTGGATTCAATTGATATTGTTTCAAATCTATTATCTGTCATGAATTAACTACAAAAATTATAAACTTAAGGGTATTGATGAGTTTGATCATTCTTTAATGTTTTTTGCAGTGAAAATCATTCTTTGAATCAAAGTGATTCCGGCAATGATTACCACAATGATTACTGCATAATCCATAAAACCAATGATTCCAATAATTGCAATCACCAAAAGTCGTTCAGCTCTTTCACCTATTCCAATACCTTGAAGTTTGATGTTGATGATATCAGATTTTGCCCTTGCATAGCTTACCAGCAAAGACAATGTAATTGCAAGCAATACGAGATATGGTTCTGCATAACCTCCAACCAAAATTCCTAAAAAGATTGCAACTTCAGCAATTTTATCAAACATTGAATCAAGATACTCTCCTTTTTTCGATGTCTTTCCAGTAACTCTCGCTACTTGTCCATCAACCATATCAAAAAATCCCGAAACAAGTAAGAGTATACCACCAATAATTAATCCAAATTCAATTCCCATTCCATAAACAATTGCAGAAACTAATGCAAACCCAAGACCTACAAATGTCCAAAAATTAGCAGACAGTCCTGTTGCTGCAAATCCCTTACCTATTTTTTCAAGAGTCGGTCTCAGGGCATCACGAAGATTGTTTAACACGAGATACACCCAAAATACCATCTAATAAAGTGAACAGGAGAGAAATTAAGGCAAAACGGAACAAAAATTACTCAAATTATAGAAATTATCGTAAAAATTAAGCAAGACATTTGAAGATATAAAAACAGAAAATTATTTTTGAGATAGATTAATGGCAATCAAGGTAGAGATAATTTTTGCAGCAAGAGATGCTGTAGAGCCATTATCATGATATGGATTCAACTCCACAATATCGACACCGGTTACTTTAGTTTCTTTGAAAGTGTGAATCATATCGAAAAGTTCTCTTGATGTAATGCCTACAGCTTCTGGATTTCCAACACCAGGGGCAAATGCCGGATCTAAAACATCAAGATCAAAACTAGAATAAAGCGTATCAAATGTTGAAACATAATCTTTTAGAAGACCAGGTCCCTTTCCATCTCTTATTTCCTTATCAGTAATTGTTTTGATTTTGTTTTCAGTAAGAAACTCTAATTCTTCTTTTACAAAAGCACGTGCACCGACATGCAAAATATTTTCAGAGCCACGTTCCTCAACTATTCTTCTCAAATAGGATGCATGGCTTAGTTTGATATCAGCAAATTCGTCTCTTAAATCATAATGTGCATCAAATACAACATATCCTGTTTCTTTTGGAAAGCTTGTGTACGTTCCATATGTAATGGAATGTTCTCCACCTAGAATAAACAATTGTCTTTGTTTTGAAACAAGCTCAGTGGTGATTTTTTTTATCATATCAATCATTTCTGATGCAACAACGGTATGGCGAGTATTTCCCAAATCTTCAATATTGACAGTTTCCAAATCAATTCCTAGTTCAGGATGAAAAATCTCAATATTGTTAAAAGAGTCACGAATAGAGTCAGGACCGAATCTACATCCAGGTTTGTAAGAATGGGTTGCATCAAAAGGAATTCCAAATATCGTGGCAACAGGTTCAGAATCATCATCTGATGCAGTTATCAGAGGATTTTTGTTCATGTATAAATCAAGAAAACTCATTTTTACACCATCAAATTAGGTCTCTTTGAGAGATGCTTTGGCAAATTCAAACCGGTGAAAGGTTTTCCTTTGGTTTGCTCATCAATTTCTTTAATAAAATCATCAAACGAAATCTCTCTCACATCTCCTGTTTGCCTATCACGAATACTAAGGTTTTGTGAATTTGCTTCTTTATCGCCTATTACCAGGATATATCTAATCCACTCTTTTTCAGCTTCCCGGATTCTTTTTCCAATACTTTCATTTCTGTCATCAATGTCAACACGTACGTCATGTGTAGAAATTTTATCAGCAAGAGTTTCAGTGAATTCATTAAATTCTTCTTTGAGAGGAATGATTCTAACTTGTGTAGGGGACAACCAAAGAGGAAATTGTGGTTTACGTCCTTCATAGGAATCTTTTGCAGCTTTTTCCAATAAGGCGTAAATGATTCTCTCAATTGCACCACTAGGAGAATTATGTAAAATAATTGGGTTTTGTTTCATATTATTTTCATCAACAAAGTCAATTCCATATCTTTTTCCATTTTCAACATCAATCTGATCTGTCGATAAAGCAGATGCCTTCCCAAGACCGTCAATAAAGTTAAACTCCCATTTCAACACAAAGTAAAAGAATTTCTCTTTCCACATTTCAACCAATACAGGTCGTCCATGTTTTTTTACTAGTTCTTCGATTGCAGATTTATTTTCATTGTAAAAGTCCTCAGTAAATCTAATTGCCATGTCATAATCAGTTTCATTGATTCCAAGTTCTCTAAGAACACTTTGAGAAAGATCAAATCGAATTTTGATTTCATCAACTGCTTGCTTCATATCTTTACAAAATGCATGACAGTCAGGCATGGTAAATGCCCTTAGACGTCTTAATCCAACTAGCTCTCCAGATTGTTCCCTCCTAAAACTATAGCGAGTAAGTTCATAGAGTTTGAAAGGTAATGTCTTGTAGGATAATTGATATTGATTAGCCATGAGAAATTGTCCAAAACATGCAGCAAATCTCAAAAAAAGTTTTTTCCCTTCTGAATCTATATTGTACTGTCTGGCGGGAAATCGATTAAAATAACTTACCATACTTGGATGTTCAGAATCATACATGATTGGAGTTTCAACTTCATACCCACCATATTCCTTAACTCTATCAGTAACATATCGTTCAATCAATGATTTGATTAGACGCCCATTTGGATAGAATCGCATGTTACCAGAATCAGATGCAGGTTCATAATCAGCTATGCCCATTTTTTTCATCAATGCAACATGTGGCGGAGGTTGATCTACTTTGCGAATTTTTGCGGATTCATATTTTGCTAAAATTTCTAATTTTTTATGTTTTGAAAAATCAAAATCACCAATGTTAGTCATTGTTCCATCAGGAGAAAGTATTTTCCAGTACGAGCGAATTTTAGATTCACCTTTAAGAGCATCTGAAGTAATCTCATCATCAGGTTTTAAACCAGATGAGTCTTTTGTTACAACTTTAGAGCTTTCTGCAAGAGGATGTCCTTTTACTTGAATTTTGTATGATTTTGTCCAACCAAATGGAGAGTGAGATACGTCAAGTTCTGATGCACCATCTTCCATCTCTTTTAGCAAACTCATGGCAGTTGATGGTTTTGCAAGATTAGAACTAAGATGAGCATATGGATATAACAATAATTTTTTGCATCCAATTTTTTCCATAGATGATTTAATTTGAGATATTGCGTTTTGTGCCACAGAAGAATCATCACCATCTTCGATTGCTACAAAAACTACTACAAGCTCCTCTAATCGAGTAGTCTGAGGATCTGCAATATCTTCGGCAGATTTTATCTCCTTTTTTGTAGGAGTATACTCAATATGATCACAGTGTAATTGCAATATACGCATGTAATGAGATGTTAAAATGCTCATAAATATACGATTCCCAAAAAAGGCATTTGCCCCATAACAAGAGCTTGTGAGGAGATTTTACTAATGAAATTTATTCAGAAATAAAGTAAATTGTTCATGCAAAGCAAAAAGAGTGAAAAAAGACATCTGGAATTACTAAAAGAAAAGAAAGAACTCGAAGATAACAGGCCCCATGATATCGATGAAATGAGACGCTGGAAGCATTCAATGGGCAAAATTTTGCAAGAATTGGAATTATACTAGTTTACTTGAAAAGATCAATTTTAAATCTAAATTCAAATGTACCGCTTTTGGAGAATTATTCTAGGATGAATCCATCAGATGTGTTTAGAAAAAGAAACCTCTCAAAAGTTAATTTTGATTATGAAGAATTAGTTGGAAGGGATTTATCAGATACCAATATGAGAGGAGTGAATCTCAAAAACAGAGATATTCATAATGCTGATTTGAGTTGCTCTGATCTTAGTGAATCGGATTTGAGTGGAGCCATATTGTTTAATGTGAAACTAAGAGGAGCAGACATGCGGGGTGTGAATCTCTCAAATGCAAAACTTTGGGATGCAGAACTGTATGGTGCAGATTTAAGAAATGCAAACATAAGTGGTGCAGATTTGTTTTATGCTGATTTGAGAAATGCTGATTTGAATAATGCAAATATGCAAGGAGTAAATCTGAGACATGCAAATTTTACAGGGACAATACTGACATCAGTAAACTTTGCAGGAGCCAATTATGATTCACATACTTTGGATACAATTTCAAAGGAAGTGAAAATTGTTTTACAAAGCCAAGGAAATCCGTGGTAAGAGTTTCAAAATATTAAATTCAAAAATTATTTTAATTTTTCTTCTAATGCAATTACTGAGCGCAAAATTAAACCAGAAATTCCCAAATTAGATTTAAGAAATTTACTTGCCCTCAAAAGGGATCCTTCTCCACGAAATCCTTCATCATAAATCATTTCTATAGATCCTTTATCAGTCTCAACAAAAGAGGTAATCAAAGAAAAAACACCCAATTTTTCATCAGTATGTTCGGAATAAAGTCTTAATTCTACTCTTGAAATTTTGAAATTATTCTGGAAAAAATTTCCAGAAGAAAGTAAAACCTCAACAGCATCTGGAGTTCTATCTACCCGTGTAGGATCATGTAAATCTACAATATTCATTCTGTATCATTTAGAATTATTCCTAAATAAGTAATAATATCGAGCGAAACATCATTCACCTAAAATCAACCCTACACAAAGTCCTATGATAGAGATTACAACTTGTGGCCACAAATTTTTGAAAATATAATTTTTAAACACCATTTAGTACATTTTGATTTTTAGATCTATCAAAAAGGATTCGATAGTGTTATTTACCAAAATATTAGTTTTCAAACATGGATCCACATGAATTTCACGGGAAAGATATTCCTCACATCAAACTAGATCCGAAAATGACCATAGAAGAGTTGGTGGATGTTTTTGCAAGTTCAGGATTTAATGGGAGACAGCTTGGAGATGCAGCAAAACTTTATGCTAAAATGATCAAAGAAGATGCAACAATCTGTCTTACAATCTCAGGGGCAATGACACCAGTGGGATTTGGAGGGATAGTCAAGACATTGATTGAAAGAGGATTTGTAGATTGGATAGTTACAACTGGAGCTAATGTATATCACGAAGATCATTTTGCATGGGGATTGCCAGTAAAACAAGGTAGTTTTGATGTAGATGACATGAAACTCTATGAAAATGAAATTGTTAGAATAAGAGATGTGTATATTAAATTTCATGAAACACTAGAAGCGCAAGATGAACTAGTTCAAAAAATGTTTGGAGATGATTTTCCAGACAAGCCATTCACTACGGCTGAATTTTGTAATTTGATGGGAAAGATTAGTAAAGAAAAGGCCAAACACCCCGAAAAAAGTTTCATTACAACCGCATATGACTATGATGTTCCAGTATACATTTCAACAATGAAAGACTCATCACTGGCATTAAATTTGGCAGTTCATAGATTGCGAGGTAAAATATACAACTTGGATTTTGTACGAGAGATTATCGAGCAGGCCGCAATTCTTCATGATTCAAAAAAATCAGGAATTTTGGAATTAGGTGGAGGAGTACCAAAAAACACAGCTCAGCAGACAGGTCCACTATTAGATCAAATTCTAAAAAGAGATGACGGGGGGCAAGATTACATTATTCAGATTACAGATGCACGTCCAGATACAGGAGGTCTTTCAGGAGCTACACTGCAAGAGGGTAAGAGTTGGGGGAAAGTTCAAGATGCACATAACGGAATGGTAACAGTTTATGCTGATGCCACAATAGCTTTTCCAATTCTTGCATTATACGTTCTTAGTAACCAAAAAACAAGAAAACCAAAAAGACTTTACAAAAAACTAGACAAATTATATGAAAAACTAAGTGAAAATTATTTCAAAAATCCAGATAACAAAATAAATAAATCAAAAAAGAAGAACTAGAACTTGTTATATCTAGCACGTTCAAGATCTCGATCATCTTTAGATTCTTTCTTGTATTCTTTGTAGTGTTCTTTACAAAGAACTGTTTTTTTTCCAGTTGAATTTACGCGTAGTCCAGCATTTTCAACTTTACTAGTATTAAGAGAACGTGCACCGTCTTGATCACAGCCTTCAAAATTGCATTTTGCACCTTTAGATACTATTCCCATATAGAATAGTAATCAAGATGTTATTTATACTTGAAAATTATTTTTAGATTTTTTAACCCATATAGGTAATGTATCAAAAAATGGTACATCGTTTATAAGAGGAATATTTTTTTCTTAATTTATGGGTGGAGCTAAAAAACCAACTGCTGGAAATAAAGACAAATCTGCAGGTTCTAAAGATACAAAGAAAAAGAAAGACAAGGGTGAAGGTGGCCCAAAGAAAGCAGAAATTACAGTTAAGGTTAATGAGCAACAAGCATTAAAAATTATTCAAAACTCCAAAGTTGTCACAGTCCAAGATCTTGCAAGACAAACAGGAGTTAAAATTTCTGCAGCAAATGCATTTCTAAAAGAATCTACAAACAAAGGAATTGTAAAAAGGGTTGGTGGATATTCAGGCCATCATCTATATCAAGCAGTATCTTCATAGACACACAACACATCACCAGATTTAGCATCTTTTAATGATTCAACATCGCCATCTAGTTTTCCAATAGGAGTCATCGTTTTAGCAAAGACAGTGTCGTTTAAGAAAAAACAAATACTTCCAGTAGATGGCAAAAATGCAACATCGCCTTTTTTGAATTCAGTTCTTGATCTTTCAATTCCAGAGTCAACACTTGTTTCGAAATACAAAATACTTTTCCCCAAAAGATGGGCATGCCCTTCCAATGGCAAAGATCTCATAATAGTTCCAACAGTTCGTGGGGATAGATGACGTTTTAGATCACATGTGATTTTTGCTTTTCCACGAATTTCCAAAATTAGTTGCTTTCTGGAGACTGATGATGTACTCAATTCGTACTTTAAAATGATTAGATTATATAACGTTTTAAGAAAATTTTGGTACTTGCCTGATATTAAAGAACCTGAATTGATTGAAGCTCCACAACCAGAAGAAGATATTGATGTAGAGGTTGAAGAAAATGCAGGACTAAACAAAGCATTAGATACTTATCGAAAATTAATTGACAGAAAAGATCTTGTCGAGCCATTAACTGAAAAAGAACAGGATGCATTAGAAAAAAGAATTAAAGAAATTGAAGAAAGAGAAGTTGTTGAAAAAATAGAGGAGCATGAGCCAACAGAAATTCCTTGTGAAAAAAATAAGATCACTATCGGACCACCTAGGTTAACAAAATTTGAAAAAGCAAGAATTATGGGAGCAAGAGCATTACAATTATCATTGGGGGCACCACCATTTATTCCAATTCCAAAAACGGCACGAATTTCATTAGACATTTCAATGGAAGAGTTAGAGCAAAGAGTAATTCCAATTACAATTAGAAGAGTATTACCAAATGGTGATTACCAAAATATTCCAATTGATTACTTTGAAAAATGAATCAATGGTCGATAAAACTTAAAAGAACATAAAATTTCTAATTAGTGAATAATGCTCATGGAAGAGACAACTGAACTGCATGGTCAAGAGCAGACCGAAAAGTCTGAGACTACAATACAAATTGGAAACTATCCGGTAATGGAGGCAGCTCTTGAGGTGTTAACAATTTTAGGTAAAAAAACAAGAGTGATTCTTAAAGCAAAAGGAAACTCAATTCCAAATGCAGTTGCAGTTGCAAATATAATTACAGAGAAAATGCTCAACGGAAATTCTAAAGTCGAGAAAATCAAACTAGATACAGTTGCAGCTGCAGGTATTGGAGATATGACCTCAACTGTAGAAATTATTATAGTAAAAAATTAGTAAACGCTTCCGGGGCCTTTAAGAAGCATATTTTCACATTCTTTACAAACTTGTTCGTCAATATTAGATTCTAGATTATGATGAATTTCACAAATTAACAGACTAGATTTAATGTAATTGCAGAGTCCAATAAATTTAGAAAGGCTAGATGGGGTATATGCCATATCTGATGAGAGGCTATCACTTAATTCATCAATCATTGTTGCAACTTGTTTTTCAGCTAAAAGTTTTGCAATTAACGAAGGGTCGCCGCGTGTTCCACGAATGTAATTACTAATTGCAGCTTGTGTAACTCCAAGCATTTTAGAAATTTCATCTTCTCTAATATTATGATCTTCTGCAAGTTTTTTGGCAAGAATTGCTCGTAGTGCAGGTATCAGAGTTTTAGATTCGATTTCAGCAGGAAGTAGCATTAATCCTCAAGAACTTGATAACGAATTTAAAGTTTGCAATAAGGTCTCTTGAATTTACCCTCTGCCTCATTAGGCATATCTATTTTAATTTCAAAAATATCTAATGCGTGTTGGAAGAATTTTCTGAGGAAATTTACAGTGTTTTAGAAGAAGCATGTCAAGAAACCAAATCGAATGTAATTTCACTGTCAGGGGGAGTAGATAGTTCAATCATAGCATATTTTCTAAAGCAAAGAAAACCAAAAACTATCACAGTAATTGCAGAGGATTTTGTTTCAACAGATTTGACATATTGCCAAATGATTTCAAAAGAGATGGATTTACCATTAACAATTTACAATGTAAAAACAACTATAATTTTAGAAGCAATAGAAGAAACAATCAAAATTTTAAAAAATTTCAACGATATTGAAATTCGCAATAACGTAGTCATGTATTTGGCAATAAAATGGGCAAAAGAAAACGGAGAAAACTCAATTATCACAGGAGATGGAGCTGATGAATTGTTTGCAGGATACAATTTCCTAAAAAATAAATCAGATGAAGAGTTGGAAAGAGAAATCAAAAGAATTTGTTCTGTGATGCATTTCCCTACACAAAAAATTGGAGATGCATTGGGAGTTACAGTAGAATCGCCTTTTCTTAATGAAAAAATGATTAGCCTGGCTGAGAAAATACCAGTTAATCTCAAAGTTAAAAATGAAAATGGAAAAAGGTATGGAAAATGGATTTTGCGTAAAACATTTGAAAAATACATTCCACAAAAAATTGCATGGAGAGAAAAATCACCAATGCAAGAGGGTTCAGGAACAGTTGGATTAACAAATTTATTTGATTCAATAATAGGTGAAGAGCAATTTGTTGAAAAGAAATTAACAGTTGAAAAAACAGACGGAGTTGTAATCAGAAGTAGAGAATCAATGCATTATTATGAAATTTTCAAGAAACTATTTGGCAATCCAGCAGAACCAAAATCAGATGAAGTTTGCCCATATTGTAAACATCATGTGGGAAAATCAAAATTTTGTAGAATGTGTGGCGCTTTCCCTATCTAGTTATTTTTGTACTTGCGTGGTTTTTTGATGAAAATTCTTCTACATCCATTACAACAAAAATAGAATTTCTTTCCATCATGATCATGAAGTAATGCTAGTTCTTCATCAAGTTCAATTCCACATACAGGATCTACTGGCACAAACTTTCCACTTTCAAATTCTATTTATAGATTCATCTAAAGAGAATTTTACATCAAAAAATCAAAGAATGTTTGGATTTTAATTGAAAATTATAGTCACAACATATGGTGATTAAATTCCGTTCTGAATTTATAGAGTTTTTGTAGTGATGGGATTAACTGTAAATTTTCATACTGTCAATTCCGGCAGAGGGGACTTTATTTTGTGTATAACATCAGATGTGATTTTCAAAATATGTTCAACATCAGAAGGAAGTAAAATGTCTCTTCCTTGATTAAAGGAATTTTCCACTATGGTACCAATTTCTTGGGTCAATTCAGACATTGCTAAATAATCATCGTCAAGTTTTTTATCAAATTGCATGTAACCAATTTGAGATATAATTATTAATTAAGAAGATCAAAATGTCCCAGAATTGGAAATGAAGTAAATCTATGATTGAATTATTTTGAGAATTTTTTTCGGTAATGAACCATAATCAGTGTCAGGTTCTGACACGACATATAAAATATCATCATTAATTATCACGCTTATTGCAAGTGCACGTTCACGAGAAGCCATTGCAAAATTTACAGGTCCAAGTTGTTTATCAAATTCTTTTCTCATTTTAACACGCAGTGCAAGTTCCATGAAAATCATTTCGTCATCTTTTTCACTTTCCAGAGGCTCAACATTTTCTTTCATGCCACCTGCAACTAAACGCCCACGTTCGTTGATAACTCCTACAAATCTAATTTTAGGATCAATTGTAAATACTGAATTACAAATTTTTGTATAATCATAAATTTTAGCAGACAAATTACTATGTCAACCTAAAATTCACTCATTTATTATCTTTATACAAGTTTTTGAGGCTGATAATTATGAAGTGAGTTTCTTTACTAGTGCAAGAAAATCATCTTCAGATAATGGGGGAATTTTCATGATTTCAAGATTTTCAGATACATGGTCAGGAGATTTCTGACCCACTAAAGGAGCCAAAACACCAGGAGTCGAACGAATGAATTGTAAAGCACGCAATGATGGTTTCAAATCATCAAATTCAGGCATTACACCAGGTTGCAGTAACCGTCCTTGCATGAAAGGAACACTGGTAAACACACCAATTCCCAATCTAACTGCAGATTCAAAAATTGATACATGCTCAGTTCCAATTAATTGATTTTTTGCAAGTAAAGCCTGATCATAATTCATGTTGTAGGGTAATTGAATAAATTTGAAACCATGATTTTCTCCACCCACTTCTTTTGCCATATTGACGGTGTCTTCAAGAGATAGGTATTGAGGATTATCAGATGGGACTCTGAAACATTCCCACGTTGCCATGCCATAAAATTTGATTTTTCCTTCTTTTCGTTTTTGTTCATATAATTTGAAAACAGATTTTAAATTTTCTAAAAATTTTTCTTTTGAGACATCTTTTATTTGTCCTTCAACAGCATTGTGGAGATACATTAAATCAATGCATTCAACATTAAGATTTTTCAAGCTCCTATCTAGCTGATCTGAGAGGTATGGAATAGTCATACAATGGTACCCAGAAGTGACATCACCTTCATGAATTACACCATTTTTAGAATATTCTTCTTTCACATATTCCCAAAAACCCAATTTTACATCAGCGTCATTTGTGAGATATCCATTTTTTGAACTAAGGAAAATTTGGTTACGTGTAATTTTACCTTCTTCAATTAACTCAGAAATTGCCTTTCCTATTGAACGCTCTGCCTTTTGGGAACGATAATTGATTGCAGTATCTATTACATTGACTCCAGATAAAATAGATTGTTTTACTGCACTTGTAACTAATTCATCAGTTTTGGCATCTGCATCTCCCAGATAGGTTCCAATACCGACATTTGACAGGTAAAGATGTTCAAAATTCTTAAAATTGTCTTGATTTACACCTGAATCTACGACGAATTTTTCTGTGCCATCAGAGCTAGTACATCCTAAAATCATATTATTTGTAATTAGTTACTAAATTTATGTTTAAAGCATTATATGGAAATTAAAAATCCAATGACAAATAATGCCCCAGTGATTCTACCAAACATCAAAGTTGATGACATGTATGGGACAAGATTATCAATCGAATCGTAATTTTTCCGTAAACCAAAACCAGATTTTACCATCAATGGAATTCCAAATAAGCTAATCAGAGTGAGAACAGGAAACAGATTTGTGGCAACACCAATAATTATTGCAGAATAAGATATTAGAGGAAAAATCCAAAATAATTTTGCAGCATTTTGTTTGCCAACTGCAATCACCAAAGTCTTTCTACCTTTGGATTTATCAGCATCATGATCAGGAAAAGATGCGATAAAAAGAACTAAAGAAGATAAAGAGCCTACAACAATTCCTGCAAGAATTGATTCAATAGATATTTGTCCAAACTGAATGAAAAAAGTGCCAATGACAATCATTGAACCCTTTACAGCAACAAAGAATTCACCCAAACCAGAATCGACAATTTTTGTAGAATAGAAATAGATAGATAGAATTGCAAATGCCAATATGATTGCTATAGTTATTCCATCGGTAATTACAAAAAACCCTCCAATAACAGTACCCAAAATTAGAAATGCAATTCCTGCACGATAAACAGAAGAAGGTTTGAGTAATCCTTCAGGGAGCACACCAGTGCCACCACTCATTTTTGTTCTTTTTGTTTTAGTGTCAATACCTCTTCTGAAATCCCAAAAATCATTTAACAAATCCACACTTGCATGAAGCGCCATTACACCAGCAAATGTCAAAAGAGCATCAAATACATCTAAAGAAGAATTTTGCCACCAATTTAGTGATAGTCCAACTGAAACAGCAATTACGGATGCAAGTAGAAATCTTACACGTATTACACGAAACCATACGGATAGCATATCGATTCTAGTGATTTTTCAGTATAATATTCATGAGTTTAAGAGCAGAATTTGTATATATCAAAATGAAACAAAAAAGAAATTGATCATAGGGAAAATTTCAGAAAACGATAAAAAAATAGAGATACAGGCAGAGATCCACTGCACAAATTGTGGCAAAAAGGTACCAGGAGGGCTAAAAACAGGCGAGAAATTTTCAAAAACAAATCAATTCAAAATAGAATTAGAAGAATTTATGGAGAATTATCTTTGTGGAATTTGTAGAGATAAAAAAAGAGTCAAAAAATAAGAATCAAAGTTCTTCCTCTTCCCATTCCTCTTCCAAATCTGTTTTAGATTTTTTCAAGAACATAAAGACCACAATGCCCACTAGTAAGATTCCTCCAATTACAATATAGATAACCCATTCAGGTAATTCCAAATCAATTGAGTCAAATACTTTATCCGGGGCATCTACATTAACAGTAAAAGAATCCTTGCCTTCCGCATACCCTTCAGCAGTTGCAATTATTTCAAATGAAATATCAGGTCCCTTTAATGCAGTCAAACTTACAATGGCACTACCATCAGAATTAGTCCTCACAACATCAGGAGTGATTAATGCTTCTTCCTCGTTTGCAATTATTTTTATTGATGCGCCAGGTACAGAATCAGCATTTTCATCATCAACAAACAATCTGAATTCGATTTGTTCATCAACAGGGATTTCATTATCTAAACCACCAGTGAAAATTTTGAGTTGAGTTTGAGACGAAGCAGAATTGAAAGATAAGGATGTACCATTAACTCCCTTTGCACTTGCAGAAATTATTGCATCTCCAACAAAACCAGTTGTTTTGATTGAAAATGGAGCATATGATGAACCTGCAGGGATGACTGCATCGTCAATAATTTGTGCAATCGTATCTTTTGAAGACACAATTTTAGATTTTACATCAAATTTAGGAATAACTGGATTTCCTTGCAAATCCACTAATTGAATAACACCCACATTTTGCTGATGATCAGCATTCATTTTATCTACAGGCAAAAAGACTTGAAGTTGGGAAGTTGGATGAGTGGTGAAGATTTTACTACTCTCCAAACTCAAATTAGCATTTTCGCCTATTGGTTCCACAGTAAGCAAAAGTACTGTCTCATCAGTAGGAGTGTCAAAAGAATCACTTCTTAATTGAGTAAAAGTAAATGTGGTTCCTTTTTCAATTTCAATCAACCCATTAGTAGGCGTAATCAAATATTTCCCAGACTCTTTCATCACTTTTGGACGTTCTTTTGCATCAAGTGAAATTAAAAATATATCAAAAAAGCCATCACGATCAAAAATGATGTTATCTTTTCCAGTTGGAGAAAATAACAGTATTTCTTTTTGTTCTAATGTGTTAATAACCTCACTAGTAAATGAACCAGTACCTACACCGTTAACAGATGCAGAAATTTTTACAGGACCGGTTTGTTGGCCAGTTGAGACAGTAGCTGTACCATAAGAGTAAGAACTGGGAATTTTTCCACCATTATCAATTTGGGCTATTTTCTCATTACTGGAAATCACATTAATTTTTTGGACAAAACCATCAGAGTATTGATTTTCATTTGATTGTACAGGATATAATTCACCTTCTTCTAGACAATCAATACTGTACAAAATAATATCATCAGGATCTAATTCAGTATTATGAGTTATGCCATTAGAATCACTCCCACTAGAATCATCATCGGATTGCTCAAGGCAGTTAGGATGAATTTTGATTTCAGTTCCATCAGGTCGAAATCCATCGTCATCTTCATCATCTTCAATTAAAGATAATTGATATGTGAAAAATGCTGTTGCATTGCTAGGGATTTTATCTAAACCAAAAACATTCACAGTTGCATCATAATCTTTTTCATCAAAATTATAATCTGTTGATCTCTGATTTTGATCCAACTCTATAGATTTACCCACGGTACGAAAAGTATCAGTTGCAGTGCCATACCCTACAGAACTAACTCCAATCAAGATATCATTTTTCAATAGATTTTGCAAGCTGTATTTTTGTTGAAGTAAATATCCAAATTGATTTTTTTTAATTATAGGTTTTTCAGATTGTGAAATTTTATCCAGATTTTCCCCAATTGGGTATTGCTCACTTGAGAAAAAATCAAGAGGGATGTCATGAGGTGTTTTCGTAGGATTACCATCAGAATCAACCACACTGACAAAAATATCTAAAGTTCTATCAAATTCGGCAGGAATTAATTTTGGGAATATTGATAATTTTAACGAAGTTGGGAGTGTAGATGAAATCTGAATACTTTTGGCCACATCAAGGCCTGAATCCGTATGAATTGCACGGATGAAGGTATTTCCAACTTTCTCATGGGCATATATCGTGCCCCATGTGTAATAATTTCCTTTTTTTATGGTCAATATTTTAGAATCAGTCGTTGCCAGCAGATCATCATACTCCAATACAATATCAACATCATTGGGTGCACGAACTATAACACCATCATCTGTTTTAAGAAACATTGTAAATGGCATTTCAGAATTCACATGCATTTTGTTTGTTGGAAGATTTAGTTCCAAAATTAAGTCATCTGGAAGATATGTTTCATCGGTACCAATCTCAATTTTTTGAAATGTGATTTTTCCATTAAGATTTGCAGTGATTGTAGTAGAACCAGATTTATCGCTAGTAGTTATAGGAAATGATGCATATTCTTCATTTGCTTTTAGAATGATTTTATTTGGAACAGAGGCAATTGTCGAATCATCAGAACTTAAACTAATAGGAACGTCATATGTAGATGTGATTGGAACTCCATGTTTGCTTAAAACAAAAACATATCCTACATCATGTTGCGCAATTCCACTTTCTAAATGAGATGGAGAAATAGCTAATTTAATAGAATAGTCAGATAGTGCCTCTAGATTTTGAGCATTAACAGAATGTAAATTAGTTCCAAATAGAATAGTTATGGCAAGTAAGAAGAGGATTGGTTTTTTTGTGTTCATTTTTTCTCCATTTTTCATTTTTTACTCCGTTTTTTTTCATAAAAAGGAAAAAGGGTGGAGTTATCCACTTTGTTGACCAGCGATAACAGTTCCAACAAAGACAGCACCGTTTGCAGTTGTTAATTTCAACTGTGTATCTCTACCATTCTTGATATTTTCATCAAGTTGTAGAATTATTGATACCTGTTGTCCAGGTTGAATTTCTGCAGATGTTGATGCCAAAATGGAATCAGGTCCTCTTGTAAGTACTTCGTATTGACCATCTATAGGAGATCCACTTGAAGTATAGTTGTATACAGTACCTCCAAATCTTACTTCACTTAGAGTGAGTTTGCCTACACTATTACTTTGTAGATAGACTATTGCATTTTCACCAGCTGTAAGACTGCCATCTCCATCGTTTGTTGAAACATATGATGTACCATCATGATTCAACAAAGTAGTGCCATCAGATAGATCATACCCAGTGAATTTCAGAGATTCGATGTTTGGGGAGCCACTGATTTGAGCAGAACTAAAGAATCCTTGTGAGAACACAAAGACAATACTTCCACCAACTACTGCGATTGCTACCAAAAGAAGTGTTGCTATAACTGGAGCAACTGCTCTTCTTGAAGTCAACTTGTTTTGTTTTGACTGTAGTTTTGTCATTTCTGAATTTCTTAAAATCAAAAAAGGTGTTAAAGGAATTTGTGTTCAAATTGGACTACAATTGACTAGTTTGTACGTATGTTTTATGAAATGAACAAAAAATCATTAGAATAAACAAAAAAAGTATTATGGGCAACCGCTAGTAGGGCATACTTGTAAAACAGTTTCAGCTATAGGACCAACTGCAAATTCACCGCTTGCACTATTGCCAGTGGCAACACCATTTGCAAGAATAGACATGACATACATTTTTGTTTTTGGAACAGAAGGAGCTGTAGCTGTAAATTGTATTGTTTTTGCCTCACTGTGATCATCAATAGATGAAATTAGAGTGCCAACTATCTGTGTAGAACCATCAGGGTATGTAACTGGAGGAGATAAATTAAAACCATTATTACTGACAACAGAACCAAAAGACCATTCTTTTGGAATGTTAATAATCAAAGATGTGCCGTTTTTTATACCATAGATGTTATCACTGCTCATATCCGCAAGAGTTGCATTAAATTTTACAGTAGTACCTTCTACAATTCCAGTCAACTCACTCATCACATTAGATGATGCAACAGACTCAGGGGTCCTTGCAAGAAAAACATTAGGCAATGCAACTTCATTTGTGTGCATGGTAGTACCATAACCTGCTTTTCCATATTGACCAAGAGTAGTAAACACAACAGGCTGTACAAGAATATTTTGTGCATCATCAGTAGTTCCAGCCATATTTCCACTACCAATACCTACAAGAAATGGGAAAACAGATCTAGGAGCAACTTCAACAGGAGAAACTAAATCTCTCCACATCAACTGATTGCTTTCAGGGCAAGACCAATTATCAGGAGTAGGAGGTATGGTGACAGGTCTTTCAGGATTTGCACCAGGAATGTCTTCACAGTTCTTAACAAAGACATCATCTTGAGAATTTGCTCTAGGAACAAATGCCATTACTACAACTTTATTTACAAACATTGGCTGGTCAGTAGGATTTGCAACATTTACACCCCAAATTGGCCTATCAGAAACATCACTATTCTCATCTCCAACAGCATTAGGCATCAGCATGAATATCTGAGGTTTTCCAAACAATTCATTTGAAATGACTACTTCACCTCCACTTCCGCCTTCTCCAGCTTCACGTAAAAGAATTGTATCAGATGCGACATTACTTGACACATCATCAACATCTTTAAAATCCCCTTGTGCCATAGCTGAAAAAACTAGGTCATTACCACTAACACCATCAACTTGATAATCCCAAGAAAACATTACGGATTCAGCAGGTTCCAAATTTACAGATGAAGGAGTATGTGATGGAGAGGGAGAAATAAGAAAACCAGAGCCAGTTACAGATTGCATAATAGGGTGAACATTCTTAATTTCAGCATTTCCAGTATTAGTGACAATCATTGCGACAGTAACATTTTTGCCTAAAACTACATCGGGAGGATCTGTGATTAATTCTGCACGCAAATCTCCAATAGAAGCACCCAATCCAACAACTAGTTCATCAATATCTATCGTTCCATGAGATGAAATTATTTTGATATCATAGATATCAGGAACCATATGAAGTGTTTGGGAGGAAATAATATCATTAGTAAAACCAGAGGGAATAAATGCATCATCATAATTTATATCAAATCGAGTTACAGGTTGAGTAGGAAGTGTTTTGTTAACAATCCACATGCTTGAAATTTCAACTGGATTTTGACCTTGATTTTTAACATTCATACTTAAAACATTATTTTGATCAACAGACGCAAAAACTGCAAACTGTTCTTGTTGTTTTTTTATTTCAGTATCAGAGACAATTCTTTGTGTAGTTACAATATCAGTTTGAGCATCCAAAGCCAAACTCAATACAGAAAAACCTGCAATCATCAAAACTGTAAAAAATAGCGCACCTACGACAGAAGATAATCCACGTCTGTTTTGAAGATGAAATAAAGAGGTTTTACGAATCATCTAGCATCACCGCTATCAATCAAAAATTCAACTAATTGGGGATTGCCCACATCAAAGGAAACGCGAATTCCCTTATTGAGAAGAATATCAGAATCATCCAAACCCAATTTAACTAGAATGTTTACTGCCTGACCATTTTGAATCTGAATATTAGAATTTTGAATTACAGGATATGCACCAATAGGCAAGATAGAAAAAGTGCCATCAGCAGGATATTTTCCACCCACTAAATCATTTGTGGAAGCATCTAATTGCATCCCCGCAGTAGATGAATCCCAAGTATGAACCACATTGTTAATTCCTATATCTTCAAGAAATATTGGATTAAGGCCATTATTTTGAATTTGTAATACAATGAATTCAGTCCCACCATTTTCAGGAATCGCATTGGGGGTACCACTACAAGTAACACCACAAAGAACAGGATCGCCAGTATTAACATCAATCCCATTAGCAATATCATTATCAACATCGATTAATTTCAAAAGACCAGATGAATCTCGTGTATCATATGCTAAAAGTAACAGGTTCAAAGACGAGGAATCCAATGTGGATATAGTTCCAAGATTGCCAGATACAAATGCATCATTCATAAAATAAGTAAGGGTGCTGGCTCCAGTCACAGTGACTGCCATTAGCATCATAGTACTAATTACATCAGCCACACCTCGTCTATTTTTTAAACGAGAATGTTTTTTCTTTTCAGATGTTTGATCAGATTTAATTTTTGATTTCATTTTAGTTCTATGTATTAAATGGACTCGCTACAGTTGTGAAAAAATTACCTTTTACAGTGGTTAGAGATATTTTATATTTCCCATCAACATAGTATGTGTCATCCCATGTTTGAGTTACAATTCCATTTGTAAGAATAATGGATGAACTATCAAGGATAATTTTTTTACTTGTGTTAATTGGGATAGGTTCAGTAACATCTACCCAATTAGCAATGATTTCCTGAGTGTCAATTTTTAAAATTGTAATATTTGAAATTGTAGACTCGACTGTTCCAATATTTGTCAAATGAATTTCAATGTCATCATCATTGGGAATAAATCTGATATGTTCAAAAATTATATCCTCACGATGAATTTCATTTTTTGATTTTTCGTGGAAGGAGAGATCATATGTGAATGCACTGATACTGTTCATGCCATTAAATAAAATTACAGAACCAACCGAACTAACTATACCCAATATCACAATACTGCCCATTACTTGACTTACTGCACGTCGTTTTTTTACAGGAAATTTAGATAAGACATTTTTCATTTGTTACCACCAGTCTTTGATTTTAGATTAGTCACAAGGGATTCAAAGGAATCAATGGAAGATTTCTGAGGAGAATAGTCATTTTTAGAATACCACTCAGAGACAAAATCTTCAACACGAGAAAGAATTTGAGTAAAATCAGGCTCAGAAATCAAATTAATGCCATAATGTTTTGCAAAATTTTCCATTCCATCATTAATATCTGAAACAGTAACTAGAAGCGTATTTGTAGGATCGATGTCTAATTTTGGAACTAAAATAGAATTCATGTCAGATTGACCAATTCCATCAGGTGGATTTTTGATAAAAATTAAGAGAGACTCATCAGATGTTTTACTCTTAGCATATATTGGAATCTCATGTACATTTCCACTTTTTCCTTTTATTGATACATTGAGCTTGGCATTAAAATTAAATCCTTGTAACAGTTTTAGTAATTCATCTTTAATTTGATTAGTATCAGAGTTTATTGAAATCTCGGAATTTTTTAATTTATAACTAAAGGTCGTTACAAATTGTCCAGAATTTGTATCAAAATCATGTTCATGTTTTCTGCAATGCAATTTGATTACAGCATTATCAAATTTTTCATTACAATCATCACATTGATACCACATAGCAGGAACACGAATTTCTTTCTCAAAATTTTTAATTTGTTTTTTACATGAAGGGCAACTAGAATTTCCTTGTTCGACAAAATCAAAATTGGTACTTTCTGTAATATAGCCGCATTTTTTATGTTCAAATAAATTTAATTTTTCAACACTCATTGAATGACATTTTGGACAATACAAACGCATGCTAGAAGAAAATGTATCTGAATGAATAGGACATACAATTAATTTTTCATAGACTTTTTTCTCCAAAATTCCATCAGACACCAAATCATCAAGACATGCGATATTATCCTGAACTTCTCCTATTTTTGATAGTATTGGATAGAAGAGATGACCTTCGTTATAATCCACAAAGGGTTTGATTGTTCTATCCTCAAGCTTTTGGACCTCTTGAATTAGTTGTACTGCTCTATTGTTTGAGGGTTTTGGGATAGTATCTGGGATAGGTAGAGATTTTTCTATAGTAGCATTTTCAATAATTAACTCATTTTTAGAATCGTTTGAATTTCCTTTGAAAAGAGAAGACAGATTCTCCAATTTAGTTAATTTACGCTCATTTTTTGAGGAAAAATCACCATTGCCAGGCGGAGATTTTTTTCTAAACATCGATACGTACCTCACTTGATACTAACGAACTACTTACCATGGTAGGTTTCTTAGCAAATTCAAGAGTAAAAGGAAAAGGTTGTTCAAATGGACGAACAAGCGTTAAAACACATTACTTGTGCATAAAATCCGGAATTGAGTCTAAAGATTTTAAAAAATAAATTGTCAATATTGCAAAAATTACAGTCAAATCACAAAATCAATCTGAAAACAAAAAATGAGTCTGTAAAAAATATTCCAGACAAGATTGAAAATGAAATTAAAATTCCACAATACATGACACTCTCAAAACTAGATTGGGATAGCAACGAGATACATGCAGGGATTATTAAGGATCCAACAGCAAAGGGAGGGTTACGATATCAGGTGATAGAGCCAGTTCTTTCTGAAAGAGACCAAAAAGCATTTGAAATTATAAAAAAACTCCTCATAACAGAGCTTACAGTTTCATTGCAAGATATTAAAACAAAAAAAGATGCAGAACGTAGATTAAAAAAGAAAATCGCATCAATGATAAAAAAATACAGGTTAAACATCCCCCCAAAAAATATAGCAAAAATCAATTATTTTGCTATCAGGGATTTTGTATATCTTGGAAAAATCGAACCATTGATGAGAGATCATATGATTGAAGAAATTAGTTGTGATGGAACAAACATTCCGTTATACATATGGCATCGAGAACACGAGTCAATGCCAACAAACATCATATTTGAAAAAGATGCAGAACTAAATAATTTTTCAAGAAAGATGGCATATATTTGTGGAAAACATGTTTCGATGGCAGACCCAATTATTGATGCATCATTACCAAATGGAAGTAGAATCAATTTGACATTAGGTCATGAAATTACCAAACGTGGGAGTACATTTACAATTAGAAGATTTAGAGCAGACCCAATTACGATTATTGATTTAATAAAATTTGGAACCATATCAGTGGATATTGCTGCATACATGTGGTATTTAGCTGAAAAGAAAGCAACGATGTTAATTGCAGGAGGCACTGCAAGTGGCAAAACAACTGCATTGAACGCATTGGCCTCATTTATCAGACCAGGGGAAAAAGTAGTAAGCATAGAAGACACACAGGAACTCAATCTACCTCATGAAAATTGGATTCCTGCAGTCTCAAGACAAAATTTTACAGATACTCAAATTGGAGAAATTAATCAATTTGATCTTTTAAGAGCAGCATTAAGGCAACGACCAGACATCATCATAGTAGGAGAAACTAGAGGAAGAGAGGCATACACGTTGTTTCAGGCAATGGCAACAGGCCACGGGGGATTCTCATCAATTCATGCAGATTCAGTAGATGCAACATTAACCAGACTAACATCATCTCCAATGGATGTTCCAAAAGCCTTAATCTCAAATAGTCTTGATTTGATCACACTGCAACTGAAAATCAGAGTGGGTGACAAATCAGCAAGAAGAATCATCCAGGTTTCAGAAATTGATGGTATCGATGAAGTGACAGGACAAATCAAAACTCATGAAATTTTCAAATGGAATCCTAAAACGGACACTCATGAATATATGGGAGACAGTGTTATTTTCAAAAAACTCAAAGATAGAGATGGAGATTCAGAAGAAAAGATCAATTATGAATTGACAAAAAGAAGACTAGCACTAGAATGGATGGTAAAAAACGACATTCGTGATCATAAAGAAGTAACTGCAAATGTAATGGATTTCTATGCAGACCCTGAAAGATTCTATGAAAGAAAGAGACTCGAGGTATAATATCATGAATTTAGTTAAAAACAAACAAAGAAAAAGAAAACAAGAAGAATCAGTAGGTCAGATTCATGTTTATAGTTACAAACTGTTAAATGAACATGTAAAATTTTTACATCCTAAATTACGAACACTGGATAAAACAATCAAACAAGCAATGATGCCAATCCCATTTGAAGTATATGTTTCAAGTATGGTTTTCTTCAGTATGATTGCAGGAGTATGTGGAGGAATTATGGGATTAATTGCATCACAGTTTATCAATATTCAGCCGGCAAGTGTAGGGATGCTACTTCCAATATTAAGTGGATTAATGCTGTTTGGAATGACTTTTGGAATATTACAGATGATACCAACTGTCAAAGTAAAAAACAGAGCAGCAAAACTCGTTGAGGAAATCCCTCATTTTATTGGATATATGTCAACGCTGGCAACCAGTGGCTTGACATTGGAGGGGATTTTCAAAGCCATAGCGAAAGAAGAAACAGATGAAGACATCGTTAAAGATGCAAGATTCATCGTAAGAAATATCGATATTCTAGGCATGGATTTGATTAGTGCCATAAAAGATTTGATTCAGAGGACACCTACAGGACCATACTCAGAATTACTTGAAGGAGCAATAGTTACAGTTCAATCAGGAGGAGATCTCAAAGAATATTTCAATGCAACTGCAAAAGTTCAGCTTGAAGAAAAGAAGATGTTAATGCAAAAAACTACAGAATCATTAGGTAGTGTTGCAGAAATTTATACTATTTTACTAATTGTTTTTCCATTGCTTGCAGTAATCATGTTATCAATCATGGGAATTATGAGTCCTAGTCTTGCAGGATTTGATTTGTTAACACTGATGAATATTCTAACTTTTGCAGTAATTCCGCTTAGCGGAGTACTGATGTTAGTTATGATGGACACCATGGTGCCAAAGAGGTAAATGAAAATGGAAATAATGGAGAAAAAACAAAAGAAAAAGCCAGAGTCGAAATTAGAACCAAGACAATCAATTTTAAAAAATGAGATCCTCAAGACACTAGCATTCTCATTAATTGCATCGATAAGTGTTCTGTCAATGAGTTTCTATTTTTCAGAATTTTCAAATTCCACAACAATCAGGGATGTAGGACTAATCTTTGGAATTCTAGTAGGGATTATTCCATTAACAATTCACCAACTAAAAGAAGTCCAAAGGAGAGACAGTATTGATAGAAATTTGCCAGTATTCCTACTTGCATTACTAAGTTCAGTTCAGAGTGGGGCCAATTTGATCAAAGCCATAGAACAAGCAGGAGATAGAAATCTTGGGGCATTGACTCCAGAATTAAAAAATCTTAGAGCAAACATAAGCTGGGGAACCCCAATCGAAGAAGCTTTTGAAAACTTTGCAACAAGGACAGGGACCAGAGTTGCAAGACGTGTTACTGTATTGTTAGAAATGGCAATGAAGATAGGAGGAGATGTATCAGAAAATTTAGAGATGATCCAAAAGCACGTATCTGAAATGCAAAATATTGAAAAAAGTAGAAAATCTGCTTTGGCCCCATATACTTATACAATTTACATTTCATTTGGAGTATTTTTGGCAGTAGCTGTATTGCTTACTACCAGTTTTTTCACCGAAATAGAAAAGGTTCAGGACGGATTACTTGCATCTGGAAGTGGCACTGAAGGATTATTTGGATCCCTTGCAAGCATGGAAATTGAAAAATTAGAATCAGCATTGTTTAATATGGCAATAATAGAGGCAGTTTTTGGTGGACTGGCGGCGGGAAAAATTGGTGCAGGCTCATATGTTGCAGGTACAAAACATGTTGTAGCAATGATTGTAATAGCAGTAATTGCATTTAACATTCCAATGTAGATGCCATTTAAGACATTTCAGTAAAGAAATGTTCTAAAGGAGATCATCAAATGTTGTTACAACATAATCAAAAGAAATCATATCAATTACTTGTATGATTTTTTATGTTTGTAATTGATCTAACAAGCAGATCTTTTAGTTTGCAATATTTCAATATTAATTACCAAAAATGGGAATCAAAAACGATACAAAACATAGGAATCATACGAAAATACTAAATGCAAATAGGCAAAGTGAGCCTAGGGGAAAAAAATAGAATGATTTCATATCAAGAACAGGTAAGCGGAATTGCGTCGGAACTAGAAGATATTTTAGATTTGGATGATTTAGAAGCCAAAGTTTATCTTAATTTGCTAAGGGCAGGCCCAATTACAGCAAGTGCCCTAGCAAAAGAACTTGATATAGACAGAGCAAGAATGTACAGAACGGTAGACAAGCTAGTAAGTAGAAATATTATTTCTACAACATTATCCAGTCCCAAATTATGTATTGCCGCAGATCCTCACGATGCATTAAAAATTGCACTAGGCAAAAAAGAAGACGAAGTAAACAAAATCAAAAAGTCAGGGGAGGCAATTATTGATAAAATCAATAATGAAATCAGTACCAATCAAAACAGCACAGTGCCAACATTCAGAGTAGTTCAGGGCCGTCAGAATATTTATGCAGATATTTCACATGTAATTGAAAATTCTACAGGAATCATCTACATCGCTACAACCCTCGATGATGTTTCAAGAATGTATCACAGTACAATACCTGAAAAAATCACCCTTTGTGAAAAGAATGGTGGCAAAGTGAGATTACTTGTAGACATGGATGATCCTAAACTTGCACCTTTTGTTAAAAGATTCAATGCTACTGAAACAAGAATTGGAAAGCTTCCATCTAAAGGAAGAATAATAGTTCAACAAGAGAAAAAAATGATTATGTCAGATTCTGCAGCATCATTCCAAAACTCAAACTCAGACTCTGACTTTTCATTATGTACAAACTCATCAGAGATGGTAGATAATATTTTTACACTATGTACATTTTTGTGGGATACATCAAAGCCATTAAAAACATTAGATGTTAAAAATTTTGTAAAGAAAATGAAATAAAAAATACGAAAGTACAACAATAATACTTTCATAAACTTTCGAGCCTAACATTTTAGAAATCGTTAAAAGGGACTCATTCCCAAAAATGGGAATGGCAATAGAAATCTACGACGAAAACAATCTAAGAGACCTACCAGAAGCCCAAAGGTTTTCCATGTGTGAACGTATCATAAAAAATGATAGTGATGAGTCAAAACGATGGGATGCAGTTTGGCTTATTGGAGAACTAGCTGAAAACAGAGATCCAGAAGATCCAATGTTCATAAAATCTGCAGATTTGATGGAGTGGGTATTGAAAAATGATGACAATGGAGTAGTTAAACATGAAGCATGTTATCAGATTGCTGGAAGGAATATGAGATCAAAGATCCCAGCTCTTGTAGAATCGGCACTAAATGACAAAAGCATTCTCACAAAACACGAGGCAATTGAATCCCTTGGCCTAATGAGAGCATTTGATGCAATTGATTTGATTAGAGATGCCGAAATTGATCCAAGTATCGACGTTAGAGAAACAGCAAGATTCGTAATCAAAAGATTGCAAAGATTGCAAAATCAAGGCGAATACAAACCAGCTGAGATTCTCTAATCAAATAACAACATATGTTATTTTTATTTTGAAATAACAATTATATTTTTTAATATGATAAAGACTTAACTAACTGAATTCAAAAGCGTAAACCATGAAAGATTCAGACGAATCACCAGAAATAGTTCCAGAAAAAATAGAAAATTCATTTAACTATAAAGCATTATTGGGAATTGCAATATTAGTAATATCATTTCATATTGGAATTAATTATTTTATTGAAACGGATGATGCAGACACAATTGTTTCAATTTTCTCAATGTTCGTCCCACTCACACTAGCAATAATTGGATTTAGTGTAGTTCGTAAGTATAAAGGAACACAAGTTTTTGGAAAAGCATACTTAGCTCTATCATTTGGATATTTGAGCATATTTTTTGCCGAAGTCACATATGCAATATACGACATTGTTTACAACATAGAACCATATCCATCGATTGCCGATATTTTCTTTTTTATGTTATACCCATTATTGTTAGTATATCTTTTTATAAATATCAAATTCTTCAGCCCCAACCTAGGAAAAAAAGCAAAAGCATGGATCATAGTAATGCCACTTATTGTATTACTAGCATATTCAGTGGTATCAACAACTGCAGGAGAAATCAGCATATTAGAATTCGATTTCTACTATGGAATAATATTTGTCTATGCAGCAACACTCACTTTAGCTGTATCTATTGTCGGAGCAAGTATTTTCAAACAAGGAGTAATAGGAAAAGCATGGTTGATTTTAGTTATAGGAATCCTGCTCAACAATTTAGGAGATTTATGGTATTATAATTTAGAATTATTTGGAGAGTATGATTTGTTACATCCAGTAAACATGTTTTGGTATTCAGGATACATAGTTGTAATATATGCATTAGTCATACATAAAAAAACACTGTAAGTTAAAAGAAATAAAATTTAAAAATAGATTGAATTATGAATTAATTTGTACAGTTTGTAAAATAGAGCTATTAGCAAGTAATGAAGTCTTAAGTTGAACTTTAACTTCAACATCATTTTTAATTATGTCAACTTTAACGTTATCAAAAATAGTTTCATATTTTTTTACTTTTTTGCCATCATGAGCTAATTCAAATCCATTAGATACCAACAACCCATTATTTATCAGATAATTTATTTTTCGGTATCCAGAAGTTTGAGGAATTCTACATGAATCTAAAATTTTTGCAATAATTAAAGAGTCATTCATCACGGAGCCAAGAATTGCTTTTTTATCTTGATCTGCAAAAGATTCCAAAAATATTCGAGCCAATTCAGGATCTTTCATCTGGATCCAATTAGAATCAGTTTGTTTTGATTTTTCAACACTGACAACTTTTTGTAAGAATTTTTGTTCCAACCCATCAGCACCAGCACCAAAAAATTCTCTCAAAACACTATCAAATTTATGGAAATTTTTTATTGCTTGAACTAGCCCAAGACCATGTCGTTCCATTAATCTTTGCTCAATTTTATTCAAAGTATCATTACCAAGATTTTCCTCTATAGATTTTCTTAAAGATGGAACTAAAAGAGTATCCAGGCCATTTTCCATGTATGGATTTAAGAATACGTGATTATAAAGAATGTGACATTAATTTTTATGACAAACAACTACTCAATAGGGTTTTGATCGATCAGTGCTTCTAAAACCATTCTAAAGCGATCGGAAATATTACAAATTCATGCAAAGTAATTATTTGTACAATGTTGTATGTGTTGAAAATAACATACTAATCCATATGACTAGAAATACTGTAAAACAATTGTAAGAAATGAGCAGTCACGTAACAATACAAGGAGAGAGTCAACTTTGACTTTACAGGAAAAGCAATTATTGAAAAAAACAGATAATGTTTCAATAAGAATTGATTCGGATCTAAGCAGTAAACTTCATGAAAAATGTTTAGAACAAAAAATTAGTCTTAACACACTCATCAATCACTTATTAGACAAACAAGTGAATTGGCATGAACTGACAACAGAGATGGGATGGATTCCAATGTTTAGATCAACATTTAGAGAATTATCTGATTCAATACCTAAAGATAAAATGGAAAAAATCGCTGAGACGACGGGAACATCTGATCTAAAAAATTCATTAAATTATGTTTATGGATATATCGAACTAGATTCAATCTTAGATTTGTTCAAGAAGAGATGTCAAAGTATGAATGTTCAATACAGAGAAATGGAAGTGAACGGAAAGAACAAAATTATCATTCAACACGATTTAGGGAAAAATTGGCCATTTTTCATCGTAGGTCAAATGAATACAATTCTAAATGAAATAGGACACAGGATAATCAATGAGGAATACAACAAGCAAGGATTTTCCTTTGAGATTGTCAAAACGGAGGAAATTCAATAAGATCGGAAATCGTGCCTAAATTTCCAAAAAATTAAAGATACTGCTATTAAGGATAATCTCATTTCCAAAAATGGGAATGAATGATTTCTGAGAAGGTTTCCTTTAAAAAATCAAAGTACGGATATTATCTAATTATTCTAGCGGCAGCATTATCAGCACTTATTCATGTTATTTCAAAACCCATGCTTGAAAATTCAGAAAACATGGTTGAAATCAATCCAATAGTTATGGCATTTTTGATTTATTTTATAGGGGGGATTTTTTTCACACCTCTTGCAAAAAAAACAAACCCTATTTCCAAATTTGGGAAAAAAGATTGGATGTTTATGGGATTGATAGGAATTGCAGAAGTAGCAGCGCTGATAACTTATTTTTACGGATTATCAACGGCTACGGCAATTAATGCATCGATATTTAGCAATAGTGAAATAATTTTTGCACTTGTGATAGGAATGATGGTGTTTAAAGAAAAATTACACATAAAAGAATGCATTCCATTTTCAATGATAATTATTGGCATGATGGCATTGCCAATTGGTAATGATCTATATCAACATGGATTTAATTTGGGGCATATTGTAACTGGAGATCTTTTAATAATTTTATCAGGAGTTTTGTATGCAATAGATATAACATTTTGTAAGTATGTTGGAGATAAATTTGATGCTAGAAGAGTAACGCAAATAGTATCATTCATTTGTGCAGGAGTGGCAATTTCATTAATCATAGTATTTGAAATTCCCATGGATGTAGACATATCTCAATTACCAGGTATTTTTACAATGTCGATTCTAGGTACTGGATTATCAACCTTATTTTTCTTAATGGCTCTAAAAATGATAGGAACTGTAAGAACAGTGTTGTTATACTCCACAACAGCTGTGTTTGGAGTAATTTTTTCAGGAGTATTTCTTGCAGAAACAATTAGCACTATAGACATTATTTCATTAGGATTAGTATTAACAGGTATTTTCTTGCTTCGAAACAAACTTGCAGGAGAAGGGTATGAAGAAGAAAAAGACAAGATTACATCAAATGTCACACCTAGAAGAAAAACAAGGAAACAATCCATGCAAACACCAAAAATATCATATGAAACTAGAATTAAAAATGAAATTGCATTACAAGGCTGGATTAGTGCAGGCTAGTCATTTCATTAATTGAAAATGAGCACAACTAAAAAGAAAAGAAAACATAAAGCAGGAGATTTAACAACCTACCAGAAAATTCTAGGCACAAAAAAGTCCTAAAATAATAATAAATTTTCGAATGTAGTAATTTGTAGTTAAATGTATACGATTGAACGATCAGGCTTTTAAGAGAAACATCGATCATTACCATTAATGGAAATTAGTGTAAACACTATGCAGTTAGGAACATACCCAGTAGATAAGAATAATTTTGAACAAGTACGGGATGCACTAGTTTCATTTGGATTAACACCAAACCAAAGCAAGGTATTTTTTTATCTAGGCAAGATAGGTGCAAAAACAGCATCAGATATTGCAAAGGCTGTCAACATACCAAGAAGTGAGACATACCACTTACTAACGGCCTTACAAAACAAAGGTATCGTAGAAGCATCATTTCAGCATCCAATTCAATTTACAGCATTGAGTATCAAAAACGCAGTAAATCTTCTTATCAGCACAGAAACTGAGCGTCTAAACAAACTCAAAAAAGCAGGACCAGAATTAGAAGAAATCTGGGAAAAAATTCCAGGAGCCACATTAAATGAAGAGGAAGAAGGAGAAGAGAAATTCAAAGTATTGCAAGGAGGCAATCAAGTGAATAGTAAAATTTTTGATATGATTCTTAATGCTAAAAAAGAGTGCAGGATTTTAGGTTCAGAAAAAGATTTCATTAAATTTTATCATGCAAACTTTCTAGATGCGTTAGAAGAGCAAAAAATAGATTACAAATTATTAACATCAATAACAAAAAAATCAAATGGAATATTTGATGAAATAGATAAAACAAAGATCAAAAAACTTTGTTCATCAGTCAAAGAAAACTTGTGCTTTTTGATAAAGGACGATGACGAAGTGTTATTCTTTATTAAAAATGAGGGAAACAATAAAGAGATGAGAGCCATATGGACAAACTCTGAAACAATAATCTATTCCAAGGCATTGTTGTTCAATAGCATATGGTCAAAAACAGAATTAGGCGGAGAGGTATTCAATGAGTAAATGCAGCTGCGGGTATTCTACAACATGCAGAGATGAATTTTGCCATCATTTAGCTGAATCTTGGAATGATCTTAGAGTCGATCATGAAATCAAATTATTAAACCAGTGAATCATCACTAACTTCGATAGGTTTTCTTCCCATAAAGCCAGAATCTTTTTCATGCCAAAATTTGATTTCAGTTTCACCGTATTTCCAGCATAGCCAAACCTCTTCTTCAAATCGTTTTGAGGGAAAATCCAATAGGCCTTGCTCTATACTTTTGACAACAACGCCCGTATTTTCCAAGATTTCAACAGATTCATAGAATTTGGTGATTGCAGAATTTAGACGTTGTTTGATTTTCACATATGATTCAAAGGAATTTGTAGTCGACATACTCATTTGCAATTCTTGCTCTATTTTCTTAACTTCATTATTTTTTGCTAAAGCATACTCAAATTTTTTTATCACATCGGGTAATGCTTCATTTGCCTCATTTGTGGTAAAAAAAGAGAACATGTGTATTCCTTAGAAGCAGAGATTAAAAATCTTAGGTGCAAATGTTGACACATCTATAAATCACAAATTCTTTTAATTTGGACTATTGATTTAATCCCACTTTATCAAATCCCATTTGGACAAGTCAGTAGTGGTTTTTCCACATTTCACACATGATATGGTACCGTTTTTAGAAAATATGTGATCACATGTTTGAAATCCCATGGCCATTCCAGATGGAAACTTGTCCAAATATTCTTGAACTAGATCCATTTTCATTCTGAGCCGTCTCATCTTTGTTTTTGAACCGACTTGATTATCCCGATTCCCATTACTGCTTTAATCATGTGATGTTTAGAACTCAATTTGATAATAGTATCCTCTAGCAAACTAGCTAACAAATCAACAATTTAGCTAACCCAACAGGCATAATTTCAAAATCTCATGATCTGCTGACAATAGCCTTTGAACTCCCCGATTCAAAGTGATAAAACATCACATTAGCATAAGCTTCCGAGTTACATCCGAGCATATTACAGATCATGAGAGACTATCTAGGATATTTTGAGACTAAAAGGGAGGGTTATTGTGAAATGTATACGATCTTAAATACAAATTTGGTTATACAAGATTAGTGTAAGTGAGAGAAAAGAGCGTCGAGACGTCATTCTCTCCTTTGACACAAATTTTCAAGAGTTTAAAATTTTGAGATTATACCAAATTACATTTGGAGGAATTCCAACATACATCAATACAATCAAAGATATTCCAATTCCCAATACACTAGATTCAGAATATGCATATTCCTAGGCAGTCAAATGAACTATTGATTTTGGTTTAAGACTCTTTTTTCTTATAATCCTTCTTCATCTGGATCTGGTTCAGCATTTACTTTTTCAAAACTCATATCCTTTCTTTGACAGGACTCACATTTTTCCATAATACCAAATTCATTCTTGTATTGACCTTTTCCATCACATCTGAAGCAAACCAATCACTGTTTGGTTTGTTAGTATTGCATAAAAATTTTAGAATAAAATGCAAGGGTTTTGAAGTAAAATTTGAGGGCCTTCGAGGTGACTTGTCAAGTTAATTCAAGGCCCTAAATTCAGGTGCAGATTTATTAAGAAATATTTCAATGAAATAGTATGAGTGAAGATCAATTAGAAGAAATAATTCTACAGACAATTAACGGTGCAGTTGCAACAATTCCAGCATATTTAGAAGAAATTAATCAAAATAAAGAAACACTCAAGGTAGAAGATCCAAAAGAATTCGTTTATGGGATTGTCATGGGAATGGCGCTTGGTATGAGCGGGGCAATACTTAGTGCACAAAAAGAGATGCCTACAACAGAAGATCAAATTAAAGTAAGAGATATCGTATACAAACACATTCCAGAAATAAGAGAACGAATTTTCAATTGATAGAATTCAAACAAAGTGAAATTGATTTTCTAAATTCATTAGAAGAAGCAAGAATTGCAACATCTCATAATGACATTCCACATGTCAAGCCGGTTTCATTTGTAAAAATCAACAACAGTATAATCATTGCAACAGATTATGATACACGGACATATACCAATATCAAATTTAATCGTAATGTGGGTATTGTTATCGATATTTACAAGTCAGGCAATCATAAAGCAGTATGCATCCAAGGTAAAGCAGAAATCATTGAAAATGGAGAAGAATTTAAAAAAATCTACGAAATATTCTTCAAAAAATTTCAATGGGTAAGAGATGATCCCTGGAATGAAAATGAAGCCCCTTTTTTGAAGATAGTACCAACCACAAAAATTAGTTGGGGTTTGGATTAAAATGCTATTTCGGGTTCAACTTGTGAAAGCAATGATTGAACAGAGATAGGTTTTCTCAAAACAGAACGAATTCCCAAATTTAATAATTCTTGTTCTTGTATTGAGCTCATCGAGAGTCCACTTACAATGACAACTTTAGATAGCTCCGAAGGCTTTCTTGATTTTAAATCTAAAAGAAAATCAACGCCGCTATATTTTGGCATACACATATCAAGTAAAATTAGATCATATTCTTTGTATATTGCCAACTCCAATCCGGCTCGCCCATCCAATATACTATCAAAATCATAATTTTTAGTTGATAAAATATCTGCAAAGATTTTACTTATTTCAGGAGTATCCTCCACATGAAGTATTTTCATATTATATGAAATATACTAGAATTGATAAAAACAAGTTTGCTCATTTGAACAAGCTATGAGATTTAAAATTAAAACCAGCAGTTAAATTTCATCATAGAACTCATCATTTCAAAACCATCATTACACGACAAGATTAATAGAATTTGTCAAAATCCTATTCAGAATCTTCATTTTTCTGAATCATTTTGCAATCTTTTATCCAATTTTGAACATCAATGACAATACTAGATTGTAATGATTTTGTATGAAACCAGCAAAGTTCATCATTTGAAAGACACTTTTGGCAACTAGTAATTTCTTTTAATGATCTAGATATTTCAGACTGGGCAAACGGGTTTTTATCAAATTGATATTTCAATGATTATTCCTTAACATTCTAACATTTATGAAAATGTAATTTAACATGAAGACATACATTTTTCATGATTTCCCAAAGATGGGATTTGATCCATAGGATAATCATATAAAGTATGAATGTATGATTAAAAAGGATGTCAGACATCAGAGAAGGGACAACAAATGGTTAATTGCATAGTCATTGATGATGAACGAGATATCGTAGATTTGATATGTGAATTTTTAGATATTATCAAAGTTGATGTCATGGCAAAAGGGAACAACGGTAAAGATGCAGTTGAATTGTATAAAAAACATACCCCAGATATCGTGTTTACAGATTTGTCAATGCCTGACTATGATGGACTTTATGCCATAGAAAATATCAAAGATGAAAATCCAAATGCAAAAATAATTGTGGTGACAGGAAATCCATATGATGAAAACAAATATTTTTTTGACTTGCTAAGAATACCCATAATATCCAAACCATTTGACATGGACATACTAAAACAAGTTGTAGAAGAGATTTCTTCAACAGATACAGCACCCATAATGCCATTTGAAATCAAATACAAATTCAAAGAGGATTATGATTTTTACACATGTGTAGTAAACTATGAGCAATATAGAAATTTTAAAAAACTGCCAATCATACATGAATGTGAAATAGTAAAAAACAATGAAAAAAATATCAAATTAAAAAAAGAGGAAATGGAAAAAGCTTTGAATTTGGCTGTAAAGAACGACAGCAGCCATATTCGTAAATTATCAAAAATATCAACCGACGGAGGAATGAGATACTAATAACATAGTATCAAGTAATAAAAGCCATGGCAGAAGTTGACCAATTATTTGCATCAGCATTTGAAAAAACAATACAGGAGAATCTTGGCAATACAACATTTCAAAGCATACAGAATAGATTATTTGAAAAATACGGCATGTCAATTACAGAATCGATTAAAGACTTTGAAAAATTAGATTCAGTTTTAACAGAATTTTTTGGATCTGGTGCAAAAGGTCTGGAGAAGAGATTTTTAGACAGCATTTGCAGCATTAAATCAGATAAAGACAAAGTTGAAAAAAGATTCACAATATTAAATTCGTCAATTAATCAATCAATCATCAAAGCATTCAGTGATGATGAAATGTCAAAAATCCTCAATGCCTCAATTGGAGAACCATGGACCATTTCAGAAATTTTAGAAAAATTGGATATTCCAAAGACATCAGGGTATAGAAAAATCAATTTGTTGATAAAAGAAGGGTTATTGATCAAGTCAGGACAGGAGTTCACAGAAAATAGACGAACTATAAACAAATACAAATCATTATTTGACAATGTAAATATCGATTTTAATAATAAAGTCACAGTAAATGTTCAATTTACACCAGAAGTTGTTTTGAACAGTTCAATTCTCCAGACAATATATAATAAATAAATTTTCGAAAGAAAACTGAATTATTTTAAACCTTTTTCCAGGACCTCATTTATGATTCTTGAAAAACTGACAGTCGATGAAGATTCTTTAATTTTTTTTGCTTGTAGTGCTCTTAGTTTTTTTGCAATATCACTATTTAGCATGATTGTGAGTCTTTCTGCCATAAGATTTGAGAGGGCAATAACGATTTTTAGCATTTACATGTTGATTATTTACAAACATGTCAAAGTGTATAGAATATTCCCGTTTGTGGAAATAATGTAAAATCAACTATCCTAATACACTCACCATCTAACTCATGTGGCATTCGTATTTTGTGGTCTTTTTGTATTTATTATCTCAACTTCAAATGTAGAGTCATCCCTGAAAATCATGATCATTGTTTATGAGATAATAACGCGTGATTAGATACATGTCTAGTTCTATAATTAAGGCATACAGAAAATATGCTGATAATTATGACTTTGCAGTAAAACTCTACCGATTGTTGGGGATTAAAATAGGAAAATATCGGAAAATGACTGTTAATTCACTGGAACTGTCAAAAGGAGACACTGTAGTCGAGCTTGGATGTGGCACTGGTTTGAATTTTTCTTTGATTTTGGATAAAATTGGAGAGGAAGGAAAACTGATTGGAGTTGACATCACCGATAAAATGCTTGATCAAGCAAAAAAACGAGTAAATGGAAGGAGATGGAAGAATGTTGAATTGGTTGAAAGCGATTTTGCTAAATATCAATTTCCCCAAAAATTAGATGGAATTTTTGCAACAGGTGCACTACAATACTCTATTCAATATGATAAAATAATCAAACAAGGACATGATGCACTAAAACCCAACAAGAAATTTGCCATCATGGATTTTAAAATGTCACAAGGACCTGCAAAGATTTTTGCTCCATTAATTATATTCTTTACAAAACCATTTGGTGCAAATGAAGAATATCTTAAAAGAACTGCATGGAAATCAATCGAAAAGTATTTTGAAAAAACTTCTTATCGTGAAGGTTGGGGAGGATTTTTATATCTTTCAGTAGGGACAAAGGTCTAAAATCAATTTCAGTCATACCCATTCTCATTGCAGACAATGTTCTTTTGTAATTATTGTAGGCGCCATTACCATTAAAAATTTGGGAGTAGATATTTAGGAAAAAACTCCAGATAAATTCTCAGACAGATATGATTTGATAATTACTAATTGTTAAACCATCGAATATTTTTTCAATTTTGTTTCCATGATAATTTATTTTTCAGATTTATGAATTGTTCTGATATGCCGGCGTAGGTGGCCTTCTCCCGCCAGATACTGTTTACAGTATTGGCATAAAATTCTCTCACTCATTTCTTAAACTCATACTTTATGTGAAAATCATATATTAGAACATAGGTAAATCAAGAATAAGACATACAATAAAATGAATTTCCCATTTTTGGAAAATCAATCTTAAGAAACCTGAATGATTTGAGATTAGTTGCTTATTGTTAAAGTGGGATTTGTGATTAAATTCAGGCTGTCAAAGGAAATTATTGTTTTAGTTCAAGACTCCAAACAATTAAGATGTAGAATAGTTTAGAAATGTAAATGAGTATCAAGATAAAGTGCGCCCACATACTAGTTGAAAAACAAAGTGAATCATTAGCAATTTTGGAAAAAATCAAAAAGGGTGAAAAATTTGGAAAGTTAGCTAAAGAATTTTCAACAGACAAAGGAAGTGGAAAAAAAGAGGGAAATTTAGGTTATTTTACCAAAGGTATGATGGTAAAGCCATTTGAAGACGCAGCATTCAAACTGCAAGTTGGAGAAATTTCAGAGCCAATAAAAACAGAATTTGGATATCATATTATCAAAAGATTAGGATGATTTAGATAATTTCGATTGTTTTATCTTTTCAAAATCATCATTAATTTTCTGACTAATTTTCTCAAAATCATCATGAATTTCCTTGTGAAGTTTTTTCTCTTTTTGAATCAGATTTCTCATTTCTTCAGATTTATCAGAGTTTACCAATAAATTATCTTAAAGTGGGAGATTTTGAAAGGTTTTATCAATTTCAGTATCTAAAAAACCAAAATAAAATACACAACATTTTTTGCAGTAATCAAATTAAATCTATCGTGGTCTTAACAGATGAAACAATGGATGAAATTTTAGATTATTTGGACAAATCTATAGAAAATTTATCAAAAGAAGCACTTGTAAATTTGGAAATGGATGATGGACTTTCAGGAATTTTGAGTTTTCTTCAAAACCAATTTGATATCAGATTGGAAAATATTCTTCTTGCAAAAAAAAGCAGCATTCATCATTTAGAATCAGGAATGAAAAATAAGATCATTCAAAGAAAACAATTAGTGATTGATAGGATGATCAAGCAATACAAAAATTAAAGAAACGCATCCAGTCCTTGTTTTTGAGATTCAATCTCTTGATTTTTTTCTAATACTTGAGTCATTTTATCACCCATGGATTTAGCAGCAGTCATTTTTCGTTTCCCAATCCAATAGTAAGTTTCATCAATAGTATTTTTTGCAATTAAAACTACTAGTTTACCAACATCTTTTCTACCAGTCCTCCCCCGCCTTTGAATGAATCTAACAGAACTTGGCACATTATCATAAAAGATCACCTGGTTTACTTCAGCAATATCCAAACCCTCTTCCCCTACACGAGTAGCAACCAATACTTGATAGAGACCATCCCGAAAATTTTGCACTGTCTCAATCTGTTTTTTTGTTTTAATCCTTTGTCACCTGCTTTTCCAATTAAGATGCCGGCACTAATTCCCAATTCAGTTAATTTATTGTAAATTAAATCAACCGAGTCCCGATAACTAGTAAAAATGAGGGCTTTCCCGGGAACAGAATCAAGGATTTCTTTCAGTTTTGGAATTTTGGAATGCTCGATCCCATGGGCTTGTGCTTCTTTTGCCAATTGTATTGCTTTTGTGAAATTAGGATCAAGCTCAAACAAATCCTTTACACCTACACCTTTTTTTGCTTTAGTTCGTTCACAAAATTTTAGAAAAGGAGTAACTCCATGTGCCTCAAGCATGTTTAGTGCATAATGAATTCTGATTGCCGTAAACAATGGTTTTGCAGAGCGTCTATTTTGATTTAATACAAATTGTCTAATTCGAAGAAGTGCAGAAAAAGATTGTTGTTCTGCCAACCGGATTCCATTTTTTCTTAATTGATCATATCTTTCATCCAATGCAGATTTTAACAACGTTTGAATTGTTTTTAATTCCGGAGGAAGTTCAACATTGACCCATTCTGTATTAGTTTCTTGAGTGTACGGTTTTACATCAAGACTATCTTCAGTTTTTTCTGCAACACTAGAAATTTTTAGTCTTGTCAAAATTTCAGTTGCTTTTTCTTTTTCACTAGGCAAAGTAGCAGTCATTCCAACAATACGGGCAGGAGCATTTTCAAACCATTTGGCAATTCCAGAATAGGCATAATCACCAATAGTTCTATGAACTTCATCAAACACTATAAGATTAAACTGGTTTGGAGATATGATTTCACGATTTAAATCATTTCTAGCAATCTCAGGAGTAGCACAAACAATACTATTATTCCACAACTTTGCTCTTTTTTGAATCGTATCTTCACCTGTAATTATAGAAATATCATCCAAAGTAAGATTATTTTTTAAGAATTCATAATGCTGATGGACTAAAACTCGAGTAGGAGCTAAAAACAGAATACCACCAGTTCCTTTTGACAAATACTCGGCAATAACATGTAATGCAACAGCTGTTTTTCCAAGACCAGTTGGCAAAACAACAATACAATTTTCTTTAATTGCTTGATTTGCAAGATTTATCTGATAATCACGTTTTTCTATAGAATCATTTTTGACATATTTTTTTTTGATGAATTCAGTCATGTGCCAATATAAGAACGAAATTTATTGATTTTATGCTTTCGCGTAACAAAATACTATCCACAACTCAATAATTCACAAATAATCCAGTAAAAGATAGGCATGAAATATTCAGGATTGTTAATTAGAGTAATTTTTAAATCTCAAAAAAAGAAAATTGGCATAATTTATGTCTAAAAAATCTAAATCAAATACTAATGAGAAAGAGTCAGAAATGAGACTGAAAGAAGAAAGGCAGATTTTGGAATTAGAATTAGCTTTAAAAAAAGAAAATTACAAAAAGAAAAAAAAGATTAAAACTAAAATTGATGTTTGAAAGAGATAAAAATCTCATAAACGGCAATCAGACTTAAAGAATAGTTTTAGAAAATATCTGTTACCATTATAGATGGATTTATCATCTCAATACAAACTAGTTTTCAGCGAACCCAGACATTTATCTGCGACATAGTTTTAATCTGATCGCAAATTAGATTTCTATTAACGTGATCCATATATTGAGCAGTCAAACAGAGTTTGTATGAGTTCTTTTGACAGACCTAACTGGGATGAATATTTTATGTTACAAGCAGAACTTGCCAAACTTCGCTCTAATTGTATGACAAGACAAGTAGGCGCAGTCATTGTTAGAAACCACAGACAGTTGGCAACAGGATATAATGGAACCCCACCAGGAATCAAAAACTGTTTTGAAGGAGGATGTAAAAGATGCCAATTAAGAATGGAAGGGAAAATTGAATCAGGGGCATCATTAGACAGATGTTTGTGTAATCATGCAGAAGCAAATGCAATAATGCATTGTGCAATTTTAGGAATAGAGGCAGGGATTAAAGGTGCAATTCTATACACGACATTTGTCCCATGTTTAGAATGTACAAAAATGGCAATAACCATCGGAATTAGAAAATTTGTTTGTCTTGATGCATATCCTGAAACAGATTATGATTTGTTGGAAGAGGCAGGCGTGGAAGTTATTAGCCTTGACAAAAATAGAATTACAAAATGGGCAAAAGAACTAGTAAGCAAGTACGATAATTCAGAGTGAGAAAATGCAAGTAAATTTGCCAGAAACTAAGAAAATTGAATCAATGCCAGCATCAATGTTAGTATCAGCAACATATGACAATATTTCAAAATCTGCAGTTTTGAAATTCTATGATCCAGAATCTAAAAAATTATTCTTATGGAAAGATGAAACAGGGCACAAACCATATTGTTATTCAAGATTATCTCCAGACGAATTAGATTTTCTTCAAGAAAGAGATGACATTTTGGAAATCAAAACGGTTCGAAAATATGATTTAATGAAAGACAAAGAAATAGACATGTCAAAAATCACTGTTGCAGACCCGTTAGCAATAGGGGGAACAGCAGGAGACAAAAGTATTAGAAATGTGATTGAGACATGGGAATCAGATATCAAATATTATGAGAATTATTTGTATGATAGACAACTAATCGTTGGAAAATATTATGAAGTCGTAAATGGGGAGTTAAAATCACATGATCTAGAAATTTCGGATGAAGTTAGACTTGCATTGAAGAGTTTGTTGTGGGATAAAGTAGATAGTGAGAGCATGGTTGATGCGGAAGAATTTAAAAAATATATTTCTGAATGGGCAGATTTACTAAACCAACCAATACCAAAAATAAAGAGACTAAGTATAGATATTGAAGTAGAAGCAGAGATAGGGCGCATCCCAGATCCAAAAATTGCAGAAAAAAAGGTCACTGCAATAGGATTGAAAGGTTCTGACGGATTTGACCAAATTTTTGTGCTCAAAACAGAAGGTACAGAAGAAGGAACAAATGAACTAGAACAAAATATCAAAATTACATTTTATGAATCAGACAAAGAAAAAGAAATGATTCAAGACGCATTTGAAATAATGAAGACATTTCCATTTGTTCTAACATACAATGGAGATGAATTTGATTTACCGTATCTCTACAACAGAGCAGAAAGATTAGGAGTAAAAAATTCAGATAATCCTCTTTATATGATGAGAGATTCTGCAACATTAAAAGAAGGAGTTCATCTTGATTTGTACAAAGTTCTTTCAAACAGATCATTTCAAATCTATGCATTTAGTCAAAAATACACGGACTTTTCTTTAAACAGTGTATCAAAAGCACTTCTAGGCAAAGAAAAGATAGATTATGGATTAGAATTTGACGAGTTATCACTCTACCAGACTGCAAATTATTGTTATAATGATGCTCTTCTAACATACGAACTAACCAGCTTTAACAAAGATTTGATGATGGACTTGCTTGTAATCATTGCAAGAATTGGAAGAATGCCAATTGACGATATTGCAAGAATGGGGGTGTCACAGTGGATTAGAAGTTTACTGTATTATGAACATAGACGAGAAAATTGTTTGATTCCAAAACGAGAGGAGTTACAAAGAAGATCAGAAGGGGTAATGTCAGATGCCGTGATCAAAGATAAGAAATATCGTGGAGGTCTTGTTGTAGAACCTAAAGAAGGAATTCATTTTGATGTGGTAGTAATGGATTTTGCTAGTCTGTATCCAAGCATTATCAAAGTTAGAAATCTATCATATGAAACAGTTAGATGCCCTCACGAGGAGTGTAAAAAAAATACAATACCGGGAACAAATCATTGGGCATGTACAAAAAAGAATGGCCAGACATCAATGATTATTGGATCGTTAAGAGATTTGAGAGTAAATTATTACAAAAGTTTATCGAAAAAAGAGACATTAACAGATGATCAAAGACAGCAATATACAGTTGTCAGCCAAGCACTCAAAGTGATTCTAAATGCCAGTTATGGGGTAATGGGAGCTGAAATATTTCCACTTTACTTCCTACCAGTAGCAGAAGCAACAACTGCAATCGGCAGATATACAATTTTAGAAACAATCAAAAAATGCGAAGAAGCAGGGATTGAGGTTCTGTATGGAGACACAGATTCATTATTTATTAAAAATCCAACAAAAGAGCAAATCAAAATTGTAATAGAGCAAGCAAAGAAAGAACACGGTGTAGATTTAGAGATAGATAAAACGTACAGATATTGTGTGCTCAGCAATAGAAAGAAAAACTATTTGGGAGTTACAAAGGATGGTAAAGTAGACGTTAAAGGATTGACAGGCAAAAAATCACACACACCTGCATTCATCAAAAATTTATTTTATGAATTAATCGATGTCTTGTCCAGAGTCCAAACAGTAGAAGATTTCGTAAAGGCAAAGCAAGAGATCACAGAAAAAATTGCAACATGTGGTAAAAAAGTGGAAGCAAAAGAAATACCATTAAAAGATTTGACATTTAATGTAATGCTAAGTAAGGCACCATCTGAATATGTAAAAACAATTCCTCAACATATCAGAGCAGCCAAACAATTAGAATCCATCAGAGAGATAAAGAAAGGAGACAAAATTTCATTTATCAAAATCCTAAACAAACCCGGCGTAAAGCCAGTTGAATTGGCAAAGAAGGAAGAAATTGATTCTAAAAAATACATGGAATTTATGGAATCAACATTAGAACAAATCACATCCTCAATGGATTTAGATTTTGACACAATGCTAGGAAAGCCAAAACAAACAGGATTAGATGAATTCTTTTGGAGCTAGAATAGAAAATGGAAGTAGATGGAACATTTCTAACAATATTAGGAATAACCGCAGGGATTTTTATTTTGATGGGATGGATTGAACAAATCTACAAAGGGTATAAAACCAAAAGACTCAAAGATGTTTCGAAATTTTTAATGATCTTCATTGCAGCAGGTTCGATATTATGGCTAATTTACGGGATTATCGTAGATGACGTATTCATAATTGGTACAAACATGTCAGGGTTAATTTTAATGATCATAGTATTAGGAATGAAGAAAAGATATGACATGCATGCTAAACCATCATAATCAAGGAATAAATACAATACAAAAAATTTCAAAGAAAGATGTTTGTAATTAATTGTAAAAATTATGAAGAAATTGCAGGAGATAAAATAGTCAAATTTGTAAAAACGGCAGAAAAAATTTCCAAAAAATATAAAATAAAAATAGCAATATCACCACCACAGCATCTAATTGGATTGGTATCAAATAGTTCAATTCCAATTTTAGCCCAACATGTTGATGACTCAAAGGTTGGAAGCACTACAGGATTTGTGATTCCAGAATTATTAAAAAAATCTAGAGTCAAAGGATCATTAATCAATCACAGCGAACATAGAATTTCCAGTAAAGAAATTGAAAAATTAATTTTAAAATTAAAAGAATTAAAAATGATATCTATTTTATGTGTAAAAGATGTTGCCGAAGTTAAAAAATATGCAAAATTCAATCCAGATTATATTGCAATAGAACCTCCGGAATTAATTGGATCGGGCAAAGCAGTTTCTAAAGAAAAACCAGAATTAATCGCTAAAGCCGCAAAAGCGATAAAGAATGCAAAAAATAGTACAAAATTACTTTGTGGTGCGGGAATTGTTTCAGGAGAAGATGTGTCAAAAGCCATAGAATTAGGATCCAAGGGAATCTTAGTTGCAAGTGGAATTATCAAAGCAAAAGACTGGAATAAGATTATGGCAGATTTTGCCAAGTCAATGGTTTAATACCCCCTTCCTAGGATTGGTTAATCGTAAAAAATGAAACAAGTTTATTTTTATGATGAAGGAGACGGCAAAAACAAGCAGCTTCTAGGTGGAAAAGGAGCAGGTCTATGCGAAATGACCAGATTGAAGCTACCCGTACCTCCAGGATTTACAATTACCACTGAAGTTTGTAACAAATATTATGAAAATAACAAAAAATTGCCAAAAACACTCATGGCAGAAGTAAAAAAGAATATTGCAAAAATAGAGAGAAAAACAGGGAAAAAATGGAATTCAAAAACAAATCCACTACTAGTATCAGTCAGATCAGGCGCAGCAATTTCTATGCCAGGCATGATGGATACAATTCTGAATTTAGGGTTAAATGATGAAACAGTTATCGGGTTATCTGAAAAAAGTAGCAATCCAAGATTTGCATGGGATTCTTACAGAAGATTTGTACAATTATTTGGAAAAGTAGTGTTTGGGGTGGAGGATAAGAAATTCGATGATGTTTTAGAAGCAGCAAAGAAAAAACAAAACGTACAAGTGGACAGTGATTTGAATGAAGAGTCACTAAGAGAAATTGTTGCAAAATACAAACAAATCTGTGACACTCATACAGGAAGGAAATTTCCAACAGACCCAACTGAACAAGTAGAACTTGCAATCAAGGCAGTATTTGGAAGTTGGATGGGAGAAAGAGCAATTGTATACAGAGAGAAAAATAATATTACAAAAGATATTGCAAATGGAACTGCAGTAAATATTGTATCCATGGCATTTGGGAACATGGGAGATGATTGTGCAACAGGAGTTGTATTTACAAGAAATCCTGGAGACGGAACAAGAAAGATTTACGGCGAATATCTAATTAATGCGCAAGGAGAAGACGTAGTAGCAGGAGTAAGAACAGGAAAACAAGTAGATGAGATGAAAAAGGACTTGCCAGAATCCTACAAACAACTAGTCAAAACATGTGAAAGGCTTGAAAGACACTACAAAGAGCCACAAGATATTGAATTTACTATTGAGCAAGGAAAATTCTATTTGTTGCAAACAAGAAATGCAAAGATGAATGCAGTAGGAATGGTAAAAACATCAATTGACATGGTGAAAGAAAAATTAATTGATAAAAATAGAGCAATTACAAGATTACAAGCAGAACAATTAGAGCAATTATTACATAAAAGAATAGATCCTAATGAAATCAAAAATCATACATTACTAGCAAAAGGAATTGCAGCATCACCAGGAGCAGCAAGTGGAATTGCAGTTTTGGATGTAAAAAGAGCAACAATCATGGGCGAGAACGGGGCCAAAGTGATTCTAATTAGAGAAGAAACAAAACCCGAAGACGTTCCAGCATTCTTTGAATCAGTTGGAATTTTAACCAGTCGTGGAGGTAAAACATCTCATGCAGCAGTAGTTGCAAGAGGAATGGGAAAACCATGTATCGTAGGATGCTCTAATCTGAAAATTGATCTTGACAATAAACAATGTAGCGTAGATGGAAAAGTTGTTCATGAGGGGGATTCGATTACAATAGATGGCAGTTCAGGAGCAGTATACATTGGAGACATTCCAACTATAGAACCTAAAGTAAATACAGACTTTAAGCAAATTTTAGATTGGTCCCAAAAAGCAAAAAAAATAGGGATTAGAGCTAATGCAGATACGCCTGAGGGTGCAAAACTTGCAAGAGAATTCGGAGGACAAGGAATCGGGCTCTGCAGAACAGAAAGAATGTTCAACGGCAGTGATAGAATCAATCTATTTGTAGAAATGATCATGGCAGAAAGCATCGAAGAGCGAAGTAAGATTTTACAAAAATTAGGAGAATTGCAAAAAAGCGACTTTGTTCAAATTCTAAAGGCAATGGAAGGATACGAAGTTACCATTAGATTACTAGACCCACCACTACACGAATTCCTACCAAACCCAGAAGAACTAGCAGAGAAAATCCACAAATTAGAATTAAAAAAAGAAACTGCAGAAGTTGAAAAAGCAAAAATTGTTCTAAAAAGGGCAAGAGAACTTGCAGAAGTAAACCCGATGATGGGGCATAGAGGAGTCAGAGTAGGAATTACATATCCTGAAATATACGAGATGCAAATTCGTGCAGTCTTTGAAGCATTAGTAGAATTAACAAAGAAAAAAGTAAAGGCACATCCACAAATCATGATTCCTCAAATTAGTAGCATCGCAGAATTAAATCACATTAAGAAAATTTATGATTCCATTAAGAAAGAGACAGAATCAAAATACAAAATGAAATTAAAGATTAACTTTGGAACTATGATCGAAGTTGTAAGAGCAGCATTAACAGCAAATGAACTTGCAACCACTGCAGAATTCTTTAGTTTCGGTACAAATGACCTCACACAAGGAACATTTAGTTTCAGCAGAGAAGATGTGGAAGGGAAATTCCTTCCAGAATATATGGAAAAAGAACTTCTTGAGAGGAACCCATTCCAATCAATTGATGTAAACGGGGTAGGCAGCTTGATAAAAATGGGAGTTGCAGCAGGAAGAAATCTCAGACCAAACATGGAGATAGGAATTTGTGGAGAACACGGAGGAGATCCTAATTCAATTAAATTCTGTCATAGCATAGGTCTAAGTTATGTTAGTGCATCACCCCATCGAATTCCTATTGCAATAGTTGCAGCAGCACAAGCAGCAATTGAACAACCAAAAAATAAATCAAAGAAAAAATAGGATTAAAATCAAGATATTTTGAATAATTTAGAATGCCATATGACTAGTTCACTTATCTAATCAGAAAAGAAATTTTTAAATCAATTAAAAACATTTCAAAGTGAATTGTTACCTAGAATTGATTCAATTAAACAGATTAGACAAAAGATAGGCATAACTCAGAAAAAGCTTGCGGCAATGACAGGGGTAAGTACATCCATGATTAATCAAATAGAATCAGGAAGAAGTCAACCCAGCTATGAGACGGCAAAAAAGATTTTTGAGAGCCTTACTCAATTAGAAGGGGAATCATCATCTCATACAGCAGGAGATTTTTGTAGCAGGGATATCGTAAAACTAAAACCAACAAATACACTTCATGATGCAATCAAGAAAATGCATCAATTGTCAATCAGTCAGATCCCTGTTTTTGACAATTCAGATGTAGTGGGAGTAGTATCTGAAGATGGGATAGTAAAACATCTTGCAGATTTAGGAGAAGCAGAGTTGAAAAAAGCAAAGTTAGCAGACACAATGGATCCTGTACCACCCATAGTAGATTTTGATACACCAGCTAATGTGTTAGTCCCATTGATCAGATATTCAAAGTGTATTCTAGTTTCAAAAAAATCGAAAATCATCGGAATAATTACAGCATCAGACACATTGAAAATGATGGAATGAAATTTCTTCATAAATAAATCATTTTTTAGATTGATGCCCATGTTTAAAAATCAGCAAAATAGTTTCATATCATCACAACACACTAAAGTTTAAGAGAGATGTTTTGATGGCATTTGAAAATTTTATTGTTACAGGATTTAAAAGAAGACAGAAAAATATCAATGAAGTAGAAAACAAATCTCAAAGATTAAGAAATGAGCGTCAAATTGCAGAATCACAACAGTTTGAAGAACATGCATTATTTTTGAAACAAGAATTAGGCAGATATTTTCAGCAATATCGCAAACTTCTTGTTAGTCATGGAATGGTGCCAATCCATCGTGTTGGAATTCCAGCACTCACAAAAGAAGAACTAAAGATAAAGGGTGAATATGATTTGAAAGATGGAAAAAAGAATCAGCAGGGATAATAAGATTGGATTTTGAAATTCTAGTTCCCATATTCATAGTTCTGGCAGTAGGGATTTTTGTAGGTTCAAGAATATGGATGATGTTTAGGAAATAAATGTAGTCAGTATGAACATAATTTTTCTAAAGAATGAAATAATTATTCTTTAGGATGAGAGCAAAGTTCTGCCAATACCCCTTGAAGAGATTTTGGATGAATGAATGTGACTTTAGTTCCTGCAGAACCAGGTCGGATTTTTCCCAAGAATTGGATTCCACAACCTTCCATTCGTTCTACTTCACCCTCTATATTGTCAGTGTCTAGTGCCATATGATGTAATCCTTGACCTTTTTTATCTAAAAATTTCTTTATAGGACTAGAATCATTTGTAGGCTGCATTAATTCGACACGACCATTTTCCAAATGAATGATTGCGACTTTAACACCTTCAGATTCCACTGTTTCAAATTCTACTGAATCAACTCCTAGTGCTTTCTGGTAAATTTTAGCAGATTCTTCCACATCATTTACTGCAATTGCAATGTGATCAATTTTCATCTAAAAGACATCACAATTTACAGTATTAATGGATTTATTTTATTACAACACGAATCATTTTTGATTTTAGTTTAAAATTAAAATTGCACGATCAAAATTTTTTGAAACATCATCAATGGTGCTAGGATAGTGTCTTTTTTCATATCTAGTGCGCTTTTTCATCCCCATGATTATCAAATCCACATCATATTTTTTTGCAAATTCAAGAATTTCATTGGCTGGCATACTACTCTTAGTAATTTTAAAAGCAGGGGAAATATCATGTTCTGTAGCATATTTTTCAAGTTTGCTATGTTCTAATTCGATCATTTTACATTCCTTATCAAATTCCTCTTTGTCTGTTTTTGTTTTGAATAACCCAAATGTGGCTCTATCTTCAACGCATGTCAAAACTGTTATTTTTGATTTTGTCAGTTGTGATAATCCAATTGCTTTTTTGAAAGCTTTTTGACTACCATGAAATCCATTGTATGGAACCAATATATGGTCAAAAAGTTTTTTCATTTTCCAATATCCAGTAATAACACAGGGCAATTAGCATTTTCAACAATCTTTCTTGAAACACTACCTAAAGATAATAATTTTTTTATCCCCTTCAATTTGCGTCGTTTTGACATTACTATTAGATCTACTTTTTCTTTTTCAACAGTATCTAAAATTATTTCAGCAGCATCTCCTATCGCCACTTTAATTTTTGATTTAACTCCTTTTTCTTTGCATTGCAGAGAATATTTTTCCATTTTTTTCTCCATATCTTTTTTCATTTCCTTATTTGCATTGCCAATACTCTTTAGCAATTTTTCTCTTTCAGAGGATGACAAAGCAAATGATGGAGGAGCATGTATTTCTTCTACAACGTGTAAGAGGATTATTTTAGATGAATCATCTGAGGCATAAATTGCATGTTTAAGTGCCTCATCACCGGCAGGAGTTCCAGCATGTGGAACAAGAATTGTCTCATACATAGTCATTCTAAAATCTGGGAGATAAATAAACTTGTAAGTTGTTTGTCAAACTAGTGTCTATGAGTAATGTCAAATTTCTTTTTCTTTGAAGTGAGTGATTTTGCCACGGGAATTATTTTATCAGCTAATCGTCTAATTTCTTGTTCATTCTTTTTTGGATATTTGATGTGTAAGCATTCATGATACAACGTGTTTACAGTTTCAACTTTTGGCTCTGTTGCTAAATGTGGATTTAGCCAAATTGTACCACATTCTTTAATACATTCAGCCCAAACAGCATTTGGTTTAACGCTATTTTTGTAAAGATATTTTGAAAAATGTTTTCTATCATAAACTAAAACAGGTTGTATTTCCATGTTCAAGATATTTTCAAATGTATTGAGTAATGTTTGATGCCATTCTTTATCATTGGCTGAAAATTTATACTTCATATTTTAAATAAGAAAATCATTCTATTAATTCCTCACCTACATCTACAGTATCAAAATTTGTGCCATCGCAATGAGGGCAGCTAGTTATCATGGTTACACCTGCTTTTTTGGTAAAAACATTACCACATGATTTACAGGCACGTAATTCACTTAAGGTAGTCATGAATCAATTAGCCTACAAATCTAAATAAAGTGTATGCTCAATTCCAAATTTGGAATTATTTCTATGTTCACAAACTAATTACATAAAAGATGTTCTTTTAAAATATAAAAAATAATCAAATTTTTCTTTCACGACTAGAGAATTAAACGGGTTTTATTAAGGGGGGAATAGCATCATCACCCACGATGAATGAATTAAAAGTAAAAAAAGATTTTACAGATATTTACATACAAGATTCCCCATGTAGTTATCTAAAAGAAATGGATAGATTGGAATACTTCATATCAGATTCAACAAAACCGTTATACAACTCCATCATACAGCAACTTGAAGAGACAGTATCTAGACCAATTAATGTTTTAGATTTGGGAAGTTCATATGGTATCAATTCATCATTAATGAAATATAATTTAACAATGTCAGAATTAAATGATTTCTTTTTAAACGGTACCGAACCTACAAAAAAAGAGGCTAAACAATTCTACGAAGAATGTACGATTAATGACAACATGAATTTCTATCAAATAGATATTTCAGAAGAAGCTTTAAAATTTTCTGAAGAGATGAATTTGTGTGAAAGAGGCATAAATATTGATCTTGAAACTGAAAAATTAAATCTACTAGAATCATTACCGAAGATAGATGTGGTGATCGCAACGGGTTGTGTTGGATATATCGGACATCAGGCATTTTCAAATCTTCTAAAAGTAATTAAAAACAGACAATCTAATTCAATTGAAAATGGAAAAGAGTATGTTGCCCCAATCTTCGCATTCTCTGTTCTTAGAATGTTCGACATGAAGGACATTAAAGAAGTTTTTGAGATGTTTGATTACTCTGTTGTAAAAAGCGACATAAAACCAATCCGTCAAAGAAGTTTTTCAGATTCTAAAGAAAAAGCACAGACTGTTTCAATATTACATGATATGGGAATTAACACTAAAAAATACGAAGATGACGGTAATTTCTACGCCGACTTTTATATTGCAAAACCCAAAAATTAGTTTGATAGTTTTAAAAAATAACTCAGTAAGGTCCTAAAAGACCTCTTTTGGACGATATTCCCCAAAGACCTCTCTGAAAGTATTACTAATTTCACCAGTGGTTGCAAATGCCTTAGCAGCTGTAACAATGTATGGCATGAGGTTTTTTTCAGTGTCAGCTGCACTCTGCATTGCAGACAATGCCTTTTCTAATTTTTTAGAATCTCGTTCTGCTCGTAATTTTTTGAGGGCTTTCTTTTGCTGCACTTCAATTCGACCATCAATTCTCAATAATTCTGGTTGCTCTTCTTCTTCGACATATTTGTTAACACCTACAATTACTCGGTCACCGTCATCTGTTTCTTTTTTAAGACGATATGCATTTGCTCTAATTTCAGATTGGAAAAATCCTTTCTCAATTGCTTTAACAGAACCACCCATCTTTTGAATTTTCTTCAGGTATTTCCATACACCATCTTCAATTTGATCACATAATTCTTCAAGATAGTAAGAGCCTGCAAGTGGATCAGCAGTCTTTGTAATTCCACTTTCATGAGCTACAATTTGCTGTGTTCTAAGAGCAATTTTTGCAGATTCCTGAGTAGGAAGAGCAAGGGCCTCATCTCTAGAATTAGTATGAAGTGATTGTGTGCCGCCTGCAACTGCTGCCATTGTTTGTATCGCAACCCTCACAATGTTGTTGTTTGGTTGTTGAGCAGTTAGAGATTCGCCACTAGTTTGAGTATGAAATTTTAATTGTAGTGAACGAGGGTTCTTTGCATGAAACATTTCTTTGAGTATTTTTGCATAAACTTTTCTTGCAACTCTAAACTTTGCAACTTCTTCAAAGAACTCTATGGTACAACAAAAGAAGAATGAGAGTCTTGGAGCAAAGTCATCAATTTTTAATCCTTTATCAATACAAGTTTGAATATAGGCAATTGCATTTGCCAGAGTAAACGCAACTTCTTGAGTAGCAGTACAACCAGCTTCTCTCATATGATATCCAGAAATCGAAACTGGATACCACGAAGGAACTTTTTCTGCACAGTACTCTATCATGTCACCAATTAATCGCATGGATGGTTGAGGAGGATAAATGTAGGTATTTCTTGCAATGTATTCTTTGAGAATATCATTTTGTGTGGTTCCACGAAGCTCAGTGCTTTTGAAACCCTGTGATTCTCCAACTGCAATATAATATGCAAGTAATGTGGATGCTGTAGAATTAATTGTCATCGAAGAGCTGACTTTACCTAATGGAATACCATCAAATGCAGTCATCATATCTTTAATTGATGTGATTGACACCCCCACCTTTCCAACTTCACCTTCAGCTTGTGGAGAATCAGAATCATATCCAATTTGGGTTGGCAAATCAAAAGCCATGCTAAGCCCAGTCTGACCCTTTTCAAGCATGAACTTGAATCTCTCATTAGTAAGTTTAGCATCACCAAATCCAGAATATTGTCTCATTGTCCAAAATCTTTCACGGAACATTTCAGGATGAATTCCTCTAGTGAAAGGATATTTTCCAGCATCCTCTACAGGCCTCTTTTTTGAGGATTTTTGATATATGCGCTTTACTGGAAAAGTAGAATCAGTAAAGATTTTCTTTTCAGTGGTTTTAGATTTTGATGATTTTTTTGCAGCCATAATATCACTTTAACAAAGATTTTGTTATTTTATCTCCTGCTTGAAATGGATCAATGTCTTTTGATTGTAATTTTTTAAGATATTTTGAAAAGGTTTTATCAGAAATCAGCATGTCATCAATCTTTTCTTTTATGTTATTTAAAACAATATCCTTTAGTTCTGCCTCAAGCCTCTCTTTATTTTTAGCATCTTTGAATTTCTTTTTCGATTTCATCATATCTTTCAAAGTTTTTGCAAATACAGTAATTCCAGAATTCTTTTTAACAGATGTTTTTAGAATGATTGGATTTCTATCAGAGTCGCCAATAAAATCACGAACCGCATCAAAAAGTTGATTCGTTCCACTAAGGTCACTTTTGTTAACTAGGTAGATATCCCCTATTTCAGTCAAGCCAGCTTTGATAGTTTGAATGCTATCGCCAGTATTAGGATTAAAAACAACAACAGTAATGTCAGCAATATTTGAAATCTCTACTTCAGTTTGGCCAGCTCCAACACTTTCGATAATTATTGGATTAAATCCAGCATATTCTAAAACACGAATACTGTTTCGCAATGAACGAGAAACAGCACCGGTTGCACCACGGGATGCAATACTTCGGATGTATGTACCAGAATCTGTGGATTCACTCATTCTAACCCTATCTCCCAATATCGCACCTCCAGTAACATGACTTGTAGGATCAACTGCCAAGACGGCAGGCTTTGTGCCTAATTTTCTCATCGCAATCACTGTTTTGTTAATTAAAGAGCTTTTACCGGCTCCTGCAGGTCCAGTAATACCAATTATTGCAGAGTTTCCACTATCTTTGAAAATTTTCCGCAATAGTTTTTTTGCTTCTGTTTGATCATTTTCAACTATTGTTATCGCTTTTGCAATTGCTCCTCGCTTTCCTTTTTTTAGATCATTAAGTAAATCCAAGACATAGTAAATGATTCAGAGGTGCAATAAAATCTTGTGTAATATTATTTATTTAACAGATAATAGGCATTATTTTATGTTATTAGAGTAATCAAATTAGTTTAAAATTTCAATCTCTTTGATAAAAATTACGGGCGTAATCTCTAATTTTGAAAAATCAGAACCTCTTAACATCATGTATCCTTGGTAATCTTTTTCAAAGTTCCCAATCACTCTAATTTCTTGACCCACAAAATCTTGATTTATATTTTCATATTCCAAAAACACTCTTTCAACTTTTAATTCATTTTGTGATTCTGTTTCAAGGTATAATTTATAATCAAATCCCATTGATCCATTTTTTTCAAATTCCACAACTCCAATTACATCCACGGTTGGAAGATTTGAGATATATTCTTGATTTGCCAGATAAACGGACAGATTATTAATTGGCAAAAATGATGCAGGAATCAAAATGCCGATGGCGATTATCACAATGGTTATTTTGTATCTTAATTTCATAGTATTTTCAAAGCGTACTTGTATGTTATAAAATCACGTGTGAAATTTATTTTTAAATAATCATCCAATGTTAAACCCTAGACTGTCTCTGTCTGTTGCATTTCTGCCATCATTTCTAATACCATCTATTGTCATCTTCAAAGTATTCCTGCCTTCATCCAAAGACAACAAAATGGTTTCATATGTTCCTGCAATTGGATTGAAAGATGATGAAATATCCACCCCGTTCAATACAGCTTCAAAAGTAACTTCACGTTTTTGCTCATCATCAGTACGAACATGTATTGAAAATGATTATGATTGTACCTTTTTAGCTCAAAGATATACTTGACACTATTCTAATATCCATCTGCATCTTTACTCTTCTCTACGAGACATGATTTAGAAATAGAATCTTGTGTAATTATACTAAACAGATAATAGGCATAACATCATCGGCTACCGAGCCATCAGATTACGGCATATCTTCAGATAAACTTTTGAATTTAGCTAATCTAACAAAGCTAAGAAATTTAATTTTTAACATCAATGAGTGCCTGTTTTATCAAAAGTACTACTTAGAAATGAGATGTACAAGCCCAATATTTTTTTCGATCATAATCCAAATCTAGGATTTTTAGTTGGGATATTTCATCTGAATTTTCTAAATGCATAAAGATGTCTTTTGCGACTAGTTTTCCTATAGTAGTTTTAATCTCAAATTCATTGTCATCATTTGTTTTTAGTTCTAAAATTTTTTCTCCATGTTCATTTTTCATTTTCATGTCACGATTTAGACCAAAGTCAGTTTTTCCATGTACTATACCGATAGGATTTTGGTTTTGATCTTTAACCGTATATCTGTATGAATGAATTTTATTTTTATAAGATTTGATAAGGACTTTATCATTTGTGTCAGTGATAGAGATGTATCTATTTATCCAACCTCCTGCTTTAATGTGTCCTAAAAGTGTGCCATCCATTTTCTGAATAATGCCAGGGCCACTATGAAACACACCTTTACGCCAAATTATCTTAAAACTATCAATTTTTTGATCTAGTAATTCTGAAGTCATGTAAATCCACCAATCAACCACATAAAGAAATTCCAAATTTGATTACCCACATCCATTGCAAATTGTACCATTTCCCCCATTATTTTGAAATTCCCTCCAATACCTACTCCCATTTGTTATTCCTCCAAAATTGAGATTGTAAATCCAAACTCCTTAATTTTTTCACCGTTATTTTCCTAAGATTGCTAGTCATTTCTTTTCCTCATCTAATATCTTGTTTAACCTATATTGAAATACCAGACCTCTAACACCCATGATTATCAAGACAGGTGAAAAAACAACAGCAAGCAATACTCGAAATGTGCCATAACTAACATCATTTGTATTCATATCATTCAAAAACAAAAAAAGAGATCCTATAAGGAGCCCAACTCCAATAACAATTAAAGCAATTCCAAGTTCTTTTGATTCAAAATTCATTGTTTGACCAACAGTATTTTTCTATGATTTTCATACATTATAGTCTGTATGTTATTTCAAATAACATAGACATAGAACCCATAAAGCATGAACAATTTTACTGACTAGTTTGAGATTAGTTGTTTATAATTAAATGGAAATTTAATGTTAAAAGATACGATTTAGAAATAGAATCTTGTATCCGATCTAAGGAGCAGAATAGATTACAGGAGGAATGGTCCCACCCACAGGATGAATTTCTGTTTTTAATTGAATGTGTCCAAATTCCTCATGATCAATTTCTAAAACTATAGGATGAATCGACCAGCCATATTTTGGTTCATTTGAAAATGGAATGATTTCTATAAATTCTGAATCAGAAAAAGTTTTGTGAAATGTTTCATCCATGCCAAGAACCTCCATTGTAACAGCAATTGTTTTATCAGAATTATCTAGATAAGAGACTTCCACAAATCCAGCATCATAATAAATTGCCTCAACATGAAATGTTTGACGAAGGGCATCTTTGTCATCAGATGCCCCACCGGTCAAAAATATAATTGCCAACACAGTAAAAACTCCCAAAAATATTGGAGGTCCAAGTTTTTTAGCCATCTTTGAATTCTTTTCTCATACGTCTAAGGAATTTGGAGTTTATTCTTATTCGTTCAAGCGTTTGTGACTGAGTTCTTTCAGTTCCAGGAGTAGGATTTTTTTTGAAGAAAGTTTTAATTTCTTTTTCCATAGAATCGTCGGCTACAGATGCAATACTAGCTACAATTCTATTAAACAGAGGGTTGCCATGTCCAACCTTTTTGTTTATGCGCTTCCAATTTTTCTTTAACCACACCCACAAAACTTTATCGCCATATGGATTTGCAGCAACTTTCATGATTGGTAATTGCATATTTTGTGAGCGAACTTGAGAAGTTTGAGAGAAATCAAGGGATTTGACAAGTAATTTTTTATCTTTGAAACTACACAGTGCACCCAGAAATCTCAGTTTTTCTTCCATAGTTTTTGCATTCTTGTATAATTTTGTCAATTCAGAATGAGTTTTTGCATTTCCATTCCATGCAGCAATTGAACAGATAGATTCTATCAAATCAGGGGAAATAGAACTAGGAGATTTTAAGAATTTTTTATATCTTCTTAGGGCTTCTTCAGTAACTACATCATCATTCATTTTACCTAATACAGAAATGGTGAATCCACGAAGCAGTGCATCAGTATGTTTATCAGATTTTTTTGGATCCCATCCCAAATTGAATAAAATTTTCCTAAAGTAATTGACAGCATACCCGCGAATTTCTTCTGCAAAAGGTTCATCAAAAGCACGGAAATATAATGATGCCAAATTGTGTGCAACGTTAACAGATGCAAGGTAACTATCCTCTTCAAAATATGCATCAGAAAAATCAAGGTAATTCCTCACTTGTTCATCACCGGAAACACATAATGAAAACAAATCATTTTGGATTGCCCATCTATCAATTGCAGGAATACGCTTTTCATCTACCAACATTTTCAAATCAAGTAAAATTCCTTCATCATACTTTACACGAAAGAATCCTTTTCTTCCATAATTAGCAACAAAACCCAAAGTATTTTTTGGTAATTTTATAGACATGGATTTTTTGGTAAACAATTTTTTAGAGATCTCAGATTCCAACCCCAAAGATAATGGAATTGACCATAAGCCTTTGTTGAATTTTTTATCAGGTTCTAAAAGATACCTCTTTTGTTCTAATTTCAGTGTATTCCCATCTTGATTAATTTCAACTAGTGGAAATCCAGGTTGTTTTAGCCATGTATTTACCATTGAGGAAACAGGCATTTTAGAGGCTTTGCCAATTGCATCCCACAAATCTTGACCCTTTGCGTTTTGATATTTGAAATCAGACAGATATTTTTTTAATCCTTTTTGGAAATTTGGTTCGCCCACATAATGTTCTAGCATTCTCAGTATACATCCACCTTTGTCATAAGAAATCGCATCAAAGATTTCTCTAATCTCAGCAGGGGAATTTACTTTAACATCAATCGGATGTGTTGTTTTAAGGGAATCAAGTCCCATTGCAACATTCATCGCATCCTCAACAAATTGATTCCACAAATCCCATTCAGGGTAAAATTTATCAACAAATTTTGTGGCCATGAAAGTTGCAAAGCTCTCATTTAACCACAAATCATTCCACCATTTCATCGTGACAAGGTTGCCAAACCATTGATGTGCAATTTCATGAGAGATTACTTCAGCGATGAATTGCTTGGTCTTTGTAGAAGATGTTTTAGGATCATATAGCAAAATAGTTTCTCTAAAAGTAATTGCGCCCCAATTCTCCATTGCTCCAGCTGCAAAGTCAGGAACTGCAATCAAATCCAATTTAGGTAAAGGGTATTTTATTCCAAAATATTTTTCATAGGATGTAAGAAGCTTCTTTCCCAAATCAAGGGAAAATTTCCCTTTGGATTTGTTTCCTTTTGTTGTGATTACCCTAATCTGAATTTTTCCAACACGGCCAGTAAGATATTCAAATTCTCCAACTCCAAGATAGATCAAGTATGTTGAGACTATAGGAGTTTTTGAAAAATGGTAAATAGTTTTTGCCCCAATTTTTTTCTTTGATTTGATCGGCATGTTTGAAATTGCGGTAAATTTGTTATCTGCAATTATAGAAATATCAAAAGTTGCCTTAGCCTCAGGCTCATCCCAACATGGAAATGCACGTCTAGCGTCAGCAGCTTCAAATTGTGTGGTTGCAAGATATTTCGTCTTTCCATTTTGAACATATTGACTCCTATAAAACCCAAGCAATCTATCATTTAGAATTCCTTGAAATTCCAAGTCAATTGTAATTTTTCCTTTAATTTTTTGAGATAGTTTGATTTGTAGTTCTTCTTTTTTCTCATTAGTTTTTGGAGATGATTTGACAATTTTCCCTTGAGACTTTACTATACAAGAGGTGATCTTGAGTTCGGCACAATCTAGAATTATTGTATTGTTGGATTTTTTACAATCTGCAGAAATAATTTCACTACCAGAAAAAGTGAATTTTTTGAGATCAGGTTCAAAAGTTAATTGGTAATTAATTGGAATTATCTCCACAGTTGAGATATTTCAAATGCACTTTAAGTAGATTTTCTATTTCATGTCCAAGGATCAGATTTTTCATCCCATGTGATTGCATTCGTTCCATATTCATCTAAAGACATACTGTTTTTGATGGTAATCAAAAGACACTCATCAGAACAATGAGTCATGTCGGGGTTTTTCATGAATTTCCCACAATTTTTACAATATTGTCCCATATCTCAAATGAATTAATGCTAAAAATTGCATATCTATTCCCTCAAAATAATAAAAGGAATGAGTTTATTTTAAAAGGGAATATGATTATCAAATTTGAGAGCAAATTTCTAGTCACTTTTGAATCAACTTTATATTCAATTCATTGGAGAGGTTTGTAAATTGGATTCTACCATTAAACGGCAGCAACATCCCCCTAAAAAAGAAAAAACGCGTAGTGTAACATATCGCCTACCTGTAAAACTTGTAGAAGAAATCGAAACAGAAGCCATGAACAAGAATATCTCTCACAATGTAATGGCAAGGCAAATTTTAGAAAAATATATTCGGTGGGACAGATTTGCAGATAAAATTGGCATCATTCCAGTTCCTAAAAAAATTCTAGATACTTTAGGAGTGGATATGACTGCAAAAGAGATTAATGAAATAATCAACATCATAAAACCAGTCATCAAAGACACAGTGTTATTTATCAAAGGAAAATATGATTTGAAAAGATGTATTGAGACATTAGAAGATTACATGAGAGCATCTGGAATGAAATCAGACCATAGAATTGAAGGAGAACTACATCATTTCATCATCCAACATGAATTAGGAAGTAATTGGTCCATTTTTACAGAGCAATTATTACAAGAAATATTCAAAGAATTTTTACCAGATTCAAAAATGAAATGCCAAACAACAGAATCTACAGTTATTGCATCAATTGCACTTGGTGGAGATTTTAGTGAGCATGAATATTAAAAAAGATTAGTTTTTGGCGAAAACCACTTCAACATCAAGTTTTCCACCACTAAAACGTGTATTTACTTCTTTGATTTTGCTTTTGTAAAGAAACAGTCTTTTACCCTCTTCTGTGATTACACCAGAAGTCCTAATCATTTTTGAATCATGTAACTGCTGTATTCTTCTATAGACAGTACTCAATGGGATAATTTTTTCACGAGATACCTCTATAGCAGATTTTGGAGTATCCATAATTGCTTCCAATATTGATCTACAGTATTTGTCAGAGAGAATTTCAAGAAAAGTTTCTTTTCTCTGAGGTTCTTCAATTTTTAATTGTGTAACTGTTTGCATAATTACTGTAGGTGATTTTAGAATATAATTACTGGGCAGACACATGTGTGCAATGCAAGACAGAAAAAGATTAAGTTTTTACAGATTGTTCAGCTTTTAATCCCTTGTAACGGTTTCTGATAGTAACTTCAGTTACTCCTGCAGCTTCTGCAAGATCTCGTTGGGTAATAGACACACCATTCTTTACACATGACAGATAAAGTGCAGTTGCTGCAAGTCCCATTGGATCCTTACCGGCAGATTCTTTACGCTCTTGTGCTTCTTTGAGAACTTTGACGGCATATCGTTTTGTTTTTTCAGATATCTCAAGCTTACTTGAAATTCGTGCAATACACTGAATAGAATCAACCACAGGCATTTTTAATTCCAATTCATGATGTAATAATCTATAACAGCGTGCAATGTCTTTTCGTTTGACATTTGCAGCATCAGCAACATCTTTTAAAGTTCTAGGAGTTTCAGTGTCTCTACATGCAGCATAAAGTGATGCAGCAATCATTGCAGAGATGGATCTTCCTCTAACTAATTTTTTTTCTAAAGCTTTTCTGTAAATGTAAGCTGCTTTCTCTAAAACATTGGCAGGGATGGAAACTTTATCTTTTAATTTATTTAAATCACTTAGAGCTTGTCTCAAATTTCTATCAACAGGAGCATGAACTTGACTTCTGCTATCCCAAGTTCTTAATCGTTCAATAGTACTTTTCATAGAAGTCGAAAGAGGTTTTCCTGATGCATCCTTGTTTAACGGATTGATCACAGTAGATAACCCCATATCATGGATCATTAATGATGATGGAGCACCAGTTCTTGCAGGATCAGCCCCCCCGTCTTTTTGAAATGATCTCCATTCGGGACCAGATTCTTGAGACTTTTCAGTAATTACATATCCACATTTTCCACAAAAATTTTCTCCCGTAACTTCATCAGTCAAAAGAGAATTTTTTCCACATCTAGCACATGTTGGATTATCCATTTTAATTTCTAACCTCATAGATTAGTATATTTGTAATAGACATAGAGTAAGTTACGATACCTTCAGACATAATTTAAGAACATTTCTCATCTATAAGAAGTGTGAGTATTTTCGTTAAACGAGAATAGGATGTTTTTTCGAGTTATGCAATAACAGTAATTTCAGGAGTAGAATTGCCACCATATCCAGGGTCGATAGTTTGTTTTGGATTTAATGTTGTGTCATGATGACATGCTTTGTTACATACAGGACAGAATTTTCTATCAAGTACAATACATTGACAAATATGATTTTTCACATATGCTTGAGCAGCTTGATTCCATTCACCAGTCCCATTGCAATACACACAGACATTTGTAGATGAAGAACCTACACCTTTGCAAAAATCACATACATCTTCAGTCATATCTTATCTATACCATTAGGGATTAAATCAATATATTTGAAGAGGTGAAGATGTATAAATCAAATAAACCTTTTAAAATATCCCAAAATACAACTATAATCATGAAACAAAAAGCCGCAACAAGAAGCATCAAAATTTTAGTTGCCAAATTAGGATTAGATGGTCATGATAGAGGAGCACTCGTTCTATGTAGGGCATTCAGAGATGCAGGAATGGAAGTTATCTATTCAGGGCTTTTTGCGACTCCAGAAAGAATTGCACAGATTGCAGAAGATGAAGATGTAGATGCAATAGCAATGAGTTTGTTAAATGGAGCACATGGGACACTTTTCCCAAGAGTTGTCAAGACACTAAAAAAGAAAGGGATCAATGATGTGTTAATAGTTGGGGGAGGAGTCATTCCAGAAGTTGATCATAACGAACTTGTAAAAGCAGGAGTTGATCATGTATTTGGTCCAGGGACACCATTGCCTACAATAATAGACCACATTACAACTGGAGTTTCGAAATTAAGAAAAATATAAGAAAAAAGATTATTCTGTGGAATCAGGCCACATCATTTTACGCATTTCTTTACCAACTTTTTCAATTTGGTGTTCGTCATATACTTTCATGTGTTTATCAAATGCATCCTTACCATGTTTCTGATATTCAGAAATCCACTCGTTGTTGAATGTACCATCTTGAATCATGGTGAGAACTTTTTTCATATTCTCTTTGTTTGCAGAATCCATAACCATTGGTCCACGAGTTAATCCACCATATCGGGCAGTTTCACTAACACGTCTCCACATACCATTAATTCCATATCTCTGAATCATATCTACAATGAGTTTGAGCTCATGTAAAACTTCAAAGTATGCAATTTCTGGTTGATATCCTGCTTCAACAAGAGTTTCAAATGCATTTGTAACCATAGAAGCTGCTCCACCACAAAGGTCTGCTTGTTCACCAAACCAATCAGTTTCTACTTCTTCTTTGAAAGTAGTTTTGATTAATCCAGCTCTTGCACTACCAATTGCTTTTGCAATTCCCAATGTTCTATCCCAAGCCTTTCCTGTAGAATCTTGTTCTACAGCAACAATTGCAGGAGTTCCAAAATTGTCAAGATATGTCTCTCTAACTTTAGAACCAGGGCCCTTTGGTGCAATCATGATTAAATCAACATTGCTTGGTGCTTCAATCCATTTCCAATAGATTGCAGCTGCATGAGAAAATGACAATGCTTTTCCATCTGAAAGATTGGGGCCGATTTCGTCTTTGTATATCTGACCTTGAATCATATCGGGAATCAACATGTGAACAATGTCTGCTTGTTTTGTTGCATCTGCAACAGACATTACTTTGTGACCATCAGCTTCTGCCTTTTTCCAGCTGTTACCGCCTTCTTTAAGACCAATTATCACATTAAGACCAGAGTCTTTCATGTTGTTTGCTTGTGCATCACCTTGGATTCCGTAACCAATTACAGCAATTGTTTGATCCTTAATTGGATCAAGACTGATATCAGCATCTTTCCATGTTTTTGCCATGATTCTGAGACAAATATTGCAAATATTAACTAAAGCGAACCATAGTATTATTATATCAAAATTCTAGATAACCATGCTTTGATCCGAGAGTTCGCCATAACACGGACTCTTGAGTCATTTTTAGACATATTTTTGAGATAATTCGACATGGATTATGAAAAGAGAATCGAATTAATTATGAAAGTCTAGTTTTCATTTTCTCAACATCCTTTTTAGAGTAACAGCATACAGCCCATAAACGAATTTTGTGCTCTTTATCATGTATCCAAAAACAAATCCCTTATTGAGTTTCATATTGTCTTTAGTTTTTTTGTATTCCAAGGACATTAGCAGATGCTCTGAATCAATCTCAGACTTGCTAAAAATTGAACAGATGTCAAGGATCTCCTGTTTTGTAGTGGACAGAGGTTTGTCTAATGCAAATAATACGTCATCACATGCCCAGAAATTTGCCTTTACTGCATGAGAGAATGCAGAGTTAAAACTGAATGGAAATATCACAAAGCTCATCATCAAGAGCAACATCGCATTAAATGATGCCTTTATCTTCTCAAGAGTAGGAACCGTTTTTGGTATTTCTTTTCGTATGTCACGTCCATACAAAATAATTCCAGTATTTTTTATTCTCTGCAAGAACAGACCAAGAGACACAATGGTTCTGGTTCCAATCTCCACTTTGAGGTTTTTTCTTATCTTAAATCCTTTCAGGTCAAGCTGATCCTCTGCTACCACATAAAACGGCTGTCCAAACATCATCTTGTTTTCAGTCTTAAAGATTAGATCAAGTGCAGGATTGTCAGTCTTTTTGTAGGATGTACATGTGTCTGATAGTTTTAGATTATATTTTGCATCAAGAGTGAGCAAAAGACTGCTTAGATAATTTTCAATCTCTTTACATAATTTTTTATTTTTTATAATTACAATACAGTCAATGTCGGATTTTCCACGAATCCATTCACCTGTTGTTGCAGAGCCAAACAGTACAAATGAAACAATCTCATCGGGAAATTTTGCAGTTAAATCTGCAACCATCTCTTTCATGAATTTTTCTAGTGATTTATTTTGAATAGACATGATAAATCAAAAACAGGTCAAGCGTACACACTCATAAATCATACAGATACAATTACTTAGCAACCAAACTCCTTTGCCCATGATTCATTAGAAAACTCACTTGTCGTACAATACTGTTTGAGGATATTTGCATGTCCTTCATAAAGAAGCTCAGAATTTAGCACACGGTCTATGCATGTTACTTTTCCCAATAGCCTGCCATACACATCATAAGGTTGCTTGTCGTCTTGGTCTACTGTCACAGTACTTGCTATTGGACACAGGTTTGCAGTAAATTGGCTGGCTTCATAGAATCCTTTCTCGTATCTTTCAGGCGTGTTTGTGAGTGATAATCGCACTTCGTATCCTCCCTGTAAATATAGTGTATCACCATCAATAATTTGAACTACTTTTTCTGTGAGACATAATTTCTCCCCACCACATGAAATACTGCTATGATCTGAGTTTGTTTTTTTAAGATTTTCTCTATCCACTGAAAATTCTATTTGAATTGGAGGAGACAATGCAGTTGGATTATCAATGCTTTCCCATACAAAAAATGTAGTTTTGTAATCTCCAATCACTTCTGGGATCCACGAAGTCGAAGGACTAAATGATGATTGAGGGTTTATTGTTCCATTAATCCATGACAGTGATTGGACTCGTTTTTGAGAGTCTAAAGTTTGAACAATCCAGATAAATTCTTGAGGATGATCTTCTTGGCTTACAATATCTGATGTTAGTAAAACCTGCTCACCGATATTTGGAGAATCAATTTGATTTCCACTCAAATCTACAATTCTAGGATTGCTTGCAGGAAGACGCTCAACAGGGTATCCAAGCAATCCTATCAAAGTAGTTTCCCTGAGACGTATCTCAGAAAATTCATGATTTAGAGGTAGGGTGTTATCAGTATACATAACAGTTGCAGTATCGCCCTCCATTGTATGCAAGATATTTGGAGCAGAGCGTTTATCACTAAATGAAAAAGTTCGCTCAAAGATTCCAGAATTTTTTTCTGTTTCATATAGCAGTAATGTTATGCCTTCAGGAGAACTATCTGAAAACACGAATACAGGAACAGTTTCAGCATAATGTGTAATCTTGTTTGAATCATAGTCTATTAGAATAATTTTTGCAGTTCCAGTTCCGTTGACAATACCAAAGATGTGTTCACTCCATTGCAGTTGTGCTTCAGTGTATTTAGGAGAATTTTCTGCATGGACAATGTAAACAGGAAGTATCAAAACAATTCCAATAATTATCAAAAATCTAGTTTTTATCACCAACATACTAGATACTCACAGCTATAAGGGGCTGTGCATTAGATTCAGCAAATATTAACTATGATTTAGATTTCAATTATTTTCTCACAAGAACGACATTTTACAGTAACCTTTTCACCAGAGAGTCGAATGAATCTCTTTGAACCACATTTAGGACAAATTGGGCAAGCACGAATAGGTTCCATGAATAATCAATTATTACATTTGATTTAATTAAATCAGTCTATTGTATTGTGCCACTACCTAGAATTCTAATTGTGGAAGATTCAGGTTTTAGAATCACAGCAATTTGTCCAGTCTTGCACACTATTGGTTTTTCAAAAATTAGTTTTAGTGGAGATATTGAGGAGAATTTTGCAGCTTTAATTTGTAACCCAATGCTAACTAGGCATCCCTGATTTTCAGCAATGTCATTTTTGTAAAAAGGGCTTTTTTGAAAATCAAGATCAATTTCTGTTTTTACATCAACTGCACCTTCTTTAGAAATGACATCACCACGTCCAACTTCATCAGGTTTGACACCCTTTACTGCCAATCCAACTCTTGCAGGACACACAGATTCATTCACAGGATCATCGTGCATCTGAATAGATTTGATTAAAACATCAATTCCTAAAGGATATAATTTCAAATTATCATATTGTTTTACAGTACCATTTGTCACTTTACCTAAAATGACAGTTCCAACACCTTTAACATCAAAACAATGATCAATTACCATTTCAGAAGGTTCATCATTTGTGATGGGCTCTAGTTTATCCATCTCTTCTTTGATTTTATCTTGATCAACTTTGACATATTTCTCAACTACAGTTCCTTTAATCATCATATCTAATTTAGATTCATCAACATCAAAAGTGTGAGACAAGATTCCTTTCTCTTTTTTTAATGAATCAAGTGCAATAATTTGTTCTCCAGTGAATTTATCTAATTTATCAACATGAAGAATAACATATTCAGCCAGATTAATTGCTTGGAAAAGAGGTTGGATTTTATCTGGAAACCCACTTGGAACAACCCAAGTTTTGATTATATCAGACTCTTTTCGGTCATAAAGAGTAAGATCAGTTTCAGTGCCTTTTTTTCCAAAATCAGATGCTATGTCCTGTTTTCCTAAAACAACAAAATTCACAGATCTAACCATAAATTTTTGTTCAAAAATGGATCTTATGAAGTTTTGAATTTTTCAAAACATATGTCAGTCTAGTTTTTCATACAACTATCACATAATTCTGATCCACATTGTTCAAATGAAATTAATTGTTCTAGACGATATCCAGTAAAACGATTAGCATAACAGTACCATTAGCAATATTTTTCTTATTCCAAAAGTAATTTGTGAAATTTAGCATGGATAATCCGAGAGATCTGCATTTAGATCAGATTCCTCATCTAAAATTTGTAGATGATATAAGATAGATTTGTTACCAGAATTGGAATCAATACTATTCATAAAGTATGAATGGTTTTTTTGTATAAAAAATTAACGTACTAATCATACTGAACCAGAGAGTTCAAGAAAATCAAGGAAACGAACTCAAAACTGCAGCATAGCTTGCAAATCTATGATTTTTTGGCCTGACTAGCTTTTGATGATATTTCTTAACAGGCCTGCCAGTAGCACCATTTAGACCTAGTGGGCCTTTAACATATTTTTCATGATTTGCCCAACTAAGAACTTCATCTTTTGGAGCATAGTAATTTACAATTTTTGAGCGTACAACGGATTCAAGTATTTTACCATATTTTTTTGATGATGGAATATCTTCATTAATTGAAGCACCAAAAAAATATGCACCCTCTACAATTCCAATATTTTGTTTCTTTTTTGCAAGATATTCAAGAGTGCTCAAAATTACTTGAGAGCCCAATGAATGACCCATTAATCTGATCTTTGTTTTGGGACTGAGTTCTTTAAAATCTTCAATGAATTTACCAAGATTTTTTCCATTTTTCTTTGCAATTTTTTGACCAACAGATAATGCATGTTTTGCTTGTTTTATCAAATGAGCTCCAGCAGTATTCGAATCATAGCTGAATCCAATTACAGGATGAAGGTATCCTAATTTACGTAATTGTTTTTTTGCTAGAACAACTTTTGCGATAGCTCCGGCGTTATCGTTTCTTAGACCATGAATCATAATGGCAATTTCTTGCGAGCCGATTAATTTTTTAAAATCATTTTTTGGATATGTGTAGTACCTATTATTTTTTAAGGTGTTGCCATTAGAAAGATCATAATAACCCCTAGTAGAGATTCTTGGGACAGGTTTCATTTTTACTCAGATGGGCCTAATTGACTTTTTAGTTTTTCAATATCGGATTCTTCAACTTTTGTAAACAAAGGAGTGGCATCACCTAATACATGGTTAGCCGAAATTCCCAAGACGGACATGTCATTCCATGATGACTCGTTTATATTTTCATTCAACCCAAGTTGATTCCAAATTTTCTGGGAAGATTCAGGTAAGAAAGGAAACAAAGCAATTGCCATACTTCTAGCAGCGTTTACTGAAAGATACACACAGTTAGCAGTTCCAGGACCTTTTTTCCAAGGCTCTTTGTGCTGAAAATATTGATTGAAAAACGAGGAAAACTCCATAATTTTCTTCAAAGCCCTATCAAGATGGTTTTGCTCCATAAGAGAGCCTACATCAGATGCAAGGTTTTTGATTTTTTGTTCAGCCTCCAAATCATGATCATCAAAAGAATCAGGTTCAGGAACTTTTCCATCAAATGCTTTTTTTGTAAATCCAAGTGCACGATTAACAAAATTTCCAAGATTCCCAATTAATTCAGAATTAATTCGGGTTGTAAAATCATCCCAGTCAAAATTCAAATCATCTTGAGAGTAAGGGTTTATTGAAACAAGGTAGAATCTCAAATAGTCTGCAGGATAATATTCTAAAAATTGTTTTAATCCAATATACCAATTCCTGCTTTTAGAAATCTTTTTTCCCTGTAATGTTAGATGTCCACGAGTTGGAATGTAATCAGGTAGCTTGTATTCACTATCAATTCCCAATCTCATGGCAGGCAAGAAGAGATAATGATGATAAACGATATCCTTTCCAATAAAATGGTAAATATCAGCAGAATTCCAAAAGTCTTTTCCATCCATCCCTTTATCATTTAGAAATTTGATTGCAGTTGAAATGTAAGCTAAATGATTGTCAAACCAACCATAGAACACTTTGCCCTTTGCATCATCCAATGGAACAGGTACGCCCCAAGGAATATCTCTTGTAACATCCCAATCAATTAATCCGGATTTTATCCAATTTTGAACATATTTTTTAACATCCTTTTGTAGATTTTGATTTTCATCCAGCCATTTTGATAAAGACTCACCAAAGTTTTTGAGTTTGAAAAAATAGTGTTTTGTTTTTTCTTTAGTAGGAGGTTGACCACATAGAGAACATTTAGGATCAGTGATTTCCTCAGGGACACGGCCACAACTTTCACAAAGATCAGAGTATTGATCTTCAGCCTTACAGTAAGGACAGATGCCTTTTACATATCTATCAGGGAGGAATTTTTTATCATTATTGCAATAGAATTGAATAATTTCTTTTTCATAAATATGTCCAGAGTCATTTAATTTTTTGAACACATCCTGAACAAAAGCAATATTTTCTGAAGAACTAGTTTTGTAAAAATAGTCAAATCCAATATTAAAGGCAGAAAAGTCATCATAATCTCGTTTATTCCAGTATGCAACATACTCAGCAGGAGTTTTACCTTCTTTTTCAGATTGAATTAGGATAGGAGTTCCAAAATCATCAGATGCACAAACATAGTATGCTTCAACACCATTTAGTTTCAAGAATCTAGTAGTCACGTCAGCAGGAAGGTATGTGGAGGCCACATGGCCAAGATGAATTTCACCATTTGCATAAGGTAATGCACTTGTAATGATTGCTTTTTTGTTCATTGGATATTAGCCAGTGACGGGATCAAGGTTAAGAAGTTTTACCAGTTGTTTGCATATTTTACTTGCTCTGGAGTAAGTTTGTCAATTTTAACATCCATTGCTTTTAGTGCATCAACTGCTATCTGTTGATCAATTTCTTCAGGAACATTGATGATTTTATTTTCCATCTTTTTATGATTTTTAAGAATATACAAAACAGATAAAATCTGATTTGAAAATGACTGGGCCATTACTTCAGGAGGATGACCTTCTGCTGCAACTAAATTAGCAAGACGGCCTTGTCCAATAAGATAAACTATTTTCCCATTTTTCAATGTACATTCATCAAGATTAGGTCTTACTTCTTTAACAGACTTTGATGATTTTAATAAAAATTTACTATCAATTTCAACATCAAAATGACCCACATTGCCCATGATTGCACCATTTTTCATTTTCATGATATGCTCTTTTCGAATCACACTAGTCATTCCAGTACATGTGATAAACATGTCACCAATTTTTGCAGCTTGTGCCATCGGCATTACTTCAAATCCATCCATATGAGCTTCTAATGCTTTTACAGGATCAACCTCAGTGACAATAACTTTAGAACCCATTCCTTGACATCTAGATGCAACACCACGTCCAACCCAACCATAGCCTACAACTACAACACGTTTTGACGCCATCAAAAGATTCATTGCGCGAAGATAGCCATCGATTGTACTTTGTCCAGTACCATATCTATTATCAAACATGTGTTTTGTGTATGCTTCATTAACCAAGATAACAGGATAGCGAAGTTTGCCTTGATTTTCTACTGCTCTAATTCTTGTTACACCAGCAGTGGTTTCTTCAGTGGCACCTAAAATTTTCATATTTTTAAATCGCTTATCAAAATGAGCTTTGATGTTCATATCAGCACCATCATCAGTTAGAATTGTCGGACTATGTTTTAACACCTGATCAATACACCAATCATATTCTTTGACAGATTGTCCATGCCAAGAATAAACATGAATGCCTTGAGAAGCCAAAAATGCAGCAATATTGTCTTGGGTAGTAAGAGGATTTCCACCACAACAAGCAACTGTTGCACCTAACTCTTTTGCACCCATTAGTAAAACAGATGTTTCTTTAGTAATGTGAAGACAAAATCCCAAAGTAATTCCCTTCAAAGGTTTTGTTTTTTTATAACGATTAATGGTATTATCAAGAATTTGCATATGAGATCTAGCCCATTCATAAGACAATTTTCCTTCTTTGATTAATTTTGGACTGGATTTTACTTTACTCAACAAATTTAACTCATTTTACGTCTATATGATTCTATCATGCGAATGTAAATAAATGACAAACATATCAGAAATTTATTGACTTGGAAGAAAATCGCTGATAAAGGGGCAGTAGAAGCAGGCAAAGGGAAAGCATTCAAAGTCGACGGCAAACAAATTGCAATTTTTAATCAAGATGGATATCATGCAATGGATGATCTCTGTGTTCATCAAGACGGATCTATTGCACCAGGAAAACTAGAAGGAGATATTGTAGAATGCCCATTACATTTTTGGCATTATAATATCAAGACAGGTGAACTGACAGATTATCTCAAAGATGTAAAACTTGAAACGTACCCGGTAGAGGCCAGAGACGATGGCATCTATATCGACATTTAATCCCAAAAAATCACTGTAAATTAAAAAAAAGACATCGTAATTGTGGTCACAACTTGTGTTATGTTAAAAAATTACAAAATTGGCCAAGTTCCATTCATGGAATGTTTGCATATTTCTTTTATGTCTAGAAATAGGCATTTAATTATGCAAAGTAAGATAATTCTCCCAGTATTGTTGGGAGTTCTAGTAATTGGTATCTCACAGTTTGCATTTGCTGTAGAATCACAAACTACAAGCTACATTGCAGTAGATGAAGAAAAGTTTGAGCAGCCAAAATCAAAATACAATTATCAAGAAATTGTTTTTCTAGGATTTGTTGAAGACTATTCTAGAGGGGATCAAATTACCATAACAATTATCTCACCAGACGAATCAGAAAATCAAATCAACTCATATGCCTCTAAAAACGGAGACATCTATACACTACTTCACATTACAAATGAATCACAAGTCGGAGTTCATCAAGTAAATCTAAGCTATCACGGGGTACAGATAGCATCAACAACGTTTGAAATTTTAGAAAATAATTAAGAAATATTAGATATTACATACTCAATCTAAGGGAGCAAAAGAGAAGGGACAAATCTCCCTCCCCCAGTGCTAGGTATGGGTTATGTTGGGCACAGGTATTATTCTGTAATCCTACTACTCTAACAAAGTATATGGAATATTGTGTGTTCAAAATGAGCAAACTCAGATGGGATATTAAGCATAAGTTTTATTCTCATATATTCTCAAGAACAATTGTTGAATCAAGAAATCATAAACGAGATCACAAATCAAGATTATTCAAAAATTACCAAAACAATTGAGAATTTTCTAGAAGAACAAATTGAAAAAAATCATGCAAAAGGAGTCATCTTAGGATTAAGCGGAGGTATAGATTCAGCAGTTTTAGCTTACATTTGCAAGAGGAATCTTCAAGATAAAACTCTTGCAATAATAATGCCAGACACATCAATTACTCCAAAATCAGAAACAGAGGATGCACTCAAGATGATTGCATTAACTGGGATAGAATACAAGTTAATCGACATCGGTCCGATAATAAAGGAATATTCTATGTATCTTGAACCAAATGAAAAAGCAAAAGGGAATCTCAGGGCCAGAGTCAGAACAAACATTCTATATTATTATGCAAATATCAGAAACTACTTGGTGTTAGGATCAAGTGACAAAAGCGAATACATGATTGGGTATTTTACAAAATTTGGAGACGGAGCATCAGACATTACACCAATTATTTCACTATACAAACTACAAGTAAGAGAAATTGCAAAGTATCTAGGAGTACCTGAAAAGGTCATTGCAAAAAAAAGCAGTCCCCACCTATGGAAAGATCATGAAGCAGAGGAAGAGATTGGGACATCATATGAGGAGATTGATTCAATTTTGTATTGCATGTTTGAAAAAAAGCTCTCAATAGATGAAACAGAAAAAAGTACTCAAATCGATAAAGAGGTTATAGAAAAAATAAACCAACTATACAAAAACAGTGAACATAAAAGATTACCGTCGCAAAAACCAGACAGAGATTAGAATGAAACTTCAAGATACATTATCAAAATCAGAGCAAGAGGTAGACATTTCAAAAAAAGTCAAAATTTACCTTTGTGGAGTTACAGTTTATGACGAATCTCATATAGGCCATGCAAGGACAATCATAGTTTTTGATGTATTAAGAAAATATCTTGAATCCAAGGGAATAGAAATTGAATTCATTCAAAACTTTACAGATGTAGATGATAAAATTATCAATCGTGCCAATGAAGAAAACAAAACGGCAGACCAAATCAGTACAAAGTATATTGAAAATTACTATAAGGACTTTGACGGACTAAATGTGAAACGGGCTACAAACTATCCTAAAGCAACAAAGCACATCCCAGAAATCATAAAATTTATTGAAAAATTAATTGCGAAAGGTGTTTCATATCCAACAAAAAATGGAGTGTATTTCTCTGTATCAAAATTTCCAGAATACGGAAAATTATCTAAAAAGAAAATCGATGAACTTCAATCAGGGGCAAGAATCGAAGTAGACGAAGAGAAAAAAGATCCACTTGATTTTGCAGTATGGAAAATATCAGACAAAGAACCAGTCTGGGATAGTCCTTGGGGCAAAGGACGTCCAGGATGGCACATAGAATGCTCTGCGATGAGCATAAAGTATCTTGGAGAAAATTTTGACATTCATGGAGGAGGACGTGACTTGATTTTTCCACATCATGAAAATGAAATTGCACAATCCGAATCATGTACAGGTAAACAATTTGCAAAAATTTGGATGCATGTTGGAATGGTCACTATCGATGGGGAAAAAATGTCAAAATCCATTGGGAATGTAAAATCGATTAAACATGTTATTGAAAACTGGGGACCTAACATCATCAGACTATTTTGTTTATCAGGACATTATTCAAAGCCAATTGATTATTCTGAAGAATTACTTAAAGAAAATCTCATCAAATGGAGACAGGTAGAAACATGTCATTATGAATTGATTCATGCAAATAATGAAAATAGTGAAAACATAAATGAATTCGTCAATAAAGTGGTCGCAGAGTTCGATAATGCGTTAGATGATGATTTTAATACACACTTGGCATTATCGGCATTTTTCCAATTAGTAAAAGAAACTAACAGATTAGCTGCCGATGAAAAACTCGGAAAAGAAAATTCCAGAATAATTAAAAAAGAATTGAAAAGGATGTTAGAAATTTTAGGATTAACTATTCCAGAAATAACAGACAGTCAGAAAGAAGAAATTGATAAATTAATTCGCCAGAGAGAACAATCAAGAAAAGAGAAGCAATTTGAAGTTGCAGACAGAATACGAGATAAATTAAATGAAATGAATATAGAACTAATTGATCACAAAGGCAAGACAATCTGGATGATAAAAGAGAAAATAAAAGCGGAAAAATAAAAAATAGAATTAAGGATTAACCATCTTTAATTTATCCTCAATTCTGTCATAATATCCGTTGATTTCCATTGCAGGAATGTTGAATGTTGCAGAAACAGTATCTCCAACAGCAGCACTGCAATTAGTAACAACAACGGAACGTCCAATAGCGGACTCTCCAACACAGCCATAGTTAGTTACTGCAATTACTGTCACATCTTCAGTAACAGAGATAGGAATCAGATTCCAAGGGGTGATTGTAAACACCAGTGTTACTGAAATCGCAACAGCTAAAATTGCTGCGAACTTTAACTGAGGGGTTTTTTGGTTTGTTGTTTGTTGCATTTTTCTCACTCTTATTTACAATTCATGAGATATAACCTAGGGGTAATTTTTTAGATAGTGCTAACTTTACTGAGCTAAAATATACATCATATTTTGCAATCACAGTTTTTGTTTTTTAGAATTTTGATTTGGTCTAACGGATCATCAATGAAAACGTCTTGAAGTGATTTTCCAGTAGCCTTCCTTTTATCAAGAGGGCTTTTATGATTATAACCTCTAGAACACATCTCATTTGCCAATAATTCGTGCCTAAGATACAGGGCATTAAGCTTGCCATACCATCGAAGTGTTTCAGGGTGTAGAGAATATCCTTTTTTCTTTTCAGTAATTATTACCCACATTGCATGCAGTTCTCTATGTTCTCCTAACAAATGATTTCTACATAACAGATTTGGAGAAATATCCCAAATTCTCATTTAATAACACCCATCTTTTTATACAAACCAGAATTTTTTGCAATTGTTACAATAATTTTTTGCCTCTTCAAAAAGTGCGTTTTCAAAATTTTTAGAACCACATGTTGGACAAGTATCATCTTTCATAATATTAAACATCCTTCATTCTTTTAGAATAATCATAATAGACGATTTTTTGAGGAGTTATTTCAATTGCAACTTCTGTGCTTAGATTTTTTTGCAAATATTGAGACAAGGTAGATGTTTTATCACCAAGATATTTTGCCATTAATAATGAAAGGATTTTTTTTCCATCACTTGGGATAATTTTTGCAAGACCAGTTCCACGAAATCCTTTGTATGGAGGTTTATCGGCGGCAATTTCAAATCCACAATGAGGATTTTTTTCCAAATATGAAACTATTTTTGCTTTTTTCTGTGTAGCGCAATAAATTTTTCCTTCAATTAGTTCATACCATAGTGATATTATATTTGGAGAGCCATCATGCTTTATGAATGCAATCCGTATCGGGATTCTTGAGTCATCAATCATGTTGTCGCAGAATTGCTTATCTAATTGTTGCATGATAATTACCTCCAATAAATTTTATAATAGATTTGCTATAGCAATAATCACAAGACCATCCTTCAAAGGTATAACCACATTGATTACATTTTTGAGAGATAGCGTATTTCATAATCAATTTTTGATTTTTCAATATATGAATAGTGCTCAAAATTATAACTAGTGCTAACACGGTTTAATCAAAGTCGAGTTAAAATACCATTTTAAAAAAAAATACACATGAAAGAAATTATAAGCATAATATCCATTATCATTCTTTTTGCTTCAAGTCCAGCTTACGCTCACAAATTGATTACACATGATGATTCCCATAGAGATATCGATAACGCATTAAAGATTCCAGATCATAAAATTTCATGGGCAATCTATGAAAATTTAGGAGTGAACGAAGCCAAATTTTACTCATTTGATAGTAAAAAGGGAGAATCACTTTATGCAAGTATCGTGATTCCAAAAATTGAAGGATTGGAAAAATATTCTCCAACTCTTATTTTAGTTAGTCCAGAAAATAATCAAAATGTGAATAATATACAATCACAAAACAACATTAAAAAATTTCCATATGAGGGAAATTTCCCATCAAATGAGTTCTATGAACCGTTTGGACAGGTAACCTATTGGGAAAGACAAGAAATCAATACAGAATTATCTGCAGATGGAGAATATTTCATCATAGTTCTAGATGAAAAAAACCAAAAGGGAAAATATAGTTTAGCGATAGGCACGATAGAAGATTTTTCAAGTGAAAATATTTTTTTAATTCTCCCACAATCATGGTGGGAGACAAAAATATTTGTAAATGATTACATTTCAATCATGATTTTATTTTTCATAATAATAATCTTAATTTTGATCACAGCATTTGCAATAAAAAGAAAAATTAAAAACAAAAGCTTAAGCTAAACATTCTAAAATTTATGCCTAAAAAAATTAGGAGTGTCTAATTAGGAGAATCTAATTTTCGAGGTGTTTAATATGGTAAAAAAATAAGTTACTACATGAATGTATGGAATAAATTTTGGAATTGGTATGAAAACAAAATACTCGGCAGTGTTATTTTAATTGCAATTATTCAATTCATTCAAGTACCACATATGGTATGGAATGCAGACATCATGTTAGAGGCAGGAATTGTATCCAGAGTTCATCCAATAATAGACTGGTTCTTGTATGGAGTTGATCTAATAGAAATTATTTCAATTATCAATGTGGGGATGATCATGTTTAGTTTGATTAAGAAACGACGTGTTCAAAAAGTGACAGCTTAGATTACTCACAAACTATTCTTTTGCATTCCAAATAACACGTTGAGGGAATGGTATTTCTATACCATTTTCATCTAATGCCTTTTTAGCAACTTTGAGTAAAATTGGACCAACTTGATCCCAATCATTTCGAGGATGCCAAACCAAAATTTCAATATTCACACTCGAATCAGCTAGCTCATTGATTCTAAATTCAGGTTTAGGAAGCATCAAAACAAATTTCATAGATTTACGAATTTCTTTAGCCATGACAGATATAGCCCCCTCAATGTCTTCTTTGTACGCAATTCCAATCATAGCCTCAGATCTCCTTACAGGAGTTGAGGATAATGAACGAATATTTGATGTAAAAAAGGATTCATTCGGAATTCGAATTATAGTTCCATCAAATTTTTTTACGCGAACAGAAAAAGTGCTAATATCAAGCAAAGTTCCAGTTACATCAGAACTAGGAATCTCAATTGTATCACCTTGTTTTACAGGTTTTTCAATCATCAAGAAGATGCCTGAAATTAAATTAGAAACAACCGATTGAGTTGCAAATCCAATCACAATACCAAATATCCCTCCTGCAACAAGCAATCCAGAGAAATCAAAACCTGTAGTGGACGTAAAAACCAAAAAGGAGATAACTATAATTCCAAAATAAATTAGCTTACCAAAGTTTTTTGCCGAATCCTGAGGCAATTTTGGACCATAGTATTTTGCAAATAATACTCTAATAGTTCGTGCAATAATTACACCAACTCCCATGATTATTCCCCCAATGAGTAGAGAGAGAAGAGTCAATCCACCAGTAATTTCAATTTCAGATAAATTTGATAAAAATTCCAAAACCATCATTCAACACCCATGTCCATATGTTTTACTGTTTCAATTTTTTCATAAGTTGGAGATAAAGTAAAAGAAGTTTGAATTTTTTCAGAAACAACATCAATTATTTCAAGTGTGAGTTTTTTCTTCAAAACAGCATTCAAGGAATCAAGTATTGCATGCGAGTCTTGATAATAAATGGAATTATCAGATATTGGAAAAACAATTCTACTAATACTAAGACCTTTAGATAAGTCGTTTTTCAGGTTTACTTTTAAAACACCATTAACAAATGGAATAGAATCATCATAAGATTCAACTATCTCAGATTTTGCATATTTGCATAGAGAACCAGATTCGGGGGAGCCATAGAGGCAAAATCTGGAATTGATAGGGTCACATGTAAAACAATCAAGTGAATCTTTATGATTATCATGTATAAAAAAGACACCTATCTCAATGGGACAGCGTAAGAAAACAGTGGCAGCAGAATTTTCAGATAAAAAGATAGGAGTCTCAACATCCAGATACATGTAAGCTGTACGTCTTGCAGGGTAATTTAACGGTCTTATTGGACACAATTCAATTTGAAGTTTAGAGGAATTTATAGGAATTATTTTCTCAATTAAATCATCATCAAAATTTTTTCTAGAATATGAAAATACGTTTTCGCTAATCTTTCTAATTCTAATCTCAGTACCAGGCAGGTTTAATTCAAGAGATTCACCAATATCATATAACCCATAATTTGAAAAAGTATTTTCAATAGTTTCTTCAGTCATCTTTTCAATGTCAACAATAGGATCTTGAATTTAATCTCTTGTATCATAAAAAATCAATCTATTTAAAAAAAATCGAAAATAGGGGATTATTCCAGATTTAATGGAATAGAGATGCTGCCAAAGGATTCACTGCCTCTAAAGTAATAGTCTTTATTTGAATCGTATTCAAATGTAGTTCCTCCACCACCAATATTAGGTCCAAAGAACATGTTGAATATTTTAGATTGTCCAGGGGGCAAAATTATTTGGCCGTTTGTAAAATCCATTCCTGAATATTTGTAATCAGTGTCACCATTGGTAACATCATAGTTACAAATTGCAGGTCCTGTACAGAAAAGGGCTTCTTGAATAGAACCGTTATTTTCAACTAAGATTCTAAGTCGGAGCATTGCTTGTCCCGAAGAGGTTATTTCAAAGCTATTTCCTTCAGTTCCAAATCCAGGCCAGTAGTAAGTAACAGGTCCGGCTTGATATGGTTGAGAAATCAGTTTGTAATTATATGCAGTGATTTCATGTTTTGCAGATCTTTCACAGTTTAGTCGGTCATAGGCTTTTGTGATCTTTGAGCATTCATCTAATTCACTTTGAAGTAAAGCCAATTCCAAATCCCCAGAGTCAGCAGAAACTTCACCTAGAGAGATTTCAGATGAAGGAACAGTTACTAATCCAATTTTCATCAAATGCTGAATCCCATTTACAAATTCACCATCAGAAATTGTTCCATCTGCCCACCATCCCGCGTTGTTTTTAACCCAACTAGGGACTTTGTCAGAAGTTTCTGAAGATATAGATGTTGAAGGCACTTTGATTATTCCATCTTTTATTAGAAATGAAATCCCAGTAAGAAATTCAGATTCAGATATTGTTCCATCTGCCCACCATCCCGCGTTGTTTTTAACCCAACTAGGGACTTCTGCATATGCAGTAGAAACAGTTGAAGCAATTATCAGAATTGATGCGATTGTAGTTATTGTGATTTTCATCATGAGTTATTATTTTTCATTATATATAAGCTAGTGCCAAGGTATTATCTAGTGGTAACATTCAACAGTGATTAAAACATAGTGCCAATTGATCAGAAAGAAGAATTTGCTTATATGCAAATTGAAAAGAACTTCAAAAGTGGATAAAAAACATGAAACAATAAACTCAGAAACACATTCAATTTCAGAAAAAGATGCGATTGAATTTGTAATGAAAAGATTTCAGGATGTAAAAAATTCAAATAAAATAGAAAATTTGGTTTCATTTCAAGCGATGAACAAGTATATGGTCATGGCACATAATCAGCATGAATTAAAGATTTTAGGAAATATTGTTGCAAGTAACAAAAAAAATCAATTCCAAAAAATAGTAAAAGAATTCGAGGTACATCTTAAAAAAGCATTAGAAAGCGAACCTACAATCAAGAAACACAGTAATGTGCTATTACATATTTTTGGGTATTTTTCAAATAATTTTAATCAACAAGAGAAAGAATGGTTTTTTAATTTATTGGGAGAATTCAAAGAAGAAAGCATCACCATCGGAGAAATCCTGTCTGAAATTAATTCAGTGATTTATCGATTCAATAACACATATCTTGCTGGTCAGACATATTTTTTACTATATTCAAATCTCAACTCAGGGAATTTGTTTAAACGGTTATCAAAAGAAAGATATTAAAAAAAATCAGATATTGTTTTTTGTCTCATTAATTCAATAATATTACCATGAGATAGCCATTCAGACTTGCTAATACTCATCTTCTTTGATGCCAAAAATAAAGCATGATCAAAATTATCGGCGACGACACAGTTTTGATTCATTGCCTCGCGAATTCCTTCTCGTACTTGCCATATACCAACTGGAATAGCATATTCAGGACGAATTTCTCGTAAAATCACAGCTCCTGCCTGAATTTTGTGCCTATTCAGATACTCCAAAACACCTAATTTTGCTGCAAAATATGCACCAGCAATTTTTGGGGGATGATCTATTCCACGTGCATCTTCATGATCAGAACCAAAACCGATAATATCATTAGAATACCATGCTTCAATCATTTCATAGACCCATCTATGCGGAAACAATACAACGGTGAAGATATTCCCCAAGTGCTCATATGAAAATACTCGATAAGAATCAATTAAACCGTAATTCAAAATATCCTCAGTGAGAGATTTACAAATTATATCATCAGTTGCAGTGATGCTCCATTTAGTGGGCACTAGTTTCCTTTTTTGGCCCAACATTCCAATGCTAAAACATTTTTGAATTTTTGAAATTTCAATTCCAGAATTATATAAATTTAATACAGCATCTTGGGCTTTCAAATCTTTATCATAATATGTTTTTTCTATAGATTTGACAGATGTAGTTCCAGAGAATTTTGCAGATTTGATTTCACCAACAGGACCAAAAGGAGCACTCTCCCCATCCATAGAAATGTTGGGAGATGTAGCTTTTTGAAAAATCAAATCAGAATCTATAGGTTTTGAAGACATTGCAACCTCTTGAAGATTTTCAATGTAACGTCCATCAGTTTGGTCAATAGGTATTTTTTGTATGCCCCGAACTAAATTCAATCTAAAATTAACAATGTCTTCCAAAGACTTTCCTTTCCACTGTTCAGGACTATCAAGTAAGCTTGTATCACCATGCAATGGAGGAACCATAGGACCAACAAAGACTTTAGGATAATCATACGAGCCAACAAAAACAGATGGAGGGCTTGTTCCACTAACAGAATCAGAAGAAAATAGATTCCCATGTTTTGAAATGGATTCATGCCATTTAGCCAAAATTGCATGACGAATGTTTTGAGAATCAAAAGACATGTTAATTTGTGCCTAAAATTGGCCTATTAATCTGCCTAATAAGAAAAATTGATGGTTTGTCAACGGATGGTGTTTAAAGGATAATTTTCACTAACAAAAATATGACAGTTGACAGAATTGTGTCTTTTTTGCCGAGTGCAACTGAATTACTTTACGAATTAGGTAAGCAAGATAATCTGTACGGAGTAACTCATGAATGTAAATTTCCCAAAGATGCATTATCAAAACCTAAGATTATCAGCACTGTAATAAATTCAGACGAATTAACTAGTAAAGAGATCAACGATACAACATGTAAGTTGTTAAATGAAGGTAAGGATATTTTTGTTTTAAATGAAAGTAATTTAAAAAAAGCAGAGCCAGATTTGATAATATCTCAAGAAACGTGTGAAGCGTGTGCTGCATATACTAATCAGGTAAACAAGGCAATCAAAATTCTAAAAACAAAACCAATTATTCATTCAATGGATCCACACAATATAAAAGAAATCATAGAATCGGTGACAAAATTAGGAAGAATACTAAACTGTAAAGAAAAGGCCAAAGAGATTACAGATTCATTAGAAAAAAGAATTCAAAACATCAAAGAATCAACCATTAAAAAAAATCTAAAAGTTCTTGCAATTGAATGGATTGAACCATTTTTCACAGCAGGTCATTGGGTTCCAGAAATGATTGAAATCGCAGGGGGGATTAACATGATTAGTAAGACAGGAGAACACTCAAGAAGATTAACAATGAAAGAAATAACAAAATCAAACCCAGACATCATAATTTTAATGCCCTGTGGTTTTGATACTCATAGAACAATTTCAGAATACAATAAAGTCCTAAAAAATAATAAGATGTGGAATTCTTTAACTGCGGTAAAAAAAGAAAGGGTTTTTGCAGTGGATGCAAATTCATTTTTTAGCAAACCAAGCATCAGAACTATAGAGGGAATTGAAATTCTTGCAAAAATAATCCAGCCTGAAAAATTTATCAATTTAAAAGTCTCAGATAACTCATTTGTACATATTGTGAATAATTAAAACAGGCTCAAAAAACGGCTGTCATATGAAATAACACACAATCTGTTATGTCTAATTTTCAAGGTAAACATGTATGACAAGAAATTTTGCAGGAGATAGCAACATCAACGATTTGTTAAAAATGACTAATGAAATTATGTTAAAAATCAAAAAAATAGCCTAAAAAGACCAATCTAGATAGGTCTTCCTTTGTACTGATAATCTATCACCTTATGAAACAAGTTATGAGATGCAATGACAGTGATTGATGCAACTGCAATACCAATAAAATTTCGAATAGTCATCAATTCATTTGGTTGCGATGCAATCAAGGAAGTTTCAAAAACGACATAAAAGTCATCAAATAACCAAAATGCCAGAGTCACCCAAGAAATCATTCCTGCAATAAAATATCCTAAGCGGGTTTTATTTCGAATTAATAATATTGACATGAAAATAGCAACATACCATACAGATGAACCCAGTAACCAAAGAGTTTGATAAACTTCAGGTCTATCATCTAACCAATAGTATGATGTTCCAATGACGGCCAATGCAAATAATGAAATTTGGATGACGTTTTGATTGATTTTAAAACCAGATTTTTCTTCTTTTAATTCAGATTTTGGAGGGGAAGATTCCATTTCTTTTGTAGCAATGTCAATTGATTCTCTTACAGATTTTAATTTTAGAGGAATAATTTGAGTAATTTTATCATCAGTGACAACAGTGTCATGTACAAGACTATCAATGAGAGGTCTTGCAAGAGAGGCTTTCACAGGAGTAATCAGATCAACCCAGTAAGATGAAAGCCGAGTAGTTAAAAATGGAATTTGTAAAACGAATAAATTTTTGTTCAAATATGCAGCATAGATTCTCATCAATTCCTCATAAGTGATTTTATCAGGACCTCCAATTTCAAATATTTGGCCCACGGTTTCAGGCTTTGAAAGAGATTCTGCCAAATAGAAAATTACATCATCTACAGCAATTGGTTGAGCTAGAGATTTTACCCAAGAAGGACAAACCATTATCCGTAATCGCTCCACAAGATAACGGAGCATTGCATAAGAGCCACCTTGTGCACCAATTATCAAGGATGCACGAAACTCAGTTACAGGAATGTTGCCAGATGCAAGAATCTCACCAACTTCTTTGCGACTCCTCATATGAGGTGATAAATCCAAACTGTCATTGACCAATCCGCCCAAGTAAATGATTCTTTTTACTCCGGCCTTTGTAGCAGCTTGGAGGAAATTTTGAGCCTGAATTCTTTCTCTAGATGCAAACTCTTGCCATTGATCTTTAGTTCCTTCCATAGAATGAAGTAAATAAAATGCGATTTCGATTCCTTTCATTGCTTGACATAGTTGATCATTGTCAAACACATCAGCTTGTACATATTTTACATTGTTTGTAATATCTAATTTTCTTCTACTCAATCCAGTAACAGTATATCCATTAGAAGCGAGTAATGATATCAATCTAGAGCCAATAAAACCAGTGGAACCAGTAACCATAATTGAAAAAGGAGATGATTGTGGAATAGTTTTAGATAAAATTATCTTATCCATTAACAGAACCTCTCTTCAATGTCAATACAGAAAAGATTTTTTCAATATTGACAAACATATTTCAATCAAATTTTCTTTAACAATTAAATTATTTAAACTAGTGATAATTTATTTTACTAGTTCTAAAACACCGCCAAAAAAATTCAATTATAAAAAAGTGTAAGTGATAATTTAGCACTATACATTTTAATTAGCACTAGTTAAATAGCAGTTGCCAAAAGAAAAGTATGGTCTACATCAGAGCCAAGAAAGTAAAATCAGATCAGTATCTTTATCTCGTTAAAAGCATATGGGATTCAAAAAAAAGCACATCTAGACAAGAGATTGTAAAGTATCTTGGAAAGGCATCAGATGTAGTAAAAGACGATATACCAATAGAATACAGAAACGACCCCAAAGTGTTGTCAATTCTTGCATCACATAATCCAAAAGACATCAAAAAAAGAGAAGAGGCAACAAGAAAATCAAAGAAACGACTATACAAAAAATTAACTGAGGGGAATATCGAAGAATCTGTTAAAATTTACGAAGAATATGTTAAAATTTTTAATGAAGCAGATTTTTTTGATAAAATCCTAAAACCAGTTATGTATGATATTGGCGAAGATTGGGCCAGTAACAAAATAAGTATAGCAACAGAGCATGTAGCCAGTAACATTGCCCAGACCCTAGTCAAAATTATCATGGATAAAGTTTCAGGAACAGCAAACAAGAAAAAAGTGCTAATATGCGTTCCATTAGGAGAAGAACATCATTTAGGATGCGACGTATTGGAAACATATCTTTCAATAAAACGATTCAAAGTTTACAATATTGGGACTTCTATCCCAACAGAATCAATCATAAGTTTTATTGAAAATAATAATCCCGACATAGTACTGATCTCAATAACATTACAAGATAATCTTTCTGCAGGTCAAAGACTAGTAAAAAAGATCAAAGAAAAACATAACATTCCAATTTTAATTGGAGGGTGTGCCATGCAATCTAAAAAAATCCCAAAAATTGATGCCAAAATAGTATTAGATGTAAAATTAGAAGAGATTCCAAAAATTATACGAAGTGCATAATTAAGATTTCAAGAGGTCAAATCCGATTCCAAATATTCTAACAAGTTTGTTTTTGAAATAGAAATATCAGGAAAGTGTTTTTTAATTTGATGGTAAATTTTTACTAAAGAAGATTTAACTGCATTTGTCTTAACAGGATCAGTCATCGGGAATAAGCGGATAGTAGTTTTTTTTAGAGTTGTAGATATCTCAATTAAAAACTCTTGATGTTTTTCATCAATTATAACTGCAGGTAATAATGCGTTAAATCCATTTTTTTCCACATATATCGTCGAAATTTTTATCAGGGGGGATTTTTCAAATACAGAAGAAAAAGATTTGGCAAAATCAAATAGATCAATTTTCCTATCTAAAGAAATGTGAGGCATTTACAATTTCATTTTTAATCCATTATATTTATCAAATACAAAAAAAATACTAGTGCCAACAATACCGTAACATCTCAAAAAAGTAGCCATAATTAGCACTAGATTTTAGAATGTTAGTTTCTTAAATAATTTAAAATCAACATCATAGTATGTTGGCGGAATTAATACATCAAAAAAATTGTAAAAAAAATAAAATAATTACTGATACATACACGGGGGAAATAGCATGTAGTAATTGCGGGGTAGTTTCACTAGAAAAAGCAGTGGATACAAGTACAGAAGCAATAGGTCTCACCGGAGAAGAATATCAAACTAATTCCAGAGTAGGAATGAAAACATCATTGAAGATGGCAGATAGAGGATTATCTACAATAATGGAATCTCAAGATAAAGATGCGACAGGAAAATCACTATCAAATGAAAATAAAAGAATGTTTTATCGTTTGAGGATGTGGGATAGGAATAGTCGTTCGGCAATATCAATTAAATCATTTCAGAAAGCATTTACATTGCTAGATGGAATTAGTTCAAAATTAGCATTACCTGAATCAGTAGTTGAGGAAACGGCTTATTTGTTTAGAAAAATTGCAGCAAAAAAAATACTAGCAGGAAGATCCACCGCATCTATGTTATGTGCAACAGTTTACATCACATGTAGATTAACAGACACGCCAAGAACGTTACAGGATATAGCAAATGCAGGAAACATAAAGAAGAAAAATTTGCAAAGAATTTACAGATTTCTTGTAAAAGAATTGGATTTGTATCCAGAAGCTTACAGTCCAATCGAATTTGTCAATAGGGTGTCCAAGGCAGTTCAAATTTCAGAAAAAACTGAAAGATTGGCATTTAAAATATTGCATATATCCATGAAAGAAAAAGTATCTACAAGTAAAAATCCAATGGCAATGGTAGCGGCCGCCATTAATTTAGCATCATTGATGAATAAAGAAAAAGTCACTCAGTTGAAAATTGCAAAAATTTCTGGAATAAGTGCAGTTACAATCAGAAACATAACAAATGAAATTAAAGAAAAAGTAGGAGGTGAAATTAATGGGAAGAACTTGTAGAGGTATTTGTCAAATGCACAAAGCAGAGTCAGTGCCAAATAAGATCAGGTATGAAATTGGGCAAAAAAGATGTACTTTTTGTGGTTTGTTTTTAAAAGTAGATGAAACACGCTGTATTTGCTGTAAAGCAGTACTAAGAACAAAACCGAGAAGTAAGAAACGAGAGTGATTATTTTTTATTTGCACTGACTAGAGAAACCACATCTCTATCTCTTAGTTGATAATCAACAGGCAATCTCAAGTTATATCGCAAATCTTTACCATAAAGTAAGCCTTTTGTTAAATCAGAATGAATTTCATTAGCAAGATCATTGATAGTTGCACCATCTTTTAACAAAATAAGGTCAGGCAATATTCTTCCTTTTTTATCAGCCATGTTCTTTTCATCAGCTACAGGATAGATAGAATTCATTTTTAACAGTTTGAACACTGCAACATTAAGAGCAAATTGAACGCCTGTTCTCATGTATTCCCCCATAATCTCTTTTTTGATAAAATTAAGTGCGTTGATTTGTTTTTCATTTAATTCATCAGGTTTTAAAATTTCAAATGTTTCAGATCCTGGAGAATATTTAATTAATCCTTTTTGTTCGGCACGTCTCAGTACAAATTCACTATCACCACTAACAGGAATTACTATAGAGTCATTGTATCGTTCTCTTAATCTTGCAAAGTTTTTGTCAGCACCAACAACATCAACTTTATTTGCAACAATCAAAGTAGGTTTTGAAATTTTGCGTAAATAAGATGCAAACTTTTTGCTATCAACCATGTCAAAATCATCAAAATCTTTTTCTTCAAGATTCGTTACATGAAAAGTGTCTTTTACGTGTGTTTTAGTAACTCCAATACCACGATAAAGATCAGTGATAGCATCCAGAACATCAGTGCCGGTTTTAATTAATTTTGAAACTTTGTCCCGGTTTCCTTCTAAAATTTTATGATACCACATGATTAATTCTTCCTCAATATCTGCAAAATCAGATATTGGATCTCCACTTCCAACTTCAGTTATTTTTCCAGCAGAGTCAATTCCACCAGAAGCATCAACAACATGTAGTAATGCATCGGATTGTGCAGCAATAGACAAGAATTGATTTCCAAGACCTTTCCCTTTCCAAGCATCTTTTATCAGACCAGGCAAGTCAATTAGTTCTATAGGGATGTATCTCCAACCATCAAGACATTTTGAATTATTTGGGTTGTCTTGAATTTTGAATTCAGGATGAACACACAAAGTAATTGCATGTGCAACACCTGATACTGGAGATTTTGTAGTAAATGGATATGAAGATATTTCTTCAGAAGATAAAGTGGCAGAATTAAAGAAGGTAGTCTTTCCAGTGTTAGTTTTGCCAATTAATCCAATCCTGATAGGCATGAGAAGATTACTAGTTCAGAATATTTATCTCTGCCTAGCAAGTGGAAGGTTTTTGTTTTTTAATTTTTTCCAATGTTTGATTCAATTCTTTGATGGCCCATTCAATATCAGAAATATCTTCTTCAGAAAGAGACGAGGTCCATTTTTCCAAAACACTATTTGTAATTTCGGAGCAATTGTAGATTAAGTTCCAAAAGGGATGATGTTCAGCGGTAGTATATGCAAGTTCGGTCACATCATTAAGACCATTTTGTGCTCTGGCCAAAGAAGAAATTTGTTCACCAAATATTTTGACAATATCATTTTCAAGATCCTTTTCTATTTTTAGAGGAATGTTTTGATCTTCATATTTTTTAACAAATTCCAATAAATCATGATAAAAATTTTCAAAGTCAGTCATTTGGACAATCTCTGATGTTCAGCCAACATGCATCGATTAAAAACCACTTTGATGCCAGCTTTTTTTGCCAAATCTTCAGCTTCAGAATTATGAATACCCTCTTGAAGCCAAATTACCTTAGGTTTTTTCTTTATTGCTTCTTGTACCACAGGCAATACCTGATCAGAGGGTCTAAAGATATCAACAACATCAATTTCTCCATCAATTTCAGAAAGTGAGCTATAGCATTTTTTCCCCAATATTTCATCGGCAGTTGGATTTACAGGAGTAACATCATATCCATTATCAGACAGATATTTGGGCACATAGTGTGCGGCTTTTGAAGAATTTTTAGACATTCCAACTACTGCTATTTTGTTTAATGAAAGAATTTCACGAATTTGTTCATCCGAAGAAGGATCTTGCTCCACAAAGATCATTTAATCATCAAGAATATAATTTTTGAATTTTAGTCACTCAATCAAAGAATTTTTTTATCAGTGATTACAGTTAGTTGCTATGGAATCAGAGCCAAAGGATCTCATAGTGTTAGGAGCAATAAAACATGGAATGAAAAAATTTGAAAAGATTCAAAAAATGACCAAGATTGAACCAGAGGAATTGAATTCAATTTTAGAGCAATTAGAAAAGAGGGGATTCATACAAGCCAAAGAAAAAAAAGGATGGTTTGGAACAAAAATAGAGATCACTACTACGGAAAAAGGCACCAAAGAATTAGATGAAAGAGTTCATGAATTGCAAACAAAATGGAATCAAATGTCATTATTATACAAATCAGGAGACAAAGAGAAGCTAAAACAAGAGATGGAAAATAACAAATCATTCATCCCATCAATGATGTTTTTTGGGATAATGGATATGATGATGTTTTCGATGATGTTTAGCATGATGGGTATGGCAATGTCAGATTATGTTGCACCTGAAAATTTACCAGACACAGCAGATGGAGGCATGGATGATGGCGGAATGGATGATGGCGGATTTGATTTTGATATAGGATTCTAGTTTGTGTTTTATACTTGAAACAAAAACAAACCATAGTTGATTTACAATTCATTTGATAATCCAGGATTAGTCAAAGTATTGACATTTTTACAAACTCACAATACAGAATATCTCTCAGGGCAGGATTTGAGTGACGTGTTACGAATAAGCAGAGTGGCAGTATGGAAACATATCAAAAAAATTCAAGAGTTAGGATACGTTGTCGAATCAAAACAAAAATTAGGATACAAGTTAATTTCAAATTCAGAATTATTATTACCATGGGAAATCACTTCAAATTTAAAAACGAAGGTTATTGGGCAACAAGCATATTATTTTGATTCAATAGATTCAACTCAAAATCAGGCATTAAAGATGGCAAGCGACCCTGCAAATGAAGGGGCAGTAATAGTTGCGTCAAAACAAACAGGGGGTCGTGGAAGATCTGGCAGGAAATGGATTTCGCCTAAAGGAGGAATATGGATTTCAATAATTTTTCAACCAAAATTTGATATTTCGATTACAACATTATTTCCAATAGCATCTGCACTTGCATTGTCAATTGCAATAGAAAAAACATTTTCAATCAAGCCTGAATTAAAATGGCCTAATGATTTAACCATTAAAGGCAAAAAGGTGGCAGGGATGTTAGTAGATGCATCATTGGAATCAAACAAGATTGAAAACTTGGTGTTAGGAGTTGGAATTAATTTTGGTGTCAATGTAAAACAAATTGAAAAAGTACTAAAAGAAACTCCCAATTTTTATGGAATAGCATCGTTGAACGGTCAAAAACAAAAAGTTAAGCCAGTGCAACTTGTTCAATCGTTTTTGTTAGAATTAGAAAAAATATACAAATTATTGAATTCAAAACAAACAAAGAAAATTATTTCTGAATGGACAGTAAGATCATCAACCATAGGAAAAAATGTGGAGTTAGATACAATTGGTGGAAAAATCAAAGGTAAGGCAATCAAAATTGATGAAGACGGAGCGTTAATTATAGCAGAGAATGGCAAATCGCACAAAGTCATAGCAGGAGATATCACGCATGTATCAAAATAAAATTATTTTTTCTTTGTTTTTGTTTTAGATTTTGTGGCTTTTTTTGGGGAATCGGCAATTAGTGAAGATTGTTCTTTTAGAATTTCTTTGAGATCTTTTTGAATATCAAAAACAGATGAAAGTAATTCTTCAAGGGCTGCAGAATATTGCCCATATGCAATTATCAATTCAGATTTCTTTTCATTGGCTTTTGAAAGGTATTCATTTGAACGCAGTAAATTGGCAGACTGAATCATTTCAGGCATATCAGCAGAAGGGTCGCCCAATTGATCTAGGCTCATTTGTATCTCCTGAATCTTTTTTCGTAATTCGTAAATGATTTCCCCAGTACCAATATTTGTCAATACAAAACCACGTAATCATTAATCAATTAAAGATTTTCTAATACGTGAACGATTCAAATATTTCATCTAAAAGTACGCATTGGGATAGTACAAATTAGAAATAAAGTATAAACAAAATCAACATATGGAAAAATATAGAATGAAAATTTGTTTTTTGTTTCTGATTTTGTTTAGTGTGATACTGCTTTCGCAAAATGCATTTGCTCAGAGTAATGAAAATCCAGAAACAATGTTTAATTCAGCAAAAGAACATTTTGTCAAAGGGGAATACAAAGAAGCAATTGCCATTTATGATGAAATATTAGAAATTATCCCAAACAACATCTCCACATTAAAAATGAAGGGGATTGCTCAAAGTAATCTTGATCAGCATACCAATTCACTAAAACAATTCTTCAAAATATTACAACACAAACCAAATGATGTTATTTCTTTAACAGGTATGGGGGTGGGTTTTGGAAATTTGGGAGAATATCATGAATCACTATCATATTTTGAAAAAGCATCTAAAGAAAAACCAAATAGTATTGTAATTAACAATTATAGAGATTTTATCAACAAAGTAATTTCAAAATATCCTTATACACCAACAGAAAAACCAAAACAGTTAGAAGAAATCACATCAATTCCAGAATGGGTAATGCCAATTGCCAAATGGTGGTCAGAAGGAAGTATAGAAGATTCAGAATTCAATTCAGCATTAATTTATTTAATCGAGAAGAAAATTATTCAAATTCCACCAGTAGAGGCGCAAAGTAAATCTGATGAAAAAATCCCGGAATGGGTAAAAAATAATGCAGGATGGTGGGCTGATGGCTCAATAGATGAAGGAGCATTTGTTTTAGGAATACAATACTTGATTCAAAATGGAATTATTTCAGTCAATATTGAAAACTATCCACAAAAATCTCAAGAAGAGTTAGATTATGAATTTTATTTATTTGAAAAATATCTAAGAGATATCTCAAATAACATTATCAAAGAGAAAAGATACATAGAATATCCCAATCCTAGTCAGGATGTCATAAAAAAATTTCTCAGAGATTATGTAAAATGGAATTTTGAAGAAGAGGTCAAAAGAGCATCAGATAGATTTCCAGATCCAACTTATCATATAGAAAATGATGTTTACATTATTCATTACAAAGTATTTGTTAATGAGCAACCATCAGGATTACCATTAGATCATATCAGCACATTAGAAGATTCTTTCAGATTTTGGGAACCTATAGGAGTACCACTAGAAAACAAAAAAACAATAGCTAAATTTGAAGTCACAAACCAAAAACAGGAAGCTAATGTTTGGGTAACATGGGTTGTTCGCGACATAGGAGATGGAGTGTTAGGCCATGCACATCTTGGAAAAGGCGTAGTAGAAGTTGCATTGGGAGATTATAATTGTGATGGAAGATTTCAACTATATGATGTTAATAGTGTTGCAACTATAATGACACATGAATTAGGACATTCACTTGGTTGGAAACATAGCAATGATGAAAATAATATAATGTATTCATCATTCACTCCATCATATGCATACTGTTTACTAAATTAAAATCAAAAAATCAATACATATTCTAAAACATTGGAATGAGGATTAGCTCAACCTACATACAATTAACCTGCAGATATTGTGTAAAATGGATAATAAGGCATTTTTGCAAATATTAGCATTATGCTTAAAAATCAAATGATTGCAGGGCCAAAATGTCCATCCTGTGGAGATAAAAAAATGGTTACAGACCAAACCACGGGAGAACTATTCTGTAGTAAATGTGGATTGGTTGTAACAGACAAGATTGCAGATACAGGTGCCGAGTGGCGTTCCTTTTCAAATGAAGAAGGGAATAAAGCAAGAACAGGAGCTGGAACATCCCTTACAATGCATGACATGGGGCTATCTACAGTTATTGGTGCAGCAAACAAAGATGCAACTGGAAAACCCCTATCTGCAAGTGTAAAGAGTTCAATTGAAAGATTAAGAACATGGGATAGTAGAAGTCAAGCACATTCTTCTGCAGATAGAAATTTGAGGCAAGCACTTAATGAAATGGACAAACTAAAAGACAAACTTGCTTTAACGGATGCAGTAATTGAGAAAGCAGCTTACATTTACAGAAAAGCTATGGAAAAAAAATTAGTCAGAGGTCGCTCAATTCAAGGATTGGTTGCAGCATGTCTTTATGCATCATGTAGAAATACAGAAACACCAAGAACATTGGACGATATTGCAAAGGGAATAAACATTAGAAGAAAAGATGTGGCAAGATGTTATAGATTAATTTTTAGAGAATTAGAATTAAAGATGCCAGTTGTTGATCCTGTAAAAGGAGTATCAAGAATTGCAAGCATTGCAGAGCTAAGTGAAAAAAGCAAACGTAAAGCAATAGCAATTCTTAATCAAGCAAAAGAGATAGGCATGGTTGCAGGAAAAGACCCAATGGGTATTGCAGCAGCTGCGCTTTATCTTGCATGTATTAGTACAGGTGAAGTCAAATCACAAAAAGACATCTCAATTGCATCAGGAGTTACCGAAGTGACAATTAGGAATAGATGTTCAGGATTAAGAAAAATGCTCAATGACTAGGAGCATGAATACTATTTTTTAGATCTGTGAAATTCTAATTTATCCCAAGGGAAAATAACATATGCATTGTTATTTGTTTTTTTAGCATAAACAAGCTGTTTAGGATATTTTTTTCCACGTCTTGCAAATAAAGTAGCAAAAACTAATTTTGAAGAGTCATCTATCCTAGGCATAACTTCATTAAATGTATCTCCAGTATCAAATATATCATCAACAAACAAGGAGTTTGAAGAAATTTTCTTTTTATCAACATAAATTTTCTTTATGCCAAGATGGTCTGCAAGTAAGCGTGAAGGAACCAACCCGCCTCTGCTAAGAGTAGTTATACTAGAGAAAGTTCGGGGCAATTTTAAAACTTTTTTAGAAAGGATTTCAACAAGGGATTCAATTTCATTCCAACTTACATTTTGTGTAGACATGGTTGATTAACAGAATTGACAGAATTAAGTTGTTATGATTAAAATGTCTTCGTAGGAGATTTTTTTAGAGGTTTGATTATTTTAAGAACTTTAAATGGTAATTTTCCAAAATCAATTTCTTTTTCACAAGATAACAACAAAACATCATCATTACTCAGAGGGAAGCTCATTACAATTACTTTGTCTCGATAAGACATTGAAAAATGAACTTCTCCAAATTCAGCATCAAATTCATGTCTCATTCTAACTCGCAAGGCAAGTTCCATGAACATCATTTCATCCTGTTTCTGGTCCTCTAATGAAAATACTCCATCTCTCATCCCACCTGCTGTAAGATGCCCTCTACTATTGATGAGCCTAGCTGAACGCATTTTTGGATCTAATTGAATAATTTTCTGGCATATTTTTTCAAGCTCATCAACATTATCCATTAGTCTAATTTAGTAATCGAACTATTTATTGCGATCTGTAATTATAGATATCTGTGCAACCAAATTCACCAAAAGAAATTACAGATTATTACAAGCATTTGTCACTATTTTGGACAGATCTTATACATCTGATGTCAAGCAAACCACAAGCATTAGCATCAACAGGTCCAATGAGAGCATTTGCTGCAAATTCTAAAAAAATAACCACAGAACTAATTGAGATAAATGAAGATTTGATGGGATTTAATCAATATCTTACAGAATATTATAAACAACTTGCAAGTGCATGGGAAGAGGCTCAAAAGAAAGTAAATCTAAAAGCCCCAGAAGTTCCACAGGATGTCGAACAGATAGAAGCATTCAAGAGAATATGGATAGATATTTTTGATAACGATTTTACAGAATTGTTTGATTCCAAAAAATTCGGAGAAAACTATGGAAAACTTGTTTCAAAAGAATTGGAATTGACGAAACATTGGAATAACATTACAAATGTAGTTTTGCAATCAGTCAATCTTCCAAGTAAAGAAGAAATTGACGAAGTTTACAAAGAACTTCATTCTCTTAAAAAAAGAGTAGGCAAACTAGAATTACAATTAAAGAAAAAAGAGGTGAAAAAAAATGCATAATGAATCAAGAATAGATCCAAAAATTATTGAAGAAGTTTTAAAATTCAGTAAAAATGTTATGGATGCACCTAAATTAGTTTCAGCACCAGATGAAATAACTTTAGAAGTGACACCACACGATATAGTTCATGAGTTAGACAAAACAAGATTAATACGTTACAGACCACTTACAGAAAAACAACACAAAACACCTCTTCTAATATCATATGCATTAATTAACAGATATCACATACTAGACATTCAACCAGAAAAAAGTTGGGTAAGAAATCTTCTTCAACAAGGTTTTGATGTATACATGTTAGACTGGGGAACTCCAACCAGCATGGACAAATATCTTGATTTTGATGATTATGTTAACGGGTATTTGGATTCTGCTGTAGAATATATTAAAAATGAATCATCTAACGAAAAAATTTCATTACAAGGTTATTGTACTGGAGCGACAATTGCAACTGCATATACAACATTACATCCAGAAAGTGTAAAAAATTACATTGCAACAGCTCCAGTAATTGACGGATGGAGAGATACCACAGTAATCAGTAATCTTGCAAAACACATGGATGTTGATAAAATGGTTGAAACTATAGGGAACATGCCTCCAGAATTCATGTATTATTGTTTTTCAGTTCTAAAACCATTCGAGCAAGGAATTGAAAAATATGTTAAATTTTTCAAAAATATTGATAACAAAAAATTTGTAGATAATTTCCTCAGAGTTGAGAAATGGTTAGGAGATACACCTCCAATACCAGGAGAATTATTCAAGCAGTGGATTAAAGACATCTATCAAGACAACTTGTTAATTCAAAATAAGATGTATGTTGGTGGAGAGCACATAGATTTGAAGAAAATAGACATGCCTACATTTACACAAATTGCCGTAGGAGATCATCTAGTATCTCCAGAATGCAGTATGCCACTACATTACGCAATAGGAAGTGAAGATAAAACATTGCGAATGTATCCAACAGGACATGTTGGAATGATTGCCAGTTCTCTTTCACAGAAGAAAGTTTTACCTGAGCTAGGAAAATGGTTAGCTGAAAGATCATAAAAAAATAAAAAATAAAAAATGGTTATTCACTAGTTTGTTTTTGTAGTGAATGAAGAAATCCAAGATTGTAGAATGTTTCTGTTAAGGTCAGCAAATGATTTTGCATTATCGTTGAACGTTTTAATATTTTGTTGTGTTGCATCAATAGTTGCAAGGGTCACTTGGTTTTGTATAGAAGCTGCCTTTACAAATTCTTCAGTTGTATCATTAATCATTTTTAATGTTGCTTCAGGAATATTTGCTGCAATACCTGCTTTCTTTACATATTCTTTTTGCAGCGAGATAGTTGAATCTACTACATTTTCATATGCTTGAAGGTATTCCTGTTGTACATTAGTGATTGACTGGTGATATTGTGGGACTGATTGTTTAATACCGTTGAAGAGTTTGTCAACGTTTTCTTGATATACAGAAAACACATCTTTTGGATTTGTTTGTGTTGTTTCGTTTTTACTCATTGTTTCACCTCCTTATTTTTGGTTTTTTGGCTATTGGTAAAATAATGACTTGAACTAAATCACCATCACCTAAACCGAGGGCATTACGTTCAGCTTCAGGAATTGAAATTCTGCCATTGCTACTGATAGTAGTTTTGTAAGCACCCCAATTCATGAAGGAAGGAAGCATTTGTCCGATGCTAAACATAGTATCCATGCTTTTACTTTGCATGGAAGACATGTTGTCCATCATATTAGATTGAGTTTGTCGTGCACTTTCAGAAACTCCTTTGAGGGTTTCCAAAGGATTGAATGTTTGGCCAGATTGGTTTGTCATTAAAGAACCAAAATTTTTGATAAATTCTGCTTGAGCGCGTCCGCTTTTTTGAATCCAAGATTTGAACATCTCAGAAGGGTCGTATAGGTTTTGATTACCACTCATAGGTAATAGTTGGAATTATTAGTATTTAAATGGATCTAAATGCCATTCAAAAATTCCAATGCTTTAGTAGCAAAAATTTCAGGCTCTTGAACATAGGGAGTATGACCACAACCATCCATTCTAAAAAATCGACAATCTTGAATAGATGAAATAAAACTATCAGCATAATCAATAGGAATAACTGGATCTTCAGATCCCCAAATAATCAAAGTTGGAGTTTTAATTGAATCAAGTTTGGTAGTAATAGGTTTAGAATTTTTTAAACCCAAAATAGTAGACATGAATGCCAGTTTTGCATTGGGCAATTGCATTCGCTCAACAAAACCAGTAATAATTTCTTGGGGAACTTCTTCTCCAGAACCTTCCATTAATTCAAAAGCATTTTTAGCAGTTATTTCATTAGGGTATAGCGCAGCCATAACATATGCATCAAGAGCCGGAGTAGATTGCTGCATAGCTCCTGCAGGAGAAACAAGAATGAGTTTTTCAATTTCATCAGTATGTGTTGAAGTGTAGTTTGCTGCAATTTGACCACCTAATGAAGAGCCAATCAGATTAAGATGGGCAATTCCTATTTTTGCAAAGAATTTTTCTAAAAATTCTGAAAAGAGTTCAGGAGTATAATCAATGTGAGGTTTGTCACTCAATCCAAACCCTATCAAATCAGGAACAATCACGTGATAGTTTTTTGAAAAATAAGGAAGTACATTCAGCCATCTTTCAGCTGATGCCCCCAATCCATGAAGTAGAACAACAGTCTTTTTTGAATGGCCCGATTCTAAATATCGAATTTTGTTGCCATCGATTTTAAGGAATTTCTCTTCCACTATTTTAGCAACAATTACCATCACTAGATAAGTTTTCATTAATTCGACGATCAGTCACACAAAATACAACCAAGATTGAGGAGTCGAAGTATGTTTTTTAGGATCAACCTAAGAAGATAATTGTGATCAAAAAGAAGATTTCAAAAATATTGGTGCCATTAGATGGATCTGAAAATTCCATCAGAGGGTTAGAAATGGCAATCACAATAGCTAGGAGTTGTGGGGCCACACTTACAGGAATTTACTCAATTTATGCACCGCCACACTCAGAATTCAGAGGAGTAGGCTCAGTAGAAAAAAGTCTAAATGCCAAAGTCAAGAAATTCATGGAGGAGGCTAAAATTTTAGCTGCCAAAAACGGGATTGTTTTTAATGAAAAAATTGCCAGTGGAGAGATCGGATACAATATCATTAAATTGGCACAAGGCAAGGGCAATTTTGATATGATCGTAATGGGGTCTCGTGGAAGAAGTTCAGCAAAAGAGATGTTCTTTGGAAGCGTTTCAAATTATGTTATACATACATCAAAGATTCCAGTTGTAATTGTAAAGTAATCTAAAAAAAGCCGTGTTTTTTGAAATATTTTTGGTGGTATTCTTCTGCCTTGTAAAATGTAGGAGCAGAAACTATTTCAGTGACAATAGGATCATCATATTTTCCTGATTTTTCAAGAGATTGTTTTGAATTCTCAGCAATCTCTTTTTGTTTTTCATCATGATAAAAAATTGCAGAGCGATACTGATTTCCAACATCAGGTCCTTGACGATTTAAAGTTGTAGGGTTATGATTGGACCAAAATACATCTAAAAGTTCTTCAAAAGAAATTTCATTAGGATCATATTCTACTTCTACAGCTTCGGCATGACCTGTTTTGTCAGTACATACTTCTTCGTAAGTAGGATTTGGAAGTTGGCCTCCAATATATCCCACAGCAGTAGATTTGACACCTTTTGTTTTGTTTAGTAAATCTTCAACATGCCAAAAACATCCAGCACCAAATGTAGCTTTCATAAAATAAGTTATGTGTAACTAAATTAAAAGCATTCTAAGTTATTTAATTAAAATAATATCTTCTTGGATTAGATATTTAATTGAATTGATAAATTCTTGTTGGGATATCAATCCAGCAGCCCACCAATGAGATGTATTTCTAAACCATGATGGAATATTTTCAGTAGAAAAAGAAGAGGAATCAATATCTGAGATTACAATAATTTTATTCTGTATCATAAAATCCAATCCAATCATGAATTCATTATCAGAAATTTCCCCAATAGCCCAATTTCTTGCATAATCTTTGATCCAATCAGGAACATATGTAGAAAATCCTAAAATAGAATGTATCGTTTTTCCAGGAAATTGTGAATCAAACCAAGATTTGTATGATGGTTCATTATTGTATCGGTCAATATAATATTGTGGAGATTTATCAAAAGCAGGAAAATTTTCCACATGTGTCGATTGATAGCCTACAACTTGTTTAAGATCATACGAAGGGAATTGATTATCAAACCAAGATTTGTATGATGGTTCATTATTGTATCGGTCAATATAATATTGTGGAGATTTATCAAAAGCAGGATACCCAAAAAGTATCATTTTAGGATTCTCAGTAAACGAGTCATTAATTTCTGTACTTGGTGTTGATGTACTTGGTGTTGATGTACTTGGTGTTGATGTACTTGGTGTTGATGTACTTGGTGTTGATGTACTTGGTGTTGATGTAGGAGGAACATATTCAGAAGATTTTTGATATTCTATAGATTTCTCCAAATTCCCACCATAGGAAAGTTTGATTGTATAGTATCCATTTTCAGACCATGTAGGACCACCAGCATTAATTATTTTTGTGAAAGTTCCATCATTGTTTGGAATAATACTATCAATATGAGCCAAACCAGATCCATCAGGAGTGATTATTTGGACAATTATAGAAAAAAGATCAGGATCATAATCAACACTACCAGAAATAACTATAGAGTCATCAGTGTTGTATAATGTTTTATCGGTAGTAAAATTATCAATACTTGCAAAAGAAGTAACAAAAAATGATGGCAATATACATAATAGGAAAATAAAGATAAAATGAACATTCATAATTAAAGACAATTTTTCAAGATATTATTAAACAATTCGCAAGATTGTTTAAAGATACTTAGTTAACATCCGTAAAAATTTCTACAACCTTTTTTGCCAAACTTTCTATATTAGCAGAAGGTTCCGCAGAAATTAACAACAGAATTTGGGTGATTGGGAAAGGAAAACTCACTAAAACGGCCTTATCTCTTCTAGCTGCAAGGTAGTTAATTGGGCCTAAACTTTCATCATATTCTTTTCTTATAGATGCCTTTGAAACAAATTCTAAAAAAGACTGTAAACGGGTTTCATCACCTTCATGAGGCACAAGACCTTCTTTGAATCCACCGGCTATTAGCTGACCATCTTTATCAACGATTCCTGCAAATCTAATCTCAGATTCATTGAGTAGTTGATTACATTTTTCACCATATAATTTCAAGGCAGCATCAGACATAATGACTACATTTGAAATATCAAAAATAAAAACCTAGTCAATTTCAGGAAGAAAATGAACAAAGATCAGAGGAATGCATGATTCCAGTACAGTTCCAAATTGGTCACAGAATTTAAGAAATTTTCACATGGAATTAATAAGTAAAACACCAACCATAGAATTATTGAAAATCCTATGTTTTGGAATTATCGTAGTGGCATTAATCTCAAGTTTTAGTCTTCAAAACAGTTATGGACATGATCCAAATTTTCGAGTAAGCACTACAGAAGACATTTTAAAATTCTGTGAATTTTTTTATGAAGAATATCAACTTCTAGGAGTAGATAGTTTATCTCAGCAACATCCAAGTTTTCCCAATCTCAGAGCATGTGTAATTTTATACAATCACATAGCATGGAATAGCACACACCCTGCCAGAGAGATTGTATTGATATCAGAAATTGAAAAATATTTAGGAGATTCAAGCTATATCAAAGAAAGGCACTTGGAATATTCCAATGTCATACCCAACTGGATTAAAAAAGAAGCTCAACTTTGGGTAGATAATGTAAATCAAGATACAGACTTTGCATACGGTGTTAGAACCATGATTAATGCAGGAGTTCTTCTTTCAGAACCAACAGAAAGAGAATGTGAACAAGGCAAATTATGTTTTAATGAAGGGGATTTTATCAAATATTCTCATATTGACAAGTATAATGACGTTCTTACAATAGAGCATGAAGTATATTCAATTAGCGATGATGAAATAATTTTAAAAGTCATAGAGACTTCAAAAGATGGAACTGTCATAACACAGATGAATCTTGGTTGGGACGGACTAATTAAGACAGAGAAATGTTGTAAATTTTATGAGTATGTCATACCAATGCCAATAAAATTAAACGACATCATTGCAAAAGACTTGAAAATCATAACTGAAACCACATACACGATAGACAACAGGACAAAGCAATCATGGCTAGCTAGTGATGTTACAGGTCAAAATGTCAAAATCATAGATAAAGATACAGGGCTTGTTTATTTGTATGAATTTCACGAAACAGAAGTTCTGTCAGTCGGAGATAAAACAAAAATTACAGATACCAATTTCTTTGATACAAAATATAATGGTAAATCATATCATACAGAAATTCCAAAATGGTGGAAAACAACTACAAAATGGCTATTAGAAGAAAAAATTTCAGATTCAGAATATTTGCGAGCTATGGAAAATTTGATTTCACGAAACATACTAAGAGTATAATCATAAATGACATTTTAACAGAGCATAATCAATTGTTTTAGATTCAGACGCTTTTTTCATTTTTTGTATTGACTTGAATAGAATTTTTTCAACATATGAAGGATAACTTTTCAAAATGGCATACCTAATTTTATTTCTATTTTTTAAATAATAATTTGCAAGAGGATCGTAAACGTTTGAACCAATTAATTTTTCTTCAGAGATGGAAAAACCATTAGATGAAATTAAATTTTTAAGATAATCCATACTGTAATGCTCAGAAGACCATGTAAATTTTAAAAGCCCCAAATCTCTGAACGAAGCATTTTTGGTGGTTATAGGGATAGCAATAACAAGCAATCCAGAAGGCTTCAGAATTCTTTTAGATTCTGTAATAAAGTCAGATAAAGGTTTGAAATGCTGTGCAGATTCTAATGCTAAAACTCGATCAGCAGAATGGTTTTGAAAAGGTAATTTGGTAGAAGTGGAATTTAAAAATTCAATGTTTTTTTGAGATCCAGAAAAGACCAATTGTTTGAAATTAATATTTACATCATACAATTTAAGATCAGAATAAGAATCCCTCCACAACTTAGATGGAGCAGACAGTCCACTGCCAACATCAACGATATCCATTCCTGGAGATAGTTCTGCTAGATCTGCAAAAACTTGGCAGAGATTTTTTTGTGCAGAAATTGGGTCAGGATGATCTTGTGACCAATATCCAAAATTAAGCATAGATCCTCCAGTAGCCAATTGCATGACGGGGGAAAGGGAGGTGTACAGATTCACAACATCTTTTTCATTTCTACGAAATGTCCACAAAAATAAGTCTAGAGGATTAATAGATATCAAAAATAATTCTAAATTATTTTAAAGATATGACTATTAATTTCTAAGGTAATCCTTCTGAATCCTCAACACAGTGTTTGTGAACCCAATTTTCATCTCTATTCTTTGCAATCTCTTTTCCAGGTTGAATTTTATCACCACAAGAGGTGCATGATGTTGCAAACTTTGCTTTCATACATAGTTCTCACCAATAGAGAATAAATCAACTGCGTTGTAAATTGTGTCAACCAATGATTAACATGTTTTATTAATTTGAAATATCTAATCACCATATGAGTGATGAAAGGCAAGGATCAGATTCTAAAATTATACTTGCAAAATGGAGTGATCGATTTTTAGCATGGTTAATTGATTTTATAATAATTTCAAGCATATCTACAACAATAATTTTTTTATCATTTGGGTCAACGTATTATGAATTTGATGAAGATGGCCTATGGGCTGAAAATATACAGTATATTCCAACTAGCATCTTATTTTTCATTTATTGGGTAATTTTAGAATACAAGACAGGTCAAACAATTGGGAAAAAAATTCTCAATTTGAAAGTTGTGGATATCACAGGTGAAAAACCAAAATTAAAAGGGATTCTGATAAGTTGTTTTGGAAAATCATTTCTACTGCCATTTGATGTTATTTTGGGATGGATTTTGACAAATGAAAAAAGGCAGAGAATTTTCAACAAATTAGGAGACACTGTAACTGTAAAAATCAAAGATTATCCTGACCCATCAGATGTGAAATATGTAAAAGACTAAGTTTTGTCATATTTTGTTGAATAATTACTTTGAAGAATTAAGCAATAGATCTATTAGCAACTTTAGATCATTTTGTCTGATGTCTGAAAACCAAAATGAGTGGTGGATAGGATTACCAAAAGAACTTCAGAATGATATTGAATTAGAAGAATAGAATTTGTAATCCAAAGTCATCTACAATGGTAAAGTGACAGTGAATGTAGTGGGTTTGTTACTCACAGAAAGAGTGCCACCGTGTTGTTCAACTATACTTTTACAAATTACCAAGCCCAAGCCAGTTCCAGTGGTTTTAGTCGTAAACATAGGCTCGAAGATCTTTTCTAAGTTTTTCTCAGGAATTCCGGGACCAGAATCAGAAATTTTTATAATAAAAAATTTAGAATCAACAGATGTAGTGACAGTAACTTCGCCTTGACCATCCAATGCTTGTACTGCATTATTAAGCAAATTTGATAATACCCCCTCTATTTTTCTAGCATCACATCTTATAGTAAAATTTGTTTCAGGTAAATTGATAGCAACACCATAAGAGAACTTTACGTGATTCATAGCCAACTTTAGAATATTTTGAAAAGGGGTAGGTTTCTTTTTGATTTCAGTAGTTCTAGCAAAATCCAAAACATCTTCAATAATTCTTTCCATATCAAAAATAGAATTTTGCATTCTAAGCCATTTTTCTTTATCTTTAGATTCGAGTTTTGCCAGAATTTCAGGAGTTAGCATTTCGGCATATGTGTGCATTATAGTTAGAGGATTTTTCAAATCATGTGCAATTCTACTTGCCATAGTTCCAATTGTAGCCAATCGTTCAGATTTGACCAAATCAGTGCTTTGACTTTCAACTTGAGAAAGTAAATTTTCATTTTGTTTAAGGAGTTTTTTCTCCAATGCTAAAAGTTTGGATTCTACTTTTTTTCTTTAGTAATGTCGGTTCTAATTGCAACATAATTTTTAATATTTTTATCAGAATCAAAGACAGGAATAATGGTTGTTTTTAGCCAATAGAATGAACCGTCTTTTGCGCGGTTTTTAATTTCACCATCCCAAATTTTACCAGATGAAATAGTATTCCACATATCAGCAAAGAACTCATCAGAATGTTCATCGGATTTTATGAGTCTGTGATTTTGTCCAATCAATTCTTCTTCTGAATATTTTGAAAGTTTACAGAATTTTTTGTTTGCATAAATAATCGTTCCTTCTAAATCAGTGATTGCAACAATAAAATGATCAAATAAGATTTCTTCAAAATCACTAAAATCAATATTTAGATTTTCAAAAGAAGTAGACATTATCATAGTTAAATTCTCATTCGATATAATAGAAGTGGTTGTATGTTATTCTCAATAACAGAGTAAATAGTCGTGCATAGTTTTCACTAGGTGGATTTCAAAAAATTATACTGCACAGCTTACGCTAGGAGTTAATTATCAAATCAAAAATGAATAGCTTTCGCTATATATGATTTGAAATGAAATCATCGTACAAGTCGTGTATTATGTAATCCACTTGATGATATGAAATATGATCATCGCGCATAGTCTCTATGTAAGTGGCTGAACCGATGTGTTGGTCTATTAGTAAAGGCTGGCTCACCACTCGCCGAAGCTTGTGATCTACACCACCTTCCTATCAACGCAGTATTTTGCTGCCGACCTTCATCTTACGAAAGAATAACTTGTCTCGGGATAGGATTCGTGCTTAGATGCTTTCAGCACTTAGCCTAAACGGCTTAGCTGCCCGGCCTGCCTTATCAGACAACCGGTAAACCAGTGGCCACGCTGCTCTGTTCCTCTCGTACTCGGAGCAACTTCCCCTCAGTTATTCGCGCTTCCATCAGGCAGAGACCGACCTGTCTCACGACGGTCTAAACCCAGCTCATGTTCCCTTTTAATAGGCGAGCAGCCTCACCCTTGGCCCCTGCTGCAGGACCAGGATAGGAAAAGCCGACATCGAGGTACCAAACCGCGGGGTCGATAGGAGCTCTCGCCCGCGACGAGCCTGTTATCCCTGGGGTAATTTTTCTGTCACCTCCGGGCCCCAATAGTGGGCACACGAAGGATCGCTAAGCCAGACTTTCGTCTATGAATTCCGTGCGTTTGGAAATCCATTCAGTCGAGTTTTTGGCTTTGCCCTCTTCAACGGATTTCTGCCCCGTTTGAACTCAACTTTGGGCCCCTTTGATATCTTTTCAAAGGGGTGCCGCCCCAGCCGAACTGCCCACCTGCACGTGTCTCCGGTCTTCACTGGATAAGTGGTACTGCAAAAAGAGTCTGGTGTTACATCGTTGCTTCACTAACATCCCGGGGAATGTTAGGCATAGCTCCCAGATACCCTGTGCAATTCTTACTATACCACAAGCACAAGCTGCAGTAAAACTCCACGGGGTCTTCTCTCCCCGATGGAAGTTGATGGACTGTTCGTCCACCTTATGTGGCTTCACCGGGTTGTAGGCGGGGACAGTGGGGCTCTCGTTGTTCCATTCATGCGCGTCGGAACTTACCCGACAAGGCATTTGGCTACCTTAAGAGAGTCAGAGTTACTCCCGGCGTTAACCGGCCCTTAGCTCGGTTGAACCCAAGTTTTAGGTACCGGCACCGGCCAGGATTCAGCGACTATACAAATCCTTTCGGACTAGCAGTCGCCTGTGTTTTTATTAAACAGTCGAAACCCCCTTGTCATTGCAACCTGCGGTCCCCATTCCTCATGAAGACTGCAGGCATCCCTTATACCTAAGCTACAGGACTAATTTGCCGAATTCCCTCGCCATACGGTATACCCGTAGCACCTTAGCTTTCTAAGCCAGCGCACCTGTGTCGGTTCTGGGTACGAACTTACATCTCACTCACTACACAATCTTTCATGGTCTCCTGGATTCGAGAAAACTTCGCTAACGCGAAGCCATTCCTACCTCGGATCAGTTCTCGTCATTACGACACTCCCCAATCCTCGAATAGTTAGATACAACGATGGTTGTACAACCCCTATCCGGAAGCGAACCATATAGCTCAAACGCTTGATGCAAGGTACTAGAATATTAACTAGTTTCCCATTCGGTGTACTCTGTTGAGGTACATCTTAGGATCGACTACCTCCAGGCTGATAACGCATTGCCTGGAAACCCTTGCGCTTACGGTGGTATAGATTCTCACTATACTATGCTGTTACTGCCGCCAAGATCTGCAATAGAAACCGGTCCACAGGACGTCATCGCCCTGCTTCGACCCAATCACTACGCCAACCTACCACGAATCATCCACTGATGATTATCCAAAGTATCGGTATTTTGCTTTAGCCCCGTCCGTTTTTGAGGCATCCCCCCTCGGCAGGTAAGTTGTTACACACTTTTTAAAGGATAGCTGCTTCTGAGCTTACCTCCCTGCTGTCTTGGCGAGAACACGCTCTTTAGCTTGACACTTAGCAAAAATTTGGGGACCTTAACTTCAGTCTGGGTTAAACCCCTTTCGGTCATGAGCCTTACGCCACATGAACCCGTGTCCTTGCTTCTACGATGTGTATCCGTTCGGAGTTTGAATGAGAGGTGAGGGATTTCTCCCCCGCGCCTCTCTATCAGTGCTCTACCGGAAACACTACCTCCACAAAGCACGCCTGCGAGACGCTTCGGTTGGAACTAGCGAGCGCCAGTCTAGATTGGTTTTTGACCCCTATTCCCAAGTCACAACAACGATTTGCACGTCAGAACGTCTTAAGACCTCCAGCGGGCTTTCGCCCGCCTTCATCTAGCTCAGGAATAGATCGACTGGCTTCTAGCCTAGCCGCCATGACTCTACGCACTTTCACACGCTTCTCCTGACTTCTTGCGAAGCTGCGAGAACTCGGTTTCCCTTCGCCTACACCTTTACAGGTTTAAGCTTGCCATGACAGTTAGCTCCTTGGCCCGTGTTTCGAGACGGAACGCGTAACACTGATGATTTGAACATCAAATCTTCAACTCTATTGCTAGAATCTCTAATCTGAAAAAATCACCTTCCATGCCACGCACGTCTGTAAGTAATAGGTTTCATGCACTTTTCGCCCCCCTTCCGGGGTACTTTTCAGCTTTCCCTCACGGTACTAGTCCACTATCGGTCTTGAGAAATATTTAGCCTCGGATGCTACTTTCACCCATATTCATTGCCCACTACCAAGGACAACTACTCGGGTATGAATAGGACCATTCCCACTTCGCTTAAGGGGGTATCACCCTCTTTGCCAGAACTTTTCAGATCATTTCAGCTGTGTTCCAGGATTCCATATTATCATACCAAAACACCACATCTCCCGAAGGATTCAGTTTGGGCTCTTTCCTTTTCGATCGCCTCTACTTGGGAAATCTCAATTGATTTCTTTTCCACGTGGTACTAAGATGCTTCAATTCCCACGGTTCGACTTCCAATACTAGTGTACTGGAATGTGCATAAGCACAAGATTCTCATTCGGACATCTCGGGATCATAGGATGCGTGCGCCTACCCCGAGCTTATCGCAGCTTGCCACGTCCTTCATCTCTCCTCAAGCCTAGCAATCCACCTATTACCGTCTTTACACCGGCATATTCAGCCACATATTACACGACTATGCACGACGATCATTGCAAGCCACCGGTAAGTGGCCCACTACATCCTTCATACATCACTTTTGGTGATGCATTGCATCGATGATTTCAATGTGAAGATTATGTACACCCGTACACTTTTCCATGTCTAAGGAGGTGATCCGACCGCAGGTTCCCCTACGGTCACCTTGTTACGACTTTTCCCTTGTCACGAACCCCAAGTTCGATAACGCCAATCAGACGTCACCTCGCTAAGAGCTCACTTCAATGAAACGACGGGCGGTGTGTGCAAGGAGCAGGGACGTATTCACCGCGCGATAATGACACGCAGTTACTAGGGATTCCATATTCGTGAGGGCGAGTTGCAGCCCTCAGTCATAACTGTGGTAACGTTTGAGGATTACCTCATCCTTTCGGATTTGAAACCCATTGTCGTTACCATTGCAGCCCGCGTGTGGCCCCAGAGTTTCGGGGCATACTGACCTGCCGTGGCCCCTTCCTTCCTCCGCATTAACTGCGGCGGTCCCGCTAATTCGCCCCACTACTCCTGAGAGTAATGGTGGCAACTAGAGGCAGGGATCTCGCTCGTTACCTGACTTAACAGGACATCTCACGGCACGAGCTGGCGACGGCCATGCACCACCTCTCAGCTTGTCTGGTAAAGTCTTCAGCTTGACCTTCATTCTGCTGTCTCTCCGGGTAAGATTTCTGGCGTTGACTCCAATTGAACCGCAGGCTTCACCCCTTGTGGTGCTCCCCCGCCAATTCCTTTAAGTTTCATACTTGCGTACGTACTTCCCAGGCGGCAAACTTAACGGCTTCCCTGCAGCACTGCATTGGCCACAAGCCAATGCATCACTGAGTTTGCATAGTTTACAGCTGGGACTACCCGGGTATCTAATCCGGTTTGCTCCCCCAGCTTTCATCCCTCACCGTCGGACGTGTTCTGGTAGACCGCCTTCGCCACAGGTGGTCATCAATAGATCAAAGGATTTTACCCCTTCCTACCGAGTACCGTCTACCTCTCCCACTCCCTAGCTCTGCAGTATTCCCGGCAGCCTGTACGTTGAGCGTACAGATTTAACCGAAAACTTACAGAGCCGGCTACGGATGCTTTAGGCCCAATAATCATCCTGACCACTTGAGGTGCTGGTTTTACCGCGGCGGCTGACACCAGAACTTGCCCACCCCTTATTCGTCAGTGTTTCTAGGACTGACAAAAGGTTCCTTTAGCAGAAACCACTCGGATTAACCTTGTCGTGCTTTCGCACATTGCAAAGTTTTCTCGCCTGCTGCGCCCCATAGGGCCTGGGTCCGTGTCTCAGTACCCATCTCCGGGCTACTCCTCTCAGAGCCCGTACCTGTAATAGTCTTGGTGGGCCATTACCTCACCAACAAACTGATAGGCCGCAGTCCCATCCTACGGCGATAAATCATTTGGAACACAAACCATTCCAGATATAGTGTTCTATCGGGCATTATTCTCAGTTTCCCGAGGTTATTCCCGTCCATAGGTTAGGTTGACTACGCGTTACTGAGCCGTCTGCCTTGTATTGCTACAATGACTCGCATGGCTTAGTATCAATCCGATAGCAGTCAGGTCCGGCAGGATCAACCGGATTCTGATTTATTTTTTGTATTTTGATTATTGAAGTACATTTGTACTTTAATTGGAATTGACGGATGCACATAATCTTCACATTTCAGATATTGATCTTGCAATCAAATCCTCATTCTTGTATGCGTAACTGGAGGCCCATGAATCACAAAGTGGCATCTTGCCATACTTCATCACGAGCGCCGCCTATTGCGTTACGTATGCAGAAGCCGAAGAATGCAGAAACCATATAAACCATACGTGAAATTATGCCTGATCGGGCAAAAAAATGTAAAAATTACATGTTTTTTTGTGGTCAATTTCGTTCAATGATGAAATAAGAATATGTCAATAGTTAAAATGACAGATCTTATTTTGAAAATTGCTTTTGAGTAGCTATCTATCAGAATACAAAAAGAAGACAAAGAGATCAGCAAAAATATTTGCAAAGTCATCAAAACTTCACGTAAATGGTGTTTCTCATAACATACGATTTTATGAACCATATCCATTTGTTGTAAAATCATCCAATGGCACAAACCTCGTCGATGTAGATGACAACAAGTATACAGATTATTGGATGGGTCATTGGTCTTTGATATTAGGACATGGGCAAAAAAATGTCAAAGAGTCATTGAAAAAACAAATTGAAAAAAGTTGGATGTATGGAACTGTAAATGAGCAGACTGTGAAATTATCAGAAATGATTTCAAAAGCAGTTCCCGTTGCTGAAAAAATTCGTTATGTTACATCAGGTACAGAAGCTACGATGTATGCAGTCAGATTAGCTCGTTCAGTAACAGAGAAAAAAATTATTGCAAAGATTGATGGAGGATGGCACGGATATACATCAGATTTACTAAAAAGTGTGAATTGGCCATTTTCAGAATCTGAGAGCAGTGGAATTGTAAATGAAGAGAAAATTGTTTCAATCCCATACAATGATTTAGAAAATTCTCTAAAAATTTTAAAAAAACATTCTAAAGATTTAGCAGGTGTGATTATTGAACCAGTTCTTGGAGGAGGCGGATGTATTCCAGCTACACAAGAATATCTTAAAGGAATTCAAGAATTTGTTCACAAGAATAATTCTTTATTTATTTTAGATGAGATTGTTACAGGATTCAGATTCAGATATGGATGTCTTTATCCCACCATGAAACTAAATCCAGACATTGTAACGTTAGGGAAAATTGTAGGAGGAGGCATGGCCATAGGAGTAATGTGTGGGAAAAAAGAGATAATGGAACAAGCAGATACCACTGGAAAGAAAAAGTCAGAGAGAAGCTATGTCGGAGGAGGAACATTTTCTGCAAATCCTGCATCAATGACCGCCGGGTTTGCTACACTCAATCTGTTAAAATCAAAAAAATCCACATATTCAAAAATAAACTCACTTGGAGAATATGCCAGAAAAGAAATTAACAAAGTATTTGATGGAAAAGTCACCATTACAGGAAAAGGCTCATTGTTTATGACACACTTTCTAAAAGATGGAATAACCAAAGTGACAAATTCTGCAGATGTAGCAAAATGTGACTCACAAATGCTTGCAAAGTATCATTTTAAGATGATTGCACATGATGGAATATTCTTTTTGCCAGGAAAACTAGGTGCAATTTCAGATGCACATTCCAAAGAGGATATCAAAAAGATGATCAAAGCATCAGAAGATTTTAGATTTTAAGAATCATTTGGAAATACTCTATTTTTCCACGAGGTTAGTTCAGTAAAAACATCAACATAGTTTTCTGATTTTATTGTCACATGAACATGGGCCAATAAAGTACCAAATTGAGCCTCAAATATCAAAGTGCATTCTTTTTTGAAAAATGGCACTGTAATTCCAATTTTTTTAAGAGCAGTGAATTTGAAATTTTCAATTTGAATTGTATTTTCTTTAATTGTAACTTGTTTTTTATTTGGGTTTTTGTTAATAGAATCATCTAATTCTTTTTTCACAGAATCATCCCAAAGTGGGCCATCCATAGGCCATCTATGAACATGAATCTTTTCACAAAGGTAGCGAATTTCATGATTAGACAATAAACAAATCAATTCTAAATACAAATTAAGCGTATCTTAATAGATTAGTTTTTTAGAAATTAGTGTTCTAATAGAGCATGGAAAAGAAAAAGGAAGAAAAGGAAGCATATGCAACAGATGACCCAACAAATACAACCGCAGAAGAGCAAGAAAACATGGCAAAAGAGGCAATAAAGAAATTCAAATCACTAGGCTAAGCCAAACTTTCATTATGTCCGGTATTAAACTACTTCTAATGTCTAAAATTTAATCTATAATTTAACATAGGAAATACTGATTTTCTCTTTTAAAGACGGGCTTTGAGAGTAATGGAATTTTACATTACTAAGAATTTGAAAAAGAGTATTTTTCACCACATTTTCCACATCTATCAATAAGACCTTTAGCAGGCTTTGTTAATCCACAAAGACCACAATATCTCATTAATCCATTTTTTACCAATTCAATATTGCATCGGCTTCTTTCTTCAGGATTATGTTGATCAGAGGGTTTGTTGCATATGGGACAAATTTCATCAAAAGACATATCATGCGAATTTGCGATCTGCATCATAATTAGTTTTCATTTTCTTGAAAATCCTGTTTCAACAATTTCATAATAGTTTTCATCTGGATGATACTTGAGGCCAAAAACTGCTTTCGTGTTTGGTTCAGGAATAAGTGTAGCATCATACACAAGTGCCGTGAATTGTTCTGTTCGTTGTCCATCAAACTTGATGTAAGAATTCACTTCAATCACACACTGAGAACGTTGAGGGTAGCCTTTATGTCCCATACAGATTTGAATAGAACCTTCTATTACTGCATCGTATTTCTCAGGGAAAGAATCCTTTGGATCATTTGTAGGAGCAACTTCGATTCTTCTGTTTTCATCAACCAGTTCTCCAACTCTTTCTTTCCAATCTATTTGTCCACGGTATATCTCTGCCACAACAATAGTAGCTACAGAACCAACTACGATTAGTACAACAATTACCAAAAGTCTAGTTTTCATTTTCTATTATCCAATAATTTTCCATCTTTAAGTTAATACAGTCAGCAATCAATTAAAGCAACTCAGAATTCATCGCAATTGTCCCCATCCTCTCTCAATCAGCTTCTTTTGAGTGTCAAGAGTTACACAAGCTGGAACTTTGTTTCCTGAATCGTCCGTTGTTTTGAAAATCAAACGCAAGCCAGGTTTGCAGTCAATTGCAAAGACTCCTGCCTTGTGTTGCTTTAGTGGTGCAAAGTCTTCAGTTACATCAAGCAGTTTTCCAATGTTGATTGTTGGTTGGCCAGTAGCGGTGTTACCTTCTTGATTAATTGTAAATGGCCAATCCACTCGTATCACACATTCTTCGTTGCTTACCCAATTGGGTTTGGATGACTTGAGCAGCATTGCTCCAAAAGTATAGTTTCCAGGCGCATATGTTTGTCTGTCGTGTGTAATGTCCTGGGTGTTTCCAGTAAAGAATCGTTTATAGCTGTCATCAGACAAGGAATTGATTTTTGTATCAGACTCTATTAGTACTGCAATATTTTCATAATCATGATAAAACTCTCCACGAAATTTTTTTGTGTCATTTCTTAGATCAAGAAGATAAGATGGGTATCCCGAACCAGAAGGCAACCCAATTTGCAAGTATTGGTATGATGTATCGTTATGATTTCCAATTACGGCAAAAAAATTATGTATAAACTCATCTATGTTCAACGGGGTTTGCTCAGATGAATCTATAGAGATAATTGCATAGTTTGGTATGTTGAACATACATGGACCTCCATCTAATTCTCGGTACTCTAGAATCCCAGATCCAAAGGAATAATGATTGTCAGAAAGTATCTTCTCAGAATTACCAATTGTGATTGCATATGAGTTCAAAAAAAACCCATTACCAATTAACAGCAGTGAAAAAACAATTGCAATGTATTTCAAGTTACAGTAAAACTCCATTGTAGTAATTCATCAGCCATACCCATTCTCAACCCATCGAGTTTTGTCTTTTAAGTATGTCGTATCAATCATACTATATGATTCACATAATTTGAAAAGTTTTCGATTATTTTACAAATCAAATACATTTGTTGTAAAGCAATTCCTATTTTTTAGTTCTTTTTACGATACGAGTTTGGGAACAAAGATGTATGCAAGCAATATTATTTCTAGACGACCCAATATCATCAAAAACCCAACTAGAATCTTTGAAAACGCATCCAAATCAATGTCAATTATTCCAACCCCCAACCCCGCAGTTGTTATGGCGCCGACGGATTCAAAGTAAGAATCAGAAAAATCATACCCTTGGTTACTCAAATGATATGCTACAGGAATTGGCGCGGTAGGAAACAGCACCATTAGAATCAGAGCAACCCAAATCTCTTTTCTATCATGTGATGGGATTTTTTGCCATTTTGTTTTTTTGAAATATTTTCTAAACTGGTAAATTTGCTGGAGACGAAATATTTTGATTCCGCCAGCTGTTGAGAATCCACATCCTCCAATAAGCATCAAAACTAGCAACAAGATCATCGGAGTAGAACCTATCCCTCCCAAGTCTATTATCTGAGTGCCTGCAGTTGTACTGGTGGCAACTACGGTAAACACAGAATCTATTTCACGTATGTCTGTGAGTACTATAAATAATAGAATTGAACCTGCCAGTATTGCAAAATAAATGCCTACTTCATGAGTTAATTTTATGGACATGAATTTTTTCCTGACAAATGCATAATGAAGGCCAAATGGTAACGTCCCAAGAATCATTCCTCCCATCAATACAAAATACTCTGGCAAAGTCAGAGTTTCTAAAATCGCAGAATCTGGCATGAATCCTCCAGTGGATAAAACACTCATTGCAATGGAGAAATCATCTACGATGTTTCGTTCTCCAAAATAAAACATCAACATGGCAATGATTACGGCATATATGGAAAACACTATGGTAATTGTTGCAAATAACTCTCGCAGTTTTGGGATTTTTCCAGAGATAAATCCCCTCATTGTCACGAGTTTACTTTCTGGATAAAACGCAGTCATTATCAGATATATGAAACTCAAACCGCCTACAAACTGACTAAAACTTCGATAAAACGTAAAACTGTCTGGAAGATCCTCTGGTGTGGAAAAAAGTGTCACGCCAGCAGTAGTGAAGCTTGATGCACTGGAAAAGAAACTGTTTGCAAACAAATCTGCAAAACTGCTTTGACCATATGGTGAAACATACAGATACGGAATTGTACCAAACAACACCAAAATGAAAAAGCTTGCAAGCACCATTATTGCAGAACCTCGCAAATTCAGAGGATGTTTGTCACCGTAAGCATTTAAGAAAAACCCTGTGATCAAAAGCAGTGCTGACATTAAAAATACTCCCGTTGCAACCTCTGTCTCATTTAGAATTGTAGCAAGTATTGATGGAATAAGCATCAAAACCCCTGCAAACTGTGTTACAGTTCCAAGATTCCATAAAATTGCTCTAAGCGAATAGTTTGTAGACGATGTAGATGCTACTTTTTGTTGTATGAGACTTGTAATTGTACGGTGATAAATCATGCCAATGATTTTGTCATCTTGTCCTGTAACAACAAGTTTCTTCAAGTTGTTATTTCTCATAATATTCAATGCCTTTGACAATGTGTCATCATGTTTGACACCTACCAAAGGAAATGTCATGATATCTTCTAATCGGGTCTTGTTTGGATTTGCGTGAGCTTCCCCAATCTTTTGCAGTATGTCCTGATCTGTGACAATTCCTATTGGGGTGTCATTATTATTTACAACAATGATCTCGTCTTTATCATTTTTTTGCATTACACCACATGCAACAGTCATTAAAGTCGAATCCAAAAGTTTCAAAAATGTGGTATTCATATGCTGAGAAACATCTCTATCCAAAATACCTCTTATTGGATTCTGGTTTGCATGTGACATGCCTTGGTGGGTTTTGTTTGAATATTAAAATCATTTTTGAATAATGGCGTCTAATGTGTAATTTTTGGGATTAATTTTGTTATTTTGAGAAAAAGAAAACTAGCCTCTTACTCTTCACAAAATAAATGAGATATGGCTTTCAAGGTTCAGTATAGATTCAAAGAAGATGATAAGGTATACACTTGTTTTTTGACTTTTGAGCAATATATGAATTTCAAAAAATTGCCAATCATACAAGAATGTATTGTGCTGAAGAAAAATCAAAAAGCGGACTATGAAGAGTATATGAAAGAGATGCAAAAGGCCATAAATCTATTGGCAAAAAATGATACTAGTCACATCCACAACTTGTCTGAGTAATTACAAACTCATAATTTCCTACGTGATACCAAGTAAGATTATCTTGTAAACTCATTTCCCATATATGGTCTGAAGAATGGAACTTTTCATGACAACTTCGGGTGTAAACTGGACATTTACTGTGACTTTGTTGTTAAAGTCAATATTCACATTATCAAACAACGACTTGAACTTGTCAACACTTCGCCTGTTCTCAGTAAATGTCTGTCCTGCTTTTATCAGCAATCCCTCTGCAATCAATGCATTGATCTTTCTATACCCTGATGTCTTTGGAATGTCTAGTTTTTCCAAGATTTCTGCAATGGTCCAAGGTTCACCAATTGATGCATTGAGAATTTTTGACATCTCATCATCACTGAATGCCTTTAGAATTGATTGATTGATTGAAGGATTCAGTATTGTAAAGCGTTTTTCGGCCATGTCTTTTTTTGACTTTATGCTGCAAATACAGTCTAAGAATTTCTTTTCCAGACCTTTTGCGCCTGATCCAAAAAATTCAGTCAAAACAGAGTCTAGTTTTTCAAATTCTTTAATTGATTGTGTGATGGATATGCCGTATTTTTCAAACAGTCTATTTTGTATGCTGTGAAATGTGGTGTCACCAAGATTTTCTTGTATTGTTTTTTCAAGGGCTGCTGCAAACAGTTGATCAATTTCAGTCATGTGGTTACAACCTTCGATAAATCACGAATTTTGCTAGTGTTATTTTGTGATGCCAAATCAAGTGCTTTTTGCATCTCATTATCTGATTGGATGTTTTTGTTATTACTGTTTATTATTTCACATTTTTCTATGATGTCCAGTTTTTTAAAATTCCTATATTGCTCATAGTTTACTTTGCAAGAATAGGAATCATAATCATCTTTGAATTTGTATTTGATTTCAAATGATGCAGGCATTGAAATTTCTGTTTTGGAAACATCTTCAATGGTCTGCTTTAACACATTCATGCTAAAGGGCTTGGATATTACAGGTATGTTTATCAATTCAAAAAGATCCGTCTTGCAATCATTTGAATTTGCCGTAACTACAATTATCTTGGCATTTGGATTTTTGTCTTTGATATTTTCTACTGCATATACCCCGTCATATTCAGGCATTGCCAAGTCTGTAAAAACAATATCTGGGGCATGTTTTTCATACAACTCTACTGCATCTTTGCCATTACTTCCTGTGGCAAGAACATCTATTTTGAGAACGTCTAGAAAATCACAAAACATGCCAAGAATGTATTGATCATCATCTATCACAATACAATTAACCATTTAGATGCCCTCCAATTTATGATACATCTTCAACATTAATCATATATTCATACTTTATATGATTATCGTAAACTAGGAAAACCCAGCATTTGGAATTGCTAAAAACAAGAATTGCATTGCACACATCAAAAGATAACGATGTTGATAAATTTTCAATAATAAAACAGAGACCTGAACATAAACACTACATGTAATCTGTGTAATGGAAGTTATGTTTATTTTCCTCATACTCTATTATTGCCTGATGAATGTCTTTTAGTTCTTTTTCATTCATTTTATCTAATAGATGATTAATTTTCAGACCGAATTTCTCAATATTTTTAATTATTTCATCAGTCATAAAAAATATCCAAAAAATAATGCATTTAAGATTTATCTTATAATACGATCATCAGATTTTTTCATATCCCTGTTTTGGGAAATTCACTAGAGATATGGATGTAAAAAAATAGATAAAATCATTTGCAGACAACCCAGATAGTATGGAGATGGCAATATCTCAGATAAGAAGAATAAGAATGGTCAGTAGCCACACATTACCTGTTGTGTATGGTCAGGGCGGAACCATAGATAAAGAGGTTAACTGATTGATTTGCGGTAAAACACCCCTTAAGAGATTAAGACGGTTAGAGTTGTGGAACTATGATGATGTGAACTAGTTTTCATTTTCTAATTCTCTACTACATAAAAATTCGTACTTGTTGTTGTTGGAAAATACTTGTTTGGTTGTTCAAATATCACAGTAATAGTGTATGTCCCAGGGTTTTTTATCGTAATGTTTCCAAATAATTCTCCACGATCATAATAATTAGTTTTGAATTCATGCATTGGCACATTAGGATCACATAGAGGCATTTGTGCCCATCCTTGTAGTTTACCATCCTCATCAGGATAACTTAGATTAATTCCTGCACACTCATGACCATAACCAGATATTACAAAATAAAAAGAATATTCTTCGCCCAACATGTATTCATCTTTGAGTCCAACTATCTCAAGGTTATATCGTTCTCGATATTTTTCTTCTATTGGATATGGTTTTGATGAATCTTTTTCTAGTTTGTCAAAATCAATAAAATGTTTTGTGTTAAGATAAAAAAATCCTCCACTGTCATTTTCTACACAGTACAGAATAGAGTCACGAATTGTTTGTGATAGTTCATAAGGTATTGGCAAATCAAAAATCAAGAGATTTTCATTAAAGTTTCCAGTTGCATGCTCATCAAGCCATCGTCCAAACCCCACACAGTCTTTCTCATCTAGAATCTTTTCAATGTCATATAGTATTTCCTTAGGCGTTAAAATTGCCCATCCGCGCTCAATCAGTTTCTCTTTTGTTTCAGGAGTTACACATGCAGGAGAGTTGTCAGACTTTTTGAATATCTGTACCAGTCCATCTTTGCATTGTATCTCATCAACTGGAATTCCAGACTGTAGTTGTTTTAATGGAGAAGTTGAAGGGATTTCAACTACATGTCCCCAAATTCCTGTAGAATTAGTCTTTACTGTTTGTTCTGATACAACACAGATTCCATCTTGAAATGTTGTTCCAGGTTCGCAGTTCTCATTGATTACTCTACCTTTGTCTTGCTCGGGTTCTGGAACAAGTCTGTCTTTGATATTAAGTACCACTTGATCATTCCATGAGCTTTTTTGCAGTTCATCAGTTTGAAAATGATGCCCCACATATGAAATACTAAGAAAGATCTTGTCATGTTCAATATGCGGATCCACATTAAGGGTTATAGGAATTCTTTTGATCTGTCCTTGCGTGATGCCTATGGAATCAACGTCAACTTTAACAAATTGTCTTGCACTGAATGGGCTAACCTCAAGTACAGGTGCAAAATTTTCCATCGCATATGGTCCAGAGGTATACCAAAACCGAATATTCATGACAGATGATTGACCTGCTACGACTTCAGATATTGGAGGATCAACACTGGAATATCCATTAAATGAATCCTCTGCAAAAGATTCAGGTACAGAAAAGATCAGGAGGAATCCAATTCCAGCAAGTATCATATGAATAGCATTCAATTAATCAAGCTGGAATTATGATATTCATAAGTACTTCGAACCTTTTACTCTCGCAGTCAAGAATAAAATAATTAGCGAGACACACGGATTGAGTCTTGGTTATTTTCGGACATTTCAGGAATTATTGTGTCAGAGACTTGAACCGTTAGATAGGTTATATCGCCTTGGGAATTTGTTAAATCAAATGTAAATGAAGATGTTTGATCTGCATTTAATTCTCCAAAGGTACAATTACGCATAGAAAACGTCCATCCTAGTTCACAAAAATCAGGAACATCAGAAAAGTAAAACCCATTACTGTCAAAAGATAGTAAAACTGTAACATCAGATACGTTTTCTGGTCCATTATTTGTAACAGAAACTGTATAAGTTCCTGTTTCACCTCGCAAGACTTTATCAGGACCATCAATAGATACTACTAGATCATATCCTGTAATACATTCTTCTGAAACTTGAAAATCAGAAACTTTAGCGAGAGATAATTGATTTTCACATGAAATAGCAGGTGGGTGATTGTTTTCTAGTGCAAAAACTCTATCTTGTAAATTATGAATAGCATCCCATATTGCTTCAAAAGGTTGTCCTTTTTGTTCCTCGGTAGCAAAGGCAATGCTGCCAGTTGCAATAGTTCCAGCAAAAAATGAAACAATAATAATTGCAATCAAAGAAGTTTTTCTCAATAATAGATGTAAGAAATGGTTTTTTTATAAACACTACTGAGTTGATTTTTAGAATAATTGACCACTTATGCCACTAAAGGTCAAATGTATCCTGTGATTACTTCCAAGTATCCATATATTTCAGGATGCAACTTGGATGCAATATCTCATTTGTATAACGTAGGCGACTCCAGTCAGATTGTATGTGAAAAATAAATCATGTTTTACATGATTTGTCGCACTAAATCATTACCGCTGCCCATTCGATTTGGAACAATCCTTGAGCGGGATTTACAAGATCAGTTTAACACTCTTTTCAATACCAATTCTAAGAATACTTGAGAAAATATTGTCCTAATTTTTACTTGATTTTAATTATATACTAAAAATATAACGTAGAATATTTAATAAAAAATAGAAAAAAAGAGTCTAAACTCTTATACTGATTTTGGATTTTGCAGTAATTGCAACTATACTTAGTATTGCAATAGACAATACCATCATAGCAACTGTACCAAACTCTGGAACAACTGTACCTATAGTATCCATTTTTTCAAGAATTGCATCTACTTGTGCATTTATTTTGGAAGTAGGTTCTCCATTTTTAATCATGTTTCGAAGATCTTCTCTCAACATGACTTCTACTTCCTCCATGAGTTCTTTTTGATCCAACTCAATTAGAGGAGCTTCAAGAAATTCATAGTTATCAAGATATGCTTTTGTGGCAAGACTTAGTGCCATATCCTTATCTCCATTACCATACTCTAGTTTTGTTTGTTCAAGTAATTCTTGAATATTTTCGACATATTCTAACAGATTATGCCCTTCATCTTCAACACCTAAAATTTCATCAATTTCGTGAATGATTCCACCTGTAAATGTTTCAACTTGTGACGGATCTGCTCTTGCGTCATAGGCTGCCCATAAATCGATGTATAACTCTTCAATTTCTTCAGCCATATGTTGATCAATGTCAGATTCTATTTCGTTGAAAATCTGCTGGGATCTCCATACAAATGCAGAGCCGTCTTGAAATTCAGCCATTTCTCCGATGATACCATCAGATACTGCCTCGCCATATTCTGCTACAGATGTATCTAGTAAAACTTTCATCAAAACAAGTTTTGTGTTTATATCGTTACTAAGATAATCTCCAACAACAGTTGAACGTGCTATTGCAACAACACCTTTTGCATCATCAATTGCTTGCTGAGCTTGTGCTCGAGATACCTTGGTGTTTGCTTTGTTCTGTAATTCCATCAATGTTTGTTGAACTTGGGCATCGAGGTTAGGATCTGATGCCTTTAGTACGGGTTTCATTGAATCATACAGTTCTGCAATAGGATGGGTTGCATGAATTAGTGCAAGCTCGGCATTTTTATCATCAAGATTTTGTTCTAATGCCCAAAAATGTCCCAGTGTTTCTTCAAGGGAAGAAGCAAATTCTATTCTTGATTCATTAGTTTCATCAAGCTCGTGAAGTATGCCATTTACTATAATTGCTACTTGTGACGGATCTGCTCTTGCGTCATAGGCTGCCCATAAATCGATGTATAACTCTTCAATTTCTTCAGCCATATGTTGATCAATGTCAGATTCTATTTCGTTGAAAATCTGCTGGGATCTCCATACAAATGCAGAGCCGTCTTGAAATTCAGCCATTTCTCCGATGATACCATCAGATACTGCCTCGCCATATTCTGCTACAGATGTATCTAGTAAAACTTTGATTAATTCTACCTTAAAGGCAGTTTCATTACTTAATTCATCTCCAACAACAGTTGAACGTGCTATTGCAACAACACCTTTTGCATCATCAATTGCTTGCTGAGCTTGTGCTCGAGATACCTTGGTGTTTGCTTTGTTCTGTAATTCCATCAATGTTTGTTGAACTTGGGCATCGAGGTTAGGATCTGATGCCTTTAGTACGGGTTTCATTGAATCATACAGTTCTGCAATAGGATGGGTTGCATGAATTAGTGCAAGCTCGGCATTTTTATCATCAAGATTTTGTTCTAATGCCCAAAAATGTCCCAGTGTTTCTTCAAGGGAAGAAGCAAAATTGGCTTTGTCTTGGAAAGATTCTGCAGATGCCACTTGGGAAAATGTAAACGTTAGAAGAACAGATGTCATTAGAAGTGTCATTATTGTAACTTTTGTCATTAGCACGTTAATTCAAGAAAGATGATTTAAAGAGTATGTGAATTCTTGGAATCTATTCTAAAAACATAGAATCATGTAAGATGAAATTTTATTTAAAGTTCTAAACTCTATAATTCAATTATTATTGACGCTCGCTCGTTTTCATCCAACTCTTGTCTGACTGCATTTAGTATTTGAGAAGAAGAAATCAAGCTAGAATAATCAATTAGTTTCAAATCATTAATCAAATAAACTTGCGGGGCAACATCATTATTTCTAGATTCCAGGAAATCATCTAATTCTTCAAGAATAGATATTTTTCCACCCTGAAAAATTTTTCCGTTTTTCAAATATTTTTTCATTTTGCCGAATCTATCAAGCACAAGTAGTGGATGACGATGTTTTTTGCTAAAAAGATGTTTTTCTGTAATATGTCCAGAAAATACCATATAATGATCAGATTCAAAACTAAGATCAGTTAATTCTTCTGAAATTTGGAGTATCTCACTGGCTCTATTCTTTGCTTCTTGTAACGTAAAGAAATTTTTTGTAGATTCTGCACTATCAAGTTCTACATTTCCAATTGCTGTAACTCTTAAAATGGATCTATCAGGAATGTACTGACTATCAATTGCAATCGATTCAGGAACTGCTCCTTTACCAATCATTATAGCATGAATTTTTTTATGAGCTTGATTAATCTGCTCAGGGGTAGGATCAATCAAAGTGTGCTCTATTTCTTCTTGTAGCATAGATGAAGCAACTCCAATAGAGGAAATTATTTCCGCATGTTTTGCTTTCTCATATTGTAATTGTAGTTGCTTTGCAACAAATGGCACTAATACAGATGCACCTCCCCCACCACCGATAATTTTTGTGGTTTGAGGGGTCAGTTTGAATTCTTTTATGATTTTACTAATAGTTTTCATAATCTCAAAGGAGGATGTTTGGATGATAGACTGAGCAATTTCAATAAATGTGATCCCAATCTCTTTGGCTAAGATTTCAATTGCTATTTTTGCAGATTCTTTGTTTGCAAATGCATAATCATTTTTATCAATCATACCTAAAGCGTTTGCAGCACATGTATTTGTGATAGCATAAAGCCCACTTTTGCACTCTATGGCTACATACTCATCATCATTTTCTTTAGGTCTTATCATGGTGATTTTTCCATTTTTCAATTCATCAGGGTCTGCAAAACAAGAGTACTTCAATCCAGCAATATGTGCACTTCTTGGACCAACCTTCCAAACGCGATTATCTTTGAGTTGAATCATACTACCACCGGCAACGCCCAAAATTCTTACATCCATTGAACGAACACATGTCGGATGATCTTTAATGGTCACATACTGAAATTCAGGTTTTCCATTTTTTATTATGCATATGTTGGTACTAGTTCCACCGACTTCAACAAAAATACCATTAGTCACCTTGAGATGAAGAAGAGCACCCGCCACACTTGCTGCAGGGCCAGACAAGATAGTGAGAACAGGTCTTGTCTTAAAAGTATCCATGCTTGTAACCCCTCCATCTCCTTTCATAATCATCAGAGGTGCATTAATTCCTGCTTCACGAATTGCTTGTTCTACAAAATTTGCAACTTGGAAAGTTTTTGGCAATACACTTGCATTTATTGCTCCAGTCAGAGTGCGAATTTCAAGACCATACGTTCCAGAAATTTCATGTGATGCAGTAGAAGGAATGTTTAGATCTGCAGCATTTTTCATAACAAATAATTCATTGGAAGGATCGTCTACTCCAAAAGATTCAGTTGCAACAATTACTTTAGCACCTTTGTTTTGTAGATTTTTAATTGTTGTTTTTACTTCTTCTTCAGAAATTAAATGCGAAGTATCTAAAAATGCATGACATGTACTGATGTCTTGATTAAAGTTAATTTTTGTATCTTGTAAATTGGTACGTTTGACTACGTCTTTTTTTTCAGGACCAACACCCATTGCAATTATTCCAACTTTAGAGGTGTCAGATTCTAAGAGAGCATTGATTGCCTGAGTTGTACTATGGGAAATTAATTCAATGTTTTCCAATTCAATTTCAGAATCATTTAATATGTTTGAGATAGTTTGGACTATTCCTTCTGAAACGCCTTTTTCAGATGAATGGGTGGTAGGTACAGTAGATTTTGAGATAATGGATCCAGTTTTAACATCTATTGCAACAGCTTTTGTAAAAGTTCCTCCAACATCAATTCCTATTCTAACTCTTTGATCATTGGACATCTTTTACGCCTCTAGATTTTCTCATGGATGCCAGTTGCTTTTCCTTGTTTGGCCTCAATACAAGTACATATGATGATGCAAGCAAATAAACTCCTAACAATATTGTCTGGGCAACTACCGTTTCTAGTGTAGGATAAATTCCAGTCATTGCTGCAAGATTGATATCTAATCTTGGAATTATTCCTATCATACTAGTGTATGGAACAATATCCAATATCTGAAGTTCACGTATTGCGTTCCCTAAAAATGCAATTGAGAGATATGCTCCAACTCCCATCGTTAATCCAAATAATGCACGCAGTGGTAATCGCTTTCCAAGTTTTCTCATTACAAAGTATAATCCAAAAAGTGATAAGATACCTAGAACAAAACCTAGACCAACATAAAATTCCATATATTTTGCAAATCCAGACATTGCTTGATAAAATAAAACAGTTTCAAATCCTTCTCTATACACAGTAAAAAATGACAACATTACAAAAACCATAACGCTGCCAGTTGTCGTAGCCTGCCAAACCTTGGCTTTTACAAACTCCATCCATTTTTTATGTTCAATTTTATTTAGTACCCAAAAACTCACGTAAAATAAAACAGCAGTTGCAGACAATGCGGCTATTGCTTCTATTAATTCTCGATTAGCTCCTGAAATTTCAATTATATATGATGCAATTATCCAAGTTATTGCAGTTGCTGCAAAAGCTGCAATCACACCATAGTAAATGTATTTTTTTAATTGATTGTGTCTTGATGCCTCAAGATAAGTCATGATTGCCCCAAGAATTAATACAGATTCTAATCCTTCTCTGAAAATAATTGCAAATGATGAAGTAAAAGCAATTGAAGGTGCCAAAGAACCCGTCCCACTAACCAATCTTTCAGATTCATCTAGATTTCTATTTATTGCAATTACAACCTCTCTGACTTTTCCCAAGTCTTCTTTTTTATCAATAAGATTTCGAAGTTCTGCAAATTGATATTCTACCTCCAAAGTAAAATCGGGGGCTATTGTTCTCAGAGGAATTTCTACAAACTCATAACTATCAAGATATGCTGTTCTTGCAGTAGCATATGCTGACTGAAAATCACCATTTTCATAAAAAATCACCACATCATCTAAAGAATCACGAATGAAATCAACTTCATTTCGAACAATAGATTTTGCTTCATCGGTGGAATCCCCCATCTTTTTGAGACCATCATCATTTGTTATCTCATTTTTAGTTAGGAGCAAGGGATTTGATGATAAATGCTCAGACACTAACGATTCAGATTTGTTAAGATCTGGAATGATTTTTTCTTCTAAAAATTGCTTTATTTCATCAGGAGATTTGTTGTTTTTTATCATATCTCGTAAATTTTCACGCATATCTATTTCAAGAGTATAAAGTAATTCTTTGTCTACCTTTTCAATTGCAGGTTCTAGATATTCAAAATTATCAAGATACGCAACTATTGCTTTTTCTTCAGCCACAACATAATTTCCTGCATCAATAGATTCAACAAGTTCATCATATAGAACATAGATGTTTTGATACAATTCGGATTGATCAAATGCAACTGTTTCAGTTCCAAGTACATCTTTTTGTATAACAGTAATCAAATTACCAACTTTGACAAAGTCCTCTCTTTTCTCAGTAAGACTGTTAAGTTCATTGAAAAAAGATTTAATTTCAAGATCAAGCCTATCATCAAAATTAGTTTCAGATAACATAGTTTCAGCTTTTTGAATTAATTTTAGTGAATATTGGTACGAGATTTCATCGTTGTTTTGAATTCCAGTCTGATATTTCTCATCAGCAATAGATAATAAATTAACAATCACATAATCGGGCAAAGATTGATCATAAGGAACTTCTAGAAGCAAATTTTGGATTTTGTCGATCTCAAATAAAACATCGGTATCAGTATCAATTTTTGAATTTAGATCAAGTAATGAAATATGAATTTCGTCTACATGTTCATACCCAGTGGTCCTTAGAATTTGGACATATTTACCAAAGATTTCTGAAGATAATGTAGAGTATTTTTTTGCGTCATCTAAATTATTAGATTTCAAACTGTCTCGAATTTGTTCTAGACCCAAAAAAGTGGAGTCTACAGCAGTTCTGATTGATGCAGAATCTTGTTCAGCGTATAAATCATCAATACAAGTTATACATGCAACAAAAACCAAAAAAACTATAATTATTCTAATTTTCATAAAGAACAAATCGAAAATGTCATAGAAGATATTTAAATTTCTGATTGATTCTACAGTCATAGAATGAAATTGCTCTAAAATTTCTAGCACTTACATTGGTTCTAAAAGATGATTCCATACATTTGAAATAACTGATTTTTTTATTACTTTGTTTACGAGAAGTTGTTTTGCGATGAAAAAAATGAGTCCAATACATGCAACAAAATTTGACATTAATCATAAGATCTTACATCTATTTTCAGACTTGGAATCAAGACATATTTTATTTTCAATTATTAATAAATCAAAAAGTGTTCAAGAAATAACAAAAGAATTGAAAACGCCACTTAGTTCAACATATAAGAAAATTCAATCACTTGAAGAAAATGCATTAATTTCATCTGAATTAATATTTACAAATAATAGACATAAAGTTAAACTATATCAAAGCAGAATTATAGATGTAAATATCATCATTTCCAAATTTAAGCCCACAATCACATTTAAAAAAAATCTTAAAAATCAAAATGTCTAGTTTGATTTCAATTGAAATTTGTTTGTTATGTAGCAATATTTTAACAATTTATCAAGCAACACACCATAAAGACAAATACCTAAAGGGAAATAGATTAATTCTTTAAATTGGCATGTAGAGGAATTTGCGAGAGGTATCGCTCTGAGCGAAGAAGGTATAGTTCCATTACAAAGAGATGCACTTCTTGCGATGCATATCTAGAATTTGATGGAATACAATGTCCGTGCTGCAGAACACAGTTACGTGTAAAAAGAAAAAGTAAATGATTATCAGATGACTATAACGTCTCAAAGAACAATGGTCTCCAGATATGTGCCTGAAGATATCAAAGGTGCTGTATTTGGAGTATACTATCTCTATGTAGGCACAACATTTCTTGTAACAAATCGGGCCCTTAGATTTTTGTGGGATTCATTTGATTCACAAGTAGCATTTGGGCATAGTATATTCACAACTGTAGTTGTGTTAATTTTACTAATCCCTATTTTTAGTTAAAATCAGAAAAGGAATCAAAATGGTGGAACCAGATATTTACATAGAAAGTATTGTCATAGTTTTCTAATTGATTTTTAAGTTTTAAAAAAATAACCATTGAAACAACTGACTGTTGACCAAAAAGTGCCAATAGAAATACTTCCATGGTCGGGTAAGTATGAAGACTATTGCATGTCAGTTGTTCCAATGAGTCAGCCTTGAATGACTTGTGTGGAATGATAGATCAAATACAAGACCAAAGTAATTTTGGTTCTTTAATTATTATAGATGTCTGAAATTTTACAACACTATTTCAAAATCATAAATCAGGTTTAAGAGATTTTTCTACTTTCTATTGTACTATGTAATTATAATAAGAACATATATTCATCATTATGTTTAATATCAAAAAAATATAATTAAAAATATGAAACAAGAAACAAAGAATTGGGTATTAGTAAGTAGCATACAAAAAGAAACCAAACCTATTGATCTTGAGATGATTTCTCCACAGATATCCATTCTAGTAGATGAATGGCAATCACAAGGAAGAATAATGTGGTCAGGCACATTTGATAATCAGGTTTCATCCATGGCAGTTTTTGAAGCAACAGAACAAGAAGCAAAAGAGTTTTTTAAAAAATATGAAAAGATTTGTTCTGGAATACTGACTTATGAAATGTATCAATGGGATGCAATGCCAATTTTATCAGTTTTATCAAATTGATTGGTGAGATTTCTAATTTTTTTAATTATATACTAAAAATATCACGTAGAATATTTAATAAAAAATAGAAAAAAAGAGTCTAAACTCTTATACTGATTTTGGATTTTGCAGTAATTGCAACTATACTTAGTATTGCAATAGACAATACCATCATCGCAACTGTACCAAATTCAGGCACGATTGCGGCAATATTTTGTAGATTTCCTTTAATCTCATCTATTTTTTCAGATACATCTGGTGCAGGTGCTTCATCTTTTATCATTCCACGTAACTCTTCACGCATAGCCCATTCGACTTCTTCTATGAGTTCTTCATTGTATTGTCCTAGTTCTGATTCAATGTATTCATAATGTTCAAGATAAGCAGTGGTCGCATACTTCATTGCAAGATCTTTATTTCCATTGGAATATTCTTCATCTGTTTGTTCAAGTAGTTCATTAATTGAATCAATATGATTCAGAATAAATTCTACATATTCCTCATCAAATTCTTCTTGAGCATATACATTTGGAGTTGTGATAAGGATTAATGCAAACAAAATTAAAATTGGTATGAAATTCATTTCAAACAGTCTCTCTTCAAATCTAATTCATTATTAAGAATTGCCATTTTTGTTTGAATAGATTTTGCTTTACTTAATTGATTTAAGATTTCAGTATATGTAATATTAAGATTCGACAGGATTGTTCTTAAATTATCTTGTAACATATTGTTTTTTCTTTTATTTGTTCCAGTTTTTCTGTTTCATTTGTAATGTTTGTTTCTTGGTAAAGTAAATCTGAATTTATTTCAATTTTTTTGATAATTTGTTCTAGTGTACTAAGTGACGTAATACATCCAGTAATGGCATTTTCAAATTCTGGAATCCCACAATCTATTTTAAGATCCGGTGCTTTTATTTTTTGGTTTGAATTTTTGGAATGTTTAAAGCAATCAATTTCTTTTTTTAGGTATATTTTTTTTTCATCTGTGAGAGGTATATTTTCTGCAATGTCTATTTTAAGATCTTGTAGTTGGTCTTTTTTTTCTGGATTTTCTCTTTCAATTCTATCAATTATTTGAAGTAAAATTTTGGTCTTGTTCTGTTTTTTCTCTTTTTTTGAAAAAAAATCCACTCTCTTTAATGATTTCAACCCCAGATCAATCATTCTTTTAACAACTCCAGCAGTGTATCTTCTTCAGAGTCTTCTTTCTTATCTTCGGGTTTGGTCATTTTTTCTTTACTATCATAAAGGCCACACCACCTCCACCAGAGCCTGCAATCAACAACAACAATGAATAATCATCTTGATAAATTGGGCGGGTTTCAATATCATCATCAGCCTCAAATGTAACTGTTGAGTCTTTGTAAGGGAGATTTTCCCAACCTGCCAATTTCTTTTTGAATAATACAAAGTCATCTTTTGTTGCCGCTGCACTAATTGTTACTTCCTCATCTTCTTCGTATTTTCCAGAACCCTCTCCATCATGAACTGTTATGTCATATGTGATAGTAGTTGGTTTTTGTTCCCCATCTCCAATAATTCGAGGGTTTACTGGAGCCCCTTTTACCGTAATGGTAGATTTTATAGGAATAGAGTTTTTGTCATAGAAAATAATATCATGAGTTCCTGTTTGATTAAAGTAAAACAAGCCATCAATAGTTCCCATATCAGTAACAGAAGAAACCTTTAGAGTGGATTTTCTAATGGGGTTTGAGTTAAGATCATCAATGTGATTCACTATTGGAAATACTTCTCCAGGATACACAGAATTCGGATGAAGTGAAACTAGTATCTTCCTGTCAGGATTGTAAATCTCCAAAGTATCTTGGGTTGTAAATGCATTTGATGAAACGTGTATTTTAGGTTCATCTTCTAGTGATTCTGAGATTTTCCCATGGACAGTGATTACCGATTCACTTTCACTCATCACTTCAAAATCAAATGATGGACGAGATGTAATGCTGATAAGATTTCCATCTTCTTTGGCATCAGTTATAATTTTTTCTTGTGAGGAGCTAATCAAAAACAAGTCCTGTTCTATGTTAAATATTATTGGAAGAGTAACAATACTTAGCTCAGGATCTTTTACATATTTTCCAGACGTTTCTATGTTAATTTCTTCGCTTTCAGCTTCATTTCTTTCAGCAAAAACTACTGCATCACCAAAATCAACAACTCTTGCCTTTATGATTTCATAATTTTCTTCAGTCTTTATGATTCCAGAACTTTTTTCTAGTTGTAATTTATTGTCAGAAAATAGTGTGAATTTTTCATCATCATCTTCGATTACTGGACCATTATCAGAAAAACTCGATACAATAATCTCTAGATCTTTGTAGGCAGGATCTGGAAATGCGTAAATTTTGGTCTCAGTTGTTAAATCATTTGTTGATTTTTCAGTACTTGTTGAAAAAATATTAGAAGATTTTATCGTCTCTTCATCTTCACTTGGAGATATACTTTCAGCCAGACCACTAATGTTGATATCTCCTGCAGAATCAAAGCTGGTATATGCTGTCAGTTTTCCATAATGCGATCCTCCTTTTATTGTGAATGTTTTTTGTGAATCATGTGAAAGTTGAACTTCTGTTCTTGTGATGATTTTTTGAGCATCTGTATTTGTTGTGCCTCTCTCAGCAGTGTTAGGCGTTAAAACAATTGCACCTCTCATTGCAGAGTCAAAAGAAAGGTTAGAACTCTTATCGATAGATATTGTAACTTTAACATCATGTGAAGGGATGTATGGTTTGCCATCTCGTTCCAACCAAAAATAAATCTCACCTGTAGAATCAGTAGGGATTGGATCAGGGCCAACTCCCATCATCAGTTCTATTTCATCTAAATCTTCAAGACTAATTGTTTCTTCATCTGGGAGTAAATTCTGTGCAGATGCTGAAATTGAGCCTTCACCCTGAGCCTTAAACTGAAATTTCACATAATGCTTTCCAGGTGTTATTGTGATAGATTTTGTTACAAGTTCTATCTCCCCATTACTAGTCAAATCAACTAGAACATCTTGCTTTGCAGTTACGGGATTTTCAAAATTATTTAGTAAGAAGACATATCCCGTATGGATATTTTCATCAGCTAAAACATTGACTAGATCCGAGGGTAAAATGAGATCAATTTCTGCAGGCGTATCTGCAGATTCTACAACAGTTACACTTTTTTCCAATAAAACGTCTTGAGATATTGCAAAAACTTTTGCATTGCCAGAACCGATTGTCTCAATTTGAATCAATCCATGATGTTTCCCTTTTGGCACCGTAATTGATTCTGTGATGATTTTTAGAACTTCTTCATTATCTGTAATAATATCAAACGTAACATCTTCGTTTGTTTTAGTATCTATGATGATTGTTCCTTGATATTTTTCCTTAAGCAATATCTCATCAGGAACCCATAACGTTGCTTGTAGTTCACCATTTACTGAGTTTGTAAATCCTACAATCACTAATGCCACAAATAATGAAAGGATTATTTTTTTCAACATATTCTATAACTCACATCCGCAGGTACAATGCATTTTTTCCCAAGATCAGTCACAATCATAATGATATCTGATGCTGGTTGTGTAGTAGCTGAATTTACCGTAATTGTTCTTTCATTTCCAGCATTTATTGAAGAATTAATTTCTCCTTTGTCAATTACTACATTATTTCTATTAATAATATAGGAATGAACAGTTGCAGTGTCACTTCCAATATTATCCAATGTCAAATCATAATGATCATTAGTGAACTCTACAATATTTGTAAAGTTTAATCTTGCATTATTTTTATCTGAAATTTTTTGATTCGCTTCAAGGGATTGATTTATGAGGTTTGTTTGAGATGAACTAATCTCCAAATATGCTACTGATGAAATACCAAAAACCACAATTATCCCAATTAGCGAAATCAGCCCTCCCACTGCACGTCTTTTTTTAAGTTCCATCTCTATCCTGCTCCTCCAAAAATATTGTCAAGGCTAAGACTGAGTCCAGAAAAACTATCCATCATGACTACAGAAGCAATGGCTATTATCCCAATTACTACTACTCTCCAGGTATTGTAAAATGAAAAATCAATTGCTTTTGAAATTACAAATGCGGACAGCATGCTACTAGTTATGATCAAGGTTTTTGTCATTTCCATAAATTCAGGAGTAATAGTAACAAGGTTGGTAAAGTCAGTATTCATTCCAGGAATGCTACCAAATTTGTTTTCAATATTGCCAGATGGTGCAAGTAATGGGGATGACTCAAATGAATCCATAATGCCTAAGATCATGGTTGCTGTAAAGGCCATGATTACAGGTGCTGCAAAAATCACTATTGCAAGCATGGAAATCGAAGACTTGCCTTCTTTTACGACTTGTTTTGCAGTGGTGATAAATCTATTTACGGTTTCCAGGGTTCTGGGATTCCCACCGCCAAATTCGGCCACATATCCTAACAAGTAAAACGAAATTTTTGTAAACCAAGAACGGAATTGAACAGATTTTACACTAGTGATTGGAGATATCCCATTGTCTAAAAGAATACTCACCTCACCAATTCGTTTATTGAAAATAGAATTGTATAGATTTTCTTTTGACAGATGAATAATTGCAAGAATGACATCATATCCAATCTTTTTGTATTCGGTCATATCTCTGAGAAATTGTGGGAGCGATTGCTCAGAACTGTTGATTTCTTTTGTTTGTTTTCCAGTAATTATCGCACTAATAATAGAGGGAATTAATATTCCAAGAGATATGGCAATCCATGTTTGATTAGTAGCATAATACGTAAGAGAGCCAGAAATAATTCCTATTACTGTAAGCAGTATTGTTGTCCTTGGATGCAAACCTAGCTTGTTAAAACTTGCAGGCTGCATTGAAGATATTGCAACGCCCATAACTATAGCAAAGATTGGAATTCCCACAGTTGCAAGAAGGGTTACTTGTTCCATCGAGCTTCCTGGAAGGACAAAAGATGAAACCATAATCATTATTGGTAAAATTATCAATAACGTTACTAGAACTTCTACAATTGTTCCCACACTGTTTGTATATGCTTGATATCTGTCTTTAAGATTTGTAAAAAATTCCTCAGCACGGGATTCCAGATATAGTGAAAGGTCTCCGCCACTTCTCCATATGCTAGTATATCCTAAAAGCAAGTTTTTGAATTGATCACTTTTGTGGGTTCTGCCTAATTCTTCTAGTGCCTCCATTTGAGAAATTCCAAACTGATCAACATTTCTTTTTAGGAGTAATGCCTCTTTTCCAATTGATTTGAATAATCCAGTTTGACTAAACAATTGAAAACTATCATACAACCCAACTCCTACATTTTGTAGAACTGATGAAAAGATTACAAACGAAGGGAGCTCCTCTTCGACTTTTTTCTTTCTCTCTTTGCTTAAGCTTGATTGCTGAATCTTAGGATATGCAAAAATCAGGACAGATACCAAATTAAGTGCAAGAAAAATCGGAGAAAACATAACATAAAGAAATACGCTTACAGGAGCCATAATTATTGCAGAAATAATAATTGATTTTCTTATTCTTTCAAGAAAAACTAGAGTATCAAGAGGTTTTCCTGAAAATAGCACATCATTGTTAATATCCTCAAAGACCGAATTCCATGCAGACTTTATGTTTAATTTTGATGTTGATGTACTCTCTTCCTGAATTTTTTGACTCATTCAATATGTAGACTCTAAATTTTCCTTATAACGAAAATGTAGGGGTAATTAATCAATAATGACAAACAACAAACAAAAAAAGACATTCGCACTCCAAAGACGTCGTGCCATTAGCCCTATTCTAGCAGTAGTAGTACTGCTTGGAATTACTGTTGTTGCAGGTGGAATTGTGTTTTCACTCTTCTCAACTTCTGCAACTACTGCAAGTGGTGCTGATGTGATTGGAATTCAGAATGCTCAAGCTGTCAAGGGATCTAGTCATGCAGACATGACAATGACTGTGAAAAATGCAGGATCTCAGCCATGGACATCAATAGAAATGACTGTTTCAAAATCTGAGCTTAGTGAGCCTATTCTCTATGAATCATTACATGAAAATGTAGTTGGATGTAAAACCACTCCAGGAGTATCTTGGGATGGCAAATCATGTCCAGGGGTTGGAAATGGAGGAAGTGAAGGTGAGCCAGCTGGAAACAGAGATAATCCTCTGAGAGCACAATGGCTCATTTCACTAGATAAAAGCTCTTCAGGTGCAGGTAGTTCCAGAACTGATGGAGAGGCTGATAAAGGTGAAGGTGCCGCAGTTGGAAGAAAACTAGTCTTTCAAAGTAAAGACGATCTAAGAACAATTCAAGTTTTGAATGGTACAGCAGTTGCAACCTTATTTGGCGGAAAGAATCCTTCAAATAGTGCCACATATGGCGGAAATATTGATTCTGCAGATAAGTGTACTCCAGGAACTGGTTCATATGCAGATTGTTCAGCAACATTCAAAGCATTAGATCCAAGTACAAAGGGATTCATAAGTTGTAAAACAGTTCCAGATGATGACGATGTTGCAGCAGAATGCAAAGTGTTTACACATACAAACATCAAAGATTCCCCAATAGGTACAGGCCAATCAATATACTTCTATGCAGATGTATTGACACAGGAAATTCCTGGACTTGACAATCAAATTGTCAGAGTAGGAGATAACCTAGTTGTCAATATATCAACAGAGAATGCTGATGGCGGTACTGCAAGAGTACAATCAGTCATAAAAGTAACGGGAATTTAACCCGCATCTTTTTTTATTTTTTATTTTGATAGTATCATGAATCTAAAAATTCTCTTTATTCTCATAGGATTTTTTCTAATTCTACCCATCAATTTTGTTCATGCTGAAGTCATTCATGAGAATCTGGGAATTATTAATGAGTTGTTGGTTTCAGAAGAGAAATCTGACTTGTATTTTTTTGAATTAGATCAAAACATTAGTTCACAAACTTGGATTCATGATACAAAAATAATGTATGGCAATGAAAATACAATAAGCAAAATTTCTGATGATTTGTTTATTTTTCCAACAGAAATTAATGAGATAGGAGACTATCTTATATTTGCCACATTATCTGAAGAATGTGTAGGAAATACAATTTGTGATTTTCAAGATGTTATTAAAATGTCAAAAAAAGATGGGAGTTATCAGAAAATAATACATCAATTAAAGTCAGCTATCCACATTTCAGTGGAAGGTGAACAAATCTATCTAAGTGAATCAAATGGAAAAATTTGGAAATTCTTCAAAGATGGAAGTGACAAACAACTAGTCTATCAAGGGAATAATATTATCATGGACATTACAGTACAAAATGATAAAGTCTATTGGATTGAAGAAATATCTGAGCAAAACAGCATCATAATGATGCTAAAAGATGGAATAGTAACGAAAATAGCAGAAAACCTCCAAATTCCATATAATTTAGCACATGACGATGACTCTATTTTCTGGAATGAAATACGAATAGGAGCAAAAAGTGGAAAGGTAACAGAATTTACTAAATTTACTTTGTATAATGGAGATAAAATTAAAACAGTTTCTGAATATGATAACAAGACGCCTCTTTCTTCTTTTTCAAAGCCTGTTTACGGACCATACTCTTTCTTGGGAAATTTCCTTTTCATTGCAAACAATACCTCTGACAAATCTACAATTCATCTACTAGACTATAAGACAGATCAAAATTTTGAACTTGAAACAATTTCCAACTATGATGTACGATATTTTAGAAACAGTTTTGATTCGTTGTATGTCCTTGGACAAAACCAAGATGGTTTTTTGATAGAAAAACTGCCTTTACCCGTAACGGTTCCAGAATTCTCAACAGTTATGATATTCTTTTCAGTGACTACAGGTCTAAGTTTGATAATTGCTTCTCAGAAACTTTTTCATTACTGAATTCACCCAAGGATTTTGTTGAAAGCACAGAAATATATCGTTCCAACGGATCATTATAGAACTTCTCTATCTCTTGTTTAACTTTATCAAATTCAATGATGTCATTTTGTACCATTCTATTAAGAAAACACACTCTTGTGATTAATTGATTGACAAGTTCATTTTTTGTCCATCCATTTATCATGGAAATCTCTTTTAGTCTCTCAGATCTTTTTACAAGTTCTTCTACATCCTCAGGAAAAAACTGCATAGCTGCTGCATTCCACCCCATAACTGGTTTTAATTCTATTGTGTTTTCTTTTGGTATGATCTCAGTAATTTGAGTAACTTTTCTTACAATTTTTCCATCTGGTGAAACAAGTCTATTCTGTTGTAAAATACTAGAAATTAGCATCTGACCACTTAGATGAACATTCATCGGAGGGCTTTGCATTCTTACTAAAGTAGCACTTGCATCGGATGCATGAAAACTAGTCAATCCTCCGTGTCCCGTAGCCACTGCCTGAATAAGTGATGAGATTTCTTCACCCCTTACCTCTCCTACAACAATATAGTCAGGACGTGAACGTAATGACAGTCGTACTAGTTCATTCATAGAAACCTCATATTTATCAGAAAATATGCTAGAGCCCTTTCTTGTAATAAGACGCTGCCAGTGAACATGCCCCATTCTCAATTCAGGAGTATCTTCGATTGTTGTTATTTTCATATGAGGATTAATCAACGAAGTCAATGCCCCAATAGTCGTGGTTTTTCCAGCAGCAGTAGACCCAATTAGGAGGACAAAAGCTTTAGAATCTAGCAATGTCCATACATATGCTGCCATCAGTGGACTGATAGTTCCCATTTGCAATAGTTTTGTGATAGTAAGTGGTTTTTTGGTAAACTTTCGTATTGTGAAATTCGGTCCAGGAAGAGAAACTTCTTTTCCAAATGTAGCTGCAATTCTATGCCCTTCTTTTGTCATACTGTCAATGTATGGGACTGCAGCAGTCATGCTTTTTCCAGTTTTTTGGACAAGTTTTTGGACAAAGGAATTCGTAGACTCTACAGAATCAAAAGTAATGTTAGTATCAAGAATATTATATTCACCAAATTTTTTGTGAATTATCCCAATTGGTTTGTCAAAACTCTCTTCTAGAATATCTTCTAAATTTTCATCTTTCATCAATACGTCGATAATGCCATAACCAAATGCATCTCTCATCACATAGTATAACAGAGTATCAATAATTGGGATGACATGTTTTTCTAATTTCATCTTTTTCCCAATTTCTATGACTTTCTTTTTTAGATAGATTCTTGTGGATTGATCATTTTCAATTTCAGAAGGTAGCGAAATGTAAAGAAACCTCATAATTTTTGTATATAGTGCCTTTCCCACATTATCTATTTGTGGTTCATCAATCAGATAATGCATCTTACCTTTCTTGTCTTTGCATATGTAGATCTTACATGCACCTACATCATAATTTGCAAAAATTTCATAATCAGAAATATTTGGCACTGAAAGATTGAATAGTTGAAAGACAAATTTTGACTTTGATTTAGGATCTTCAGAAGGGGCAAAAAATGATGAAATTTTTTCAAAGATAGAGTTTCCACTCTCGTTAAAATTTGATTTTCCCATCTTTTCTCAACTAGAACAGTTTTCTTTTACTTATATGCAAAATTTTTAGGTTTAATAGGTTGATGAGGACTAGACGAGCAATTTCTCCAATACTCGCAGTGATAATTCTAATGACTATTGCAACTATGGGGGGAGGGATTTTGTTTGGAATTCAGAATCAGATTCTTGTAACTGGCCTATCTAAAATTGATCTTAGAGTGGTTGATTTGAGACTAGAAAAGGATATGAGCGGTTCGTGTTATCTTCAAACTGCATTTTATAATTCAGGGACTGAATTGATACAGAAAATTCATCTCAAAACAACATTAGATGATGGTGAAGACTTTGTTAGAGAGATTGATAATTTTGGAGGAATATTAGTACCTGGAGATACTGCTGAAAGTTTTGAAATGATTGAGTTTTCAGATTTCCAGTGTGGAAATTTTACTACATCAAAAACATATTCTGTATTTGTAAATGCATCATCAAATGATTCAAAATTTAGCACACTTCAAACTATGAAAGTGGAGAATGTAACAAAGACATGAACAGGCGAGCAGTGAGTGAGATTATTAGTGCTGTAATAGTCATTACAGTTGTTGTAGCAGGACTTGGAATCTATACTGGCCTTTCTCAACAAAGAATTTTAGGCGATACTCTTTCTGTAAAAGAAACAATTGAACAGCAAAATAATAGAATTTCAGAAATGCTTGAGCATTTAGATATGTTTGTGTATAATATAGCAGATGAAGAGGTAGGAATTTTTGTACATAACTCTGGGTTCAAAAATATTACAATGTCTCAGCTAATTGTTAATGGAACCGTTGCAGAAAGTCCAAGTAATTTTTATGTTCGAGACCTTTCAGGCTTGGACATAGCTCCTGACAATAAAACAATCCCAGTAAGAAAAACAAGTGAAATTGTATTAGATTATGATGGAACTAGTATTACCAATATTGCCAATATTGTAATCAGAACAGAATCAGGTAAAATCATTCAGATTACAAATAACACTGATTGAGACTTTCTTCCAGACTATTTTCAAGTATCATGAATGGACATATTTTTTAAAATACATTAAAACATGATATCATGTTATCTCGTTCTATACTTTTAGATTGTATTCTTGAATTTTCTCTTCAGGTTCTTTTAGCAACAAATCTATCTGATCTCTATTTTCTATACGATTTTCGTTAATTTCCAGCCACAATTTCCCATGATCAGTCAAAACACAGTATTTTGGATGATATTTTCTTCCAGATGAATTGACCCTCTTAATTCTAGAATGATAGCTTATGAGCATATTTTTTTCCTCCAATCTTTGCAAAATTGCGTAGATATTTTTGGGAGGTTTTTGGAAAAACGTACTCAAAAACTGCAATGAAGACTTTTCAGTTTTTCCTAAAACATAGATAATGGATTTTCCAAGTTTTCCGAGCTTTATTTCATCCATCTCTTTTAGAATTTTTACATATTCTTTGCTGATGTTAATTTTAGGCAAATCGATATTTTTTATTGCATGTTTTTCCACTGAGAAATCTTTGCTATTGGACATCAAGCCTTTTATTTTAAGTGAATGAGTGATTGTATCTATTCTTCCTTTCTTTTTGGTAATAATTGTAAATATATCGTTGAGTTGTTTATCATTAATTTTTGGATATTTTTTTAGAATGGCAAGTACTGTTTTTTCACTATCCCCCAATTTCATCAGGAATTGCCTCTGTTAAAACTACATTTACTTCTAATTTTGCATCTCTGATCAATCTAACTAGTTCTTCTTTTGAATAGAATTTTGAAGAAAATACATGGGAATTATTATTGTTTTCAAATTTTTTCTTAATGATTATGTTATTTTGTTCAATGTATTCATATGCAGTATTATTTTTTGTGTTGATATCAAACTTTAAACCACATCTGCAGGTTAATGGGAATTCTTTCACTTTTGTATGAGGGGATCTTTTTTTGTATGTCTTTTTTTGTTTTGTTTCTGAAATCTTTTCGATTTCCTCTAACACTTCCACTACACTTGGAATGGAAACTAATGTTTCATCAGCAGGACCATACATGATATCTCTAAAAATCCAGTCTACCACTCGTGTTTGTTTTTCTGAAGAAAGATCTGAAATATTAGCAAGATGTTCAGGTGTTATTTGGTTTAGAATGAATTGATATTTTTTTTTAGAATTTTCCAATATTTTGCTTATGACTGATTTTGTATCATCATGCAAATTTCTAATTTTTAACAAAGTTGAAACATATTTTTTGTTGACCCCATATTCCAGTGCTATTTCATCAACGTCAGAGCCTGACTGTATCTCTTCATAGAACATGTCTGAAAGTAAGAGAGGGTTGGAGTAACCTTCTTTATTCATTTTAAAAGAGGCAATCCTCAGATCATGGAGATTTTGAATATTTGTCAATAATTGACAGGTGATGTGTTTTTCCCCTGTTTTCTTTGCAGCCCGAATACGAGAATGCCCGTCTATTATGTAGAATTTTTTCTTAATCTGTGCAATTATTGGGCAAGGTATTGATTCAACCCCATTATTTTTTATTGATTCGGCAAGGGACTCAAAATCTCGCTGATACATCAATCTAAAATGCCATGGATTTTCATGGAGTCTGTGGATGTCTAGTTTTTTCATTGATTTCATGCCAAAATTTCCCTAATCTTTGGTTTCATGATGCTCGTAGTACTGTTGAGAATTGCTTCTTTTGCAGATGAACTGGCATCGGTATGAATATTACGTAACAGTTTATGCGAGCGTGTTCTAATGGTTTCAAAATACTCATCTCCAGCTTCTTGGGTTATGACGTTTTGAATTTTAGCTAGATAAGCTTGGTGATAATGATATTTGTTTAATGATGAAATTGAAAATTTTTCTTCGTTAATTTTTTTTGAAATCTTGTTCAATGATCTTAGTAATGATTTTTCGGATCGTCTTACTTTTTTGCCAGAACTATTTTCTAATTCTAAAAAAATATCTTCTAAAAGTCGAGGTATTTCATGTATTCTACATGCATATATGGTTGCAAAAAGCATGGCATGTTTTTTTGAAATATTTTTTTTACGTAGTTTAATTGATGTTTGAATAATTGTTTGAATTGCAAATTGTGGGAGGTTTAGATTTTTTGCCATTTTTGATGCAATAAAGTAATACTCTGAAAAGCCAAACATTCCGATATTGTGACTATTTTTGTCATTTATGCTTGCGACTTCATTGTAACCTAAAACTCGTCCACAGTCTTTACAGACTTGCTCACCTTCAATTTCAGTAATCTTGTGTTTGCATGTGGCAATAGTTAGTGACATTATTAGGTATACCTAATGCTGATTAATTTAAAACAAGAGTAAATTCTTCATTCTTATTTTATTTTTTAATTATATGGGTTGATTTTATGTTTATAATACAACTAAAAATGATTTTTTGATTATTTGTTTCGTATAAAAAAATTTGGTAAAATAAAATTTTTTGAGTTTATCTTTTTTAATTTTTTACAATATTGTATTATGATTCTAGAACATATTGTGATAATCAAAAATTAAAATTATCACCATCTATTATAATAAGAGATTCAAACATAGTTTATTGAAAGAATACACTAATTTACATATGGTGAACCATTTTTCATCAAAAAATATTCTAGAAATGCTTCTTACCCCATCAATCTGATGATGAGGATGGTTCAATCTTTCAATTATTTATTTTACTCAATTTCAACTAAAAACAAACGGATTGAATTTGAATGAAAAAATTAAGTCATTCTCAAATTAAAAGATACGATATTAATCAAAAATTAATTCAAGAGTTAACAGATTTACAGTCCAGATTGATAATATTTTCAATTATAACTCATGCTCAATCTATTGCATATATTTCAAGAATTACTAAAATACCATTAAGCACCGTGTATCAAAAATTAAAAAATCTTGAAGAGATATCTTTGGTTTTTGTTGAAAAAAATGTGCTTGAGGAAGGCCACAAAATAAAATATTATAAAAGTAGAGTAAAAGGAATTGAAATTTCTATTTCAAAACATGAACCCAAAATAATTTTAATCAAAAACAAGATCTAAATCATTTGGTATTTTTCTAGATATTGATTCTACAAATACTTTAGAAGATATTGTCGCAAGTTTGGAAAACTAATTTCTAATTTAGGAGGTCTCTTTGGTTGTATTCTCATCAAACAAGTTAGAGTATTCTTGCAGATGTGCTACTACTGCATTGTTGCAAACCATTCCATATTCAGACCATAATACAACACTGGTTGAAATTACAAAGAGTGTAGAAATTCCAACAATTCCCAAAAGCCTAGTTTTCATTTTCTAATTCCCCATAATACCAATGTTCCAATAGAAGTAAACGACACTCCGAATAGAAAGAATCCAAGCGGTTTTTCTTGATGATCATCAAAAAGATTTGTATCTACAGGCATTCCAAAAAAGTTAATCCCCGAAACATATGACAAATCATTACCACAATCAGACAATATTTCACATACACTCCAAATTATGTGTGGAGTCTGAGGCACAATTGCAACAAATACTAGAACTACAATAATTGGAATTTTGTATCTAGTCTTCATTTTCTACAACTCTCCAAAATCATGATTCAAGCTGTGCTGGATTATTTCTGGATACTTGCACTGGAATCTGTCTTCTGGCTCTATCACAGCATGCCATGTCAAAAAGTAATCCACACCGTCAATTGTCGTAGTTCCAAGATATTGCACTATGGTTGCACCAGTGCCATCAAAGTTTCCGCAATGCGTGATAAACGAATCATATTTTTCAACAATTACATCAAATTCAAAGTTCTCTGTAATCTCATATGTTGTTCTGTCCTTGTTTCCTATGCGATAGTCCTTGTCTGCAAACGTAAACAGTGCGGTATTTTCATCAATGAGTTTCATGTTCTTTATTGTAAATATTCCTCCTTCAAGACCCACTCTATCAAAGTGAAGCTCGCCGTTAATCCCGTTATTTCCAGTGATAAATGAACTCAGGTGGTCTCTGTTTTGTGGGTCATGTATCTTTGGTTTTTTGTAGCAATACTGGTTCATTGACGGAGTGGTATAACATGTGGAATCTTTTTTGTCATGTATCTCTTGGAACTCATTTTGCTGTATAGGGAAGTTTGGAACTATTTTGGCTTTGTTTAATGGAACAGAATAGGTGTAAAAGTCAGATATTGCAGAATAGTTTATGGATATTAGAATAAAACCAACTACAAAAACAGAAATTACAAGTAAAATATTGCTAGTTTTCATTTTTTTCTCCAGAGAATAATTCCTGCAAGAGTTACAAAGATTCCAATTATTCCACTAAACAAAAATGCCTGTTTATACATAAACAAAACATAGTCCATTCCATCTATTGGTCGCATCATTGGCGGTTCTGTTGGCGGAAACATCACAAATGATGAATAGATAACAGATGAAAATCCTTCAATCATCAATGCGATTCCAATAATTACCAAAAGCCTGGTTTTCATTTTCTTTTCTTCCATAGAATAAAAGTGATCACTACCGCAATACTTGTCACCCCAGCTAGCATCAGTGAAAAATTGATGTATGTGTGATTGCCTAATGGAAACTGATTATTGTTTAGATTCTGTTTCATATCTGAGAAAAACATGTCTTGTTTTACCTGATCAATGAATTTACCTTCAAGGTTTGGGATTTCTCCTGCATAAAAATAATAATTAAACACATTATAGTGTGCACGGCTAGGATCTGTGTTGAGCCAATCCTCAATAGTTCCATTGTTTATTGACAACAGCATCTCTTGTTTTTTTAATTCCATCCATTCTGATCCCTTGTAGTTATAGTATTCAGACCATCTCTGTTTCATAAAATCCAGAGAGCATCCTGCCGGACAGTAAGGGGCCCTTGACCATTCATTTGGACCAGGAGGAGCAAAAATTTCAGTAATGGGAAATAGTATTGAAAATGCAAATAGGAGCATCAAAAGTCTAGTTTTCATTTTCTATTCCCAAAAAATCTAATAGTCATCTACGGGAGCATATCCATCCCATTCATCATCAGAATGATCAGAGTCAGGTACATAGTTTTCTATAAATAAAATCACATTAAACATTGATGATTTTGCAGGAAATTTGAATATGTAATCAGTAAAGTACTGCGGATAGGGCGCATCAGGTGCTTGTACATAGAGCTGTTCTTTGTAGGGCACCTCTATTCCATCAACTAAGATGGCCACACTTGTTAAATCCCCTTTGTTCCATTCGTTAGGACCATAACTCATGTAATAGTTCCCACCATTTTGCGGAATTCTGATCTTCACAAACGTGTCGTTCTGAGAGGGTTCAAGTTCAAAGATGGTGTTGCTGTCATTTGGATGATAGCTGATAAAATCCACATTCAGTGATGTCGAGTATTCCATAATCATGTTGTGTGCAGGTTTGACCATCATGTAGTTTCTTTCCAAGAGTTTTTCAACGGAATGGGGTTTAAGATAAACAGTCTCCATCCTGTTGTTCTTCCATCTTTCTAATCCCGGTTCAGGCTCTCCGCTTGAAAACGATACAGAAAATATTTTGGCATCTTTGTTTATTGCACATAACGGAGACATACTGCTTTCCAGATGAAAGTCATCTAAGATGCTATTTTGCATCGCACCGCCAAAGAAGTTAAGACCATGCCCGAAAGGATTCTGAAATTCTCCGCAAAAAGCCAATACATCTTCACCATAATCAAAGTTAAACTTGCCTACCTTAAACTCCTGATTTCCTAGACTTGGATTGCCTCGTAACTCATGTTTTATTGCAGCAGCTATGATCGATTCCTCTTCTTGTGTAAGATATGATTTATCTTCAAGAAATATTGCAGATACTTTTTCTTTTAGCGGACCAAAACACCAGCCCAAGTTCCATTCTTCTATAATTCCAGGAGGTCCGTTTGGTGCTGGTGTTTCAGTGAAAATCTTTGCGTATTGAATGTGTGTGCTATTAATGGCAGCCTCTAGCCAGTAAACCTGTCTGTCTGTATAATCAACAACGTAACCACAGTTGTAGCTTGATGGCTGATATATTGAGAGTTGAGGTCCACGACTAAGGACGATGTCTTTTCTTGCAACATCGACTCCCATAGCCAAAAGTTTTTCCTCAAAGATTTCAGGCATTATTTTTGCAATAAGCAAGTCATAGTCAATTTTTCCATCGGAAGTAAATCGAACATTATAATTTTCGGTGTACGGTACCAAGGTTTTTTCAGAGGGGACTAGATCTTCTTGTTGGCCGAAAGTACTTCCAAACGAAGTAATGGCAAAACAGATCAAAATTAGAAAAATTACAAAATATTTCATAATATGACTAGCAAAACAATACGAAGTTCATAAAGTGTTCTATCTTTAATTTAACATAGGAAATATTGACTTTTTCAATTTTGGTCTACAACAATAACACTACACATAAGAAATTGATTGATAGTTCCAACAAAATTTCTTATTTCAGAGTAATCAAAAACATATTGTTTGTTATTATGAACAATATCATGTCTTATGTCAAATATTTTTAAAAAAACATCCCAATTTTTGTGAAATGGATTTGTGTATTTTATGTGAGCATACTCATAAGAATAACCATCAGCATATTGAACAGATTCATCCTTTATTTCTGCCAAATAATCATCTACACCCAACAATACAGAAAAAACAGTATTCACATCATCCAAGTTCATAAAACTGAATGAAGATATTATTTGATCAGATATAGTTGCATTAGTTTGGATTTGTGAGAATAACTGCCTAGATTTTCGATTTCTTTTAGATTTTCTATAAGCTTGATTTAAAAGAAAAGTTTCAAACATAGATACTGCTTTAACAATAAGATGATTAGAAAGGGCAATTCTAACTTTATCATTTTTTTTACGTGATTTGATTTCTTCTAAAATCGGAATGACTTCTTTTTCAGTGTATATTCTTAAACGGGGATATAATTTTTCATTAAAAAGGGCATTTTTCTTTCGTTTAGAAAATGTACCGCGTCTTTTGTCTACCATATCACGATATTTTTCCTTCTTGTATTAGTTGAACCCCAAATATCAGTAGTTTTCTTTTTTCTATGGGATTTTTTCTTTGTAATTTTTCTTTGGTTAGTTTTCTTTTTAGTTTTTGTAGAACCGAAGATTGAATCCATAGAACTGTTAGAACCCCATATACTATCAGATTTCTTTTTAGTAGATTTCTTTTTTGTAATAGATTTTTTCTTAGTTTTCTTTTTTGCTTCAAAATCATCACTCCAAAAACTAACATTTCCAAATCCAAGAGAACTTGAACGGTCTTTTTTCTTTCTTTTCTTGGACTTGTCAGACTCTCGATTGTTTGACACTAATCCTAAAAGGGTAGGCTCAAGACGTTCTACCACATATTTTTTACCTAAGTAACCTCGTTTTTTCTTTTGAAGTTTAGATAGTTTTGAATTTCCAGTTTTAACTTCAATGTATTTCGTTTCTTTTTTCCCAGTCAACCAATCTTTTTTTTCTGCCTTTAGATCATGACCTTTTCCGGTTCGTTTTACTTTGTAGCCTGAAAATTCGTACTCTTCTTTGATTCTTCTTTCTCCTATTTTTCCTTGTTCTTGATTTTCTCGGTTTACTTGTTTTCTACTTTTTTTGAATGTGTCAAAGAATCCCAATAAATTATCTATATGAGTATGAACTTAAGCATATTGATTGTTTTGCCACGTCGCCTTTTACTCTACCAATCAACCTTTCAACTTCCTTGTCAGAAAATATTACAAATTGATTTTCCAAATAGGAATTAATGTCATCTAATTAGTAAAAATATTCTAATTAAATCAAAATTTCATTGGTTTTAAGACCATGGCCACCACAATTTAAAGGGATTAAATACAATATTTGGTTCAGATTCTTTTTTATTCGTTTTTTTAGTCATTTTGATTGATTGTAGTTTTTTCATAAGAGATTTTCGTTCTAAAAGAATTGTAGAGTATTTTTTCTTAAGACTGGGAGTGAATTCAGTTGTTCTATATTCTTTAACATATCCTAAACAATGTAGAAGGTTAGTCAACATATCATTAGAATATGTTTTAAATTTAGAAAAATTTTCAGAGGATGTCCACTCAAGACTTTTATTTTTTGATGCTCGTGTATTTTTCATTATGTGATTTTTTATTTCTAAAATTAAATTTTCTGTAAATGAAAGAAGTGTTTTTGGAGGTACATTATTCCTAAATTCATGATTGTTTAAGGAACTATGAAGAATATTTTTAGTCTTTTCAATCTCATCGATTGAATCAAATTTGATTTTGAAATTAAGTAATGCATCATTTAAGAAAATTGGATCGACCCCTGAAGAATTAGATAAAATTTTTTCAATAATATTTGATAGCAGTTTTTTCTTCCAATATGGAGGATTTTTGATAAAAATAAGTAAAAGAGATTTCAGATTTTTATATTGAAAGAAAGATTTGATGAATTCATCAGCATAGTCTGAATCATTAATATCTTCTAGAAAATCATAAAAGTTATTCTTTATTTCTTTATTTTTCAATTTCACTATTTTATTAATGAAAGTTTTTTTGAGTTCATATTCATCAGTTCGTTTTAATGCATTTTCAATTAGTTTAACATTTAGTGGGGATTCAATGATTTCTTGTAGAATTTCACCTGTTTCTATTTGATCTAATAGATTTTTATTATTTGATTTCATACAATACTGTTTAGCTTTTTTAAGATAATCTAATGTTAAAGAAGAATCTATTTTTTTAGTTGTTTTTGCACATTCTAATAAATAAATAGAAATTTTTTCTGGGTCAGTTGTATTTTGAGATAAATTTTCATAGTTAATCAATTTCATTGCTTCATAGGTAGATAGCTCATGCATATTCATTATTTTTTCATGAAATTGTTTTATTCCAGATTCATTTTTTTCTATAACTAAATTTGCAATATATTGAAAATCCAATATTGGAAAATTCAATTTTTTCTTATATCCAATGATATTTTTTATTGGTATTATTGTCCATTTTTTGCTAAATTCAATATCAGGTGGGGATTGAATTATGTCATATTCATTCTGACGTTTAGGTTCAAATACATGAGAAGAAAAAGAAACTAATCGTAAAGATTCAGGCAAAACCATCAAAATATTCTGAATTAAATCATAGTGATCAAATCCGATTATTGCTGTTTTTTTTGCTTGTGTAATTGAATTCAACAGATGAGATAAAATATTTTCATCAAGATTACTAAAGACATCGAAATTAATTTTTTTAGAACTTGGTTTAAGTTGAATTTTATCTAAAATTCCATGTGATTTTACATTTAAAGTAAAATAATCATCTAAATTTCTTGAATCAAATCCTAATTTTTCAAATTCATCTTGATTTAAAATAAATGTATGATTATAGAGAGTTCCTCGTCTTCCATCATAACCAACTCCTATATTCTTTACGATACTATACGCAATTTTGTGATTATCAAGTAATACTAAGCTTCTAGATTCTTCAAATTTTTCAATATTCGTACCTATTGGATAAAGATAGCCAGCTAGTTGAGAAACTATTTGTGGTGTTATACCTTCACTTTGTGCAATTATTTGATAGCCTTCTTTTTCAGGCGTCTTAGCTGCAGTGTAGATAAATTGTTCACATTCTAACAAGAGTTACTCTTTTAATTTTTGATCTAACCAAGAAATAAAGTTAACATATTCATCCTCACTATACGATAATGGGACTTTAACTTGGAATGTTTTTTGTATATCAGTAGTTGTAGTTTCTGATGTAGTTTTTGGTGTAGCTTCTGGTGTAGCTTCTGGTGTAGCTTCTGGTGTAGCTTCTGGTGTAGCTTCTAAATTTGAGGAATTTGGTTCTATAGTAATTTCTACTGGTTTGTTATCTGCTCCTCGTTCAACATCAAGAAATACTTTGAAATATGCTATGTTGCCAGAAATGGATTTTATTTGACTGTGTAAAGCAGGCATGTGTTCATTTAATAATTCTTCAGGGTTTTTAACACGATTACTTTCATCTAATAAATCACATTTTGTAAACATGATTGAAATTGGATTTGTAATTTTGTTATTATTTGCTTCACCTGTTAATTCTTTAAGTTTCAGTAAATTATTTAGAAGTTGCATGTAATCAAATGATAATTCTTCCCAATTTTTAAAATCTTCACAATCAATTAGTATTGCATAGGCTTTTGAAAAAATCAGAAAGCTAAACGGCCCATACAGATAACCTTTTTGTTTTTCATGATTTAATATTCTATCTCTTAATCCATCAGAGGATAATTCTTTTGATAACAAATATTTTTGTAATTCTCCAGATATGTCATTAAATTTTAATGAAATTGTACCACCACTTGGTTGTTGGGTGAGTAACATTTCCACACGATCAATATCGGATTCTTCAGTTCTAGAAGGAAATTTACCATTTTTTAATGAAAGCATATTTTTTTCATAAATTGAATGCCTTTGTTTACTCTAAATTCATAATCCTTATGCTCTGGAAGAAACTTGTTAACTAATGCTTCCAATAATAATGATGCAACCACTGTTTTTCCTGAACCTGAAGAACCTAAAATTGTCAATAATTTTTGGGATTCATACTGTTTCTTAGCAGAATCAAAAGCAGATTGAGGATCTTTACTCATATGTAATCACTATCATAACTTCCAACTGATATTAATGTTAATCATTGATAAATTCCCTATATTTCTGAATGTCTTTAACATAGAAACTTGAGCTGTCTTTATTTTGATAATCAGCAAGAGCAACACAAATCCTTAGAGCACCCACTCCATCTAATTTGATAGCAGTTTGAGTACGAATTGGATTATCTTTTTCATATATTTCCAATACAGATTTTGATTTTTCTACGATTAAATCAATGTCTTTAAGAGTAGCATACCCAAGTGCAGATAATTGTTCTATCATTTCAATTAACGATGAGTCATCAGCTTCAGGTCTTTCGTCAAATTTGTAGTTAATATAGGCGGATAAGGAATCGGCATTTAACGGTTGTTCTAAATTTGGTATTTGTTTTTCTTTTTTAGTTTGAGCCTTTTTAATTTTCATATATCTATCAAATTGATGATCTGCAAAAAAGAATAAACTACTTAATGCATACATTTCTCGTTCAAAATCAGATTCAACTAATTTTTTCTTGTAAAAAAGATCATGTGAAACAGAGGACCAAGAATGCATTAGTGCAGTTCTGACTTGAATTTCACATAAACAATTACCTATATCACTATGAAGAAATTTGTCAGCATTTGTAACCGACTCTTTTTTTAATTTAACAATATAATGATCTGATTGATATCCAGTTTTGTCTACACGATTATCAAAATTAAGATGTTTTTCACGAATAATTTGAAAGTTTTTTTGGATAATATTTCTAATTTTTTCCATTTCCTCCAAATACACACATACAATTCTTACTCCAGCTAAATCATCAATTTTTACAAAATAATCTCCCTCAATTTCATATCGAAAAATTTTTTTGTAAAATGAATCAAATTTTTTTTCTCTAGCAGTTAATGAGATTATCTTTATTTCTTTAGTTAATAGATCTTCATTCAATAATGTTTTAATTTTTGAGATTAGATATTGATAAGTTCCTATTTTTTTAGCGTATTCAGATTTTAGAGAGGCGGTGTTTGGAGGTATGAACATATTCTACTATGATTCTTCATTATTCTATGACATTTAAAATAATCATTTTTCATAAATTTAGGTTCATAAACAAGAAACTTTTTGAATATATTTACTAAAATAGTAAATTTAGATTAAAAAAATGTGCTCCATATAGAGCAAGAAAAATAGTGAATGGAATAGAGATAAGATAGCTTGTTTCTCTGAAACTTTAATCTTAGCTAATTTTGGATAAATGAATTTATGATATAATTCCACAAATATTGCACATGTGACCTACAGATTTGCTTTTGTTATAGAATTTCTCAACAAATTCTTCTTTGGTGAAGGTAGTTCTAAGAGACTTTTGAAGGGTTTTCAAGCTGATTTGGAAGTATTTTTCAATTTAATAAGAACAATTTTGTTTACTAAAGAAATTTAGTTCTTGACATAAACATATCCATATTTTTTGTTGTAGGGGATAGTTCCTTGAAGAGATAATAACACGCTAGTGATAGGAGGTTCTAATTGTAAAGAACTTTAATAATTGCCTGACCCAGCGGGGTTCGAGGACATTCGACTTTTTCTGCCCTTATGGTATTTCCAACAGGCAATTTTTTTGCATAAAATCTCATAAAACCACAACATACCTCATTAACTGAGAGGTGGAATTGAGGAGCGTTCAACTCCAAAGAACCATCTTTGTTCAGATGATAATGTGTGATAATCCATTCATGTACAGGAGGTAGTTGTACTTTGGATATTCCAAAAATATGATAAGAAATTTTGGACAGATGTTCCAATAATATAAAAAATCCCTGCATGTCATATACAAGGGGTTTGAAAGAGCATCCGATATCAATCTGAATCGTTTTTGGATAGACTAGAATTTTGGTGACGATGTTGTTATCATTTGATTCAAATTTGAGCGAGATGCACTTGTTGTGCGGATTTACAGAAGATCCATTTTTGACAAGTGTTTCATATACTAAGGAATTGGGAATTTTTATTTTCAGATCATGCATCATCAAGGGCTCATTAATCAGGACTTCAACCAGATTGAGAAAATCATGACCCGCCGTAGGCTTTTGTGTTATTTTATGAGAATCGCCAGTCATCGGCATGCCTTTAATTTTGTAGGAAACAGGTCGGGAATTGATAAAGACTTCCAAATAATCTTTCAATTTTAAGATATATTGGCTTGCATTGCTTGCCGACATATTAAAATCACCGCGTGTAAACCCACGATGATAATCACGATTGATTTTAAATGCATGTTGAAGAAATGATTCTTGTTTAGGTGTAAAACCGTTAGTGATTAGTGTTAGTAATCCGTTATTTTCGTGTATTTTGAAAACTCTGTTACTTACAGTCATCGGAATTTTCCATGTCAAATGACTGCTGAGATATATTGTTTGGCGGTGATCTAATCATGATTTTGTGGATTAGTTCGGAATTTGAGAGAATTAGGTTTAAAGATTCAGTGATAAAACCGCTTCTGGAGATTATCGGGATGTTTGTACCGCGAAATAATTCTAATTTTTCAAAAGTGTTTTTGTTAACTGTGATGTTTATTCTGTGAACGTTTTTCATTCAATACACACTTACACATCGGTCCTTTATAAAACGAAATTACGCGTCGTAAGACAATTGTCTTACAATTGTATGACATGATAATAATGGTACCAAAATTTCTTCTTTAATCATAAAGATTAACCTATATTATTATACATAGAATACAACTACGTATGGGCTTAACACTTGAAGAAAAAAGAAAACTAGTCAAAAATATGAAAAATAAAAAATTTTACAGCATCCCTGAAAACAGGGATAGACACAATAAGCAAATGCAGGAATACTATCGATTAAACAAAGAGAAATTAATTAAAAAAGCAAAAAAATACAAAAAAGAACATGCAGATAAAGTCAGAGAGCAAAATAGAATATACTATGAAAAAAACAAAGAAAAGTTAAAGGAAAGAGCTAGAATCCTTGCAAGAAAGAAATCTAAAAAATAAAACCACATCACAGGTTTACACAACATTAAATTCGGGATTAATCAGATTTTGGTGATTTTATAGAAGGCATCTCATTTGCAAGTGACATCATGAAGAGCAATTATTGTTTTACAAACTACGATAAAATCAAATATTCAAAAAAATAAACTGATTGTACGTGACAATAGATGTGGATAACGGCATATCAATACTACATACCACAATTGAGAATCATTGATCAATATTTGATTACAAATAATTAATTATGTATTATAGTAGTAGTATCTAAAACAATGGAATTTTTTCAAAAGTATCTCTAAACAATATAATTTGCCACATCAATTGGAATTTTTAGATTATTTTTATAAAAATCAGGCATGATTTGCAGCAATATCGAGACATTATCATGTTATTTCTGCCTCTAGTATCACACTAGAATTGTGCGATTGATTGTAGATTACAAAATTAAATTTAAAAACAAAGTATCAAATTTCCAACATCTAGGCATGCTTGTTGTGATAGCTGTCCCCTAGAGGACAAAATTACAGTTTCTCGTGGTTCTTTTGGAAAAATTTGAGAAGATTTCAAGGGGGTTTAAAGGGATTATTTCAACAGGTTTAATTTGAAGATTATTCAGTATTTTTCTTCTTTCTTCTTTTCTTCTTTCATTTGAATTAATAGATAATAGACAAGGCATTGATTGTAATTACAAACTTTTTTCAATATGTCATTACTAGTTTTACATATACCGTATACAAATATGGAAATTCCTATGCTCGACAATCATCACTATTCATTAGTCAACAAACTGCTATGCCCTTCTTACGCCACTTTCGTAACGCAATGCAATACAAAAAAAGAGTGTATTAGAAAGTGACTGCGTTACGGTGTAACTCTAACTCACGTTCTATACGCTCCATCTTTTGTTTCATGTCAATGACCTCTTTGGTGAGCATCACCTCATCACGAACTGATCTGCTTTTCAACTCGTCTATGATGGCTTTCTGCCTGTTCTTCTCCAAGAGTGTCAGGTTTGGTATTGCCTTTTTGTATTCTTCAAACAAATTTGGGATTTCTGCATCATTGTATCCTCCCTTCAATCCATTCTTGTGTCCCATCATCTTTTCGATGGCGTTATGATCAACATGAGCAATGTTGAGTTGGGTATTGAAGAACTTTCTAAATCCATGTGCCATGGAAATATTGTATCTGTTCTTACCGACCCGTTCTTTCTTGATGCCTGCTTTTCTTAACAGCATGAACAACGCATGGGCTATTATTTGATCCCTACCTGCATTTGGGCCAGTTCTTGGTGTGGTGCTGTCCATTTGTAACAGCATGCTTTCAGGGGTGATAACTTCACCACCATCCTTTCTCCATTCAAAGTATTGATCTATTACGGTTCTGGTTTCAGGTGTACAGAATGTAATATACTCTTCTATCTCACCGTTGTAAACCTTAATGGCATAACAGTTTTCGATGGGTACCAAATCACCCACCTTCAAGTGAGCAAGGCCACCTTTTCTGACACCACTGCAAGCAGAAAGCATCACAATGACTTTCATTCTAAGGATAGATGTACTATCCAGCATTGCCTGTATTTGCTCTAGTTTGTAGGCGTTCTTGCCTGCCAGTTTTTGCCGTGGCGGTAGCAAACGCTTGATCTTTTTTTCAGAGTAAGAAACCTCATGAAAAATCAAAAAGCTCTCAATACCTGCCATGTACAACTTTACAGTGTTTCGTGACAGTCCTCGTTTCTTTAGATACACCATGTAATCTTCCAGTATTTCGTTGAGGATTTCCTTTGGATGCTCTATGAGTTCATTAATCATCCCGATCGGATGTTTGGTGGATTGTGACCAGTTTACAAAATACCCCATATTTTCAGTGTAAGTACGCTGTGTGTTTGGGTTAACTGTGCCTATCCATATCTCGAATTCTCTGCATTCGTTCCATTTTTTCAGTTTCATATACTGATAACCATTAGAGGCTTTACTTAAGGCTATCGATTCAGGTTCGGTCGAACTATTTGTGTTTGGATTAGTGTTTTCCATACCCTAACTTTCATTAGCAATATCATTTTTGAGAAATTATGGGATTGTTCGGATCTAAAGATAACATCGAAGATTTAATGTATAATGCAATGTCACTGATGGAAAAGAACCAGCCAAAAGGAGCAATATCACTTTTTAACAAAATTCTAAAACAAGAATCTAAAAACACTTCAGCGTTATTTAACAAAGGTCTTGCATTAAATCAAATAAAAAAATATAGTGACGCTATCACATGTTTTGATATTTTATTAGAAATCAATCCAAAAGATGCCCAAGCTTGGAACAATAGAGGCATAGCAATGGCAGAAAACGGCAACATTCAGGCAGCTGCTGAATGTTATGACAAAGCAATTGAATCAGACCCAAAGAATGCATCATCTTATTTTAACAAAGGTGTTTTACTTGACAAACTGCAGGAGCACGAGGAGGCATTAGAATCATTAGAAAAGGCAATATCAATGGATCCAAGAAAACCAAATGCAATGATCTACAAAGGGATCATACTAGGAAAAATGAAAAGACATGAAGAGGCATTAAATTGTTTTTCAAATGTTTGTAAAAAATACCCAAACAATCAGGACGCATTTTTCCAAAAAGGCGTCCAGCTAGCAGAACTAGGACATCATGAAAAAGCATTAGATGTGTTTGATGAGATTTTAAAGAAATTCAAAGACAATGTAAATGTCATTTATGCAAAATCAAGAAGCAAGGCAGCACTTGGGCAACATCCTGAATCCCTAGAATTGTTAAAACAAGCAGTATCTAAAAACCCCAAAGTGATTCGGTCGTGGGCAAAAGAAGAACCAATATTTGTTAAATTACATTCAAATGATCAATTCAGAAAACTAGTAAAGCTATAGAATTTTCTTTCTAACTGCGTCTATTCTAAGTAATCCGACTTTCTTTTTTGGGCCAATCAATCTTGCCTCAAATATAGGAACGTAGATTTCTGAAATATCATGTAAAATGAATTCTTCATTTAGATTTCTAACATCTGCTTCCATTGGTTTTTTTAAGAGAGTCTGAAGATTGTCAATGGCAGTATCATGAGCTATTTCAGGTTTTTTCACAGTAGAAGAATTTTCTTTTAGTAATTCCTCAGGATAGTTTTCTACAGTCTTTGAATTGATTTTAAATGGAAATTCTATTTCCCTGCCATGATGATCAAAAGTTAATTCATCTTCTTCTTCAACAAAAACATGTTCTTCTAGTTCCATGTCGACCTTGTTTTTTCCACGTTTTCCAACAAATGCCTTTTCAAGTTTAGATTTTGAGCGTACAGGAAATATGCCATCTCCTAGCACTACCTCATGCACATTAGAATCAACTGAAATGGTATGAGTTGCTTTTCTAAAATAATCGGCAACGTATTTTCCTGAAACCTTCAACATGCATTCATAGTATAATTTAAGAGAATGAAAATGAACTTCCTCTTTTTTTGGCCTAGATAACAAAGACTTGAAAGGAGTGGTCTTTTTTTCCTCCACCATCTCTGACGCATCTTCTTCTTCAATGCTCTTTTTCAAGACAACTGTTTTTACATCATAATTTGATTGAGTCAACGATACAGCAAGGTATACACTTGTGCCTATTAAACGAATTCTACTAGAGATTAAATAATAGAATTTGTAACCAGATGACATGGCAACAAAAAAGAAAACAGGATACATTGAACGATTTTTAAAAAAAGCAGACAAAGCGATTGACGAAGGAATCAAAAGAGCTGATGAAGCATTAGAAGACGCAGTAGAATTTGGTGAAATGGCAGCATCTCAAGCAAAAAAAGCAAGTGAGGAGTTAACAAAAAAAGCATTAAAAGAAAAAGAGCAAATAAAATTAAAAGGAGTAAAAAAAATCAATGAAGGAATTACGGCTGCAAAAAATGCAACAAGTAAATCTGAAGAAGACCTAATAACGCTTGAAAAACTTGGAAAACTAAGAAAAGCAGGAGTTTTAACTGAAAAAGAGTTTCAGGAAAAGAAAAAGAAAATACTCTCCAGGATTTAAAATGAAAAAGTCAAACATTCATGGTACTAATGACAAAAGAAATGTAAATCCAGAATGGTTTACTGCAAAGACATGGATGAAGGTATTGTCAGAGAAAATCAAATCAAAAGATCAAGATATCTATCATGTTCATTTTGAGAAAGGATCCAGAACTAAACTGCATCAACATAATGGAAATCAAGTTCTAATCGGAGTAAAGGGAAAAGGCAGTTTAGAAATTTTTAAAAAATATGGAACAAGCAAAAATAATTTTAAAATTAAGAAAATTCAAAAAATTGGCCTAAATGAAGGAGATATCGTACACATTCCAGCAAAAACCCTTCACACGCATGGCTCCATAGACAAGAAAAAAGAATTTTCCCACATTGCAATCAACATTTTGCCAAAAAAAAAATCAACATACAAAACAGAATGGTATGAATCAGATTTTAAAACAAAAGTTTCAAAAATAATTTAGACGAAATGTCATTACGTAAAAATTCTGAAATAAACTATATTGAAGGTAACGAAGGAACAAAAATTAAACAATATTTTCACCCACATAACACACTAAATGGAATCAACTATAGTTTAGCTCAATTTACATTAGAGCCGGGAAAAAAATCTAAACTTCATAAAATAAAATCTTCTGAAATTTACTATATTTTAGAAGGTACAGGAAACATAATGATCGAAGGAGAAAAGCATGTTTTACAAAAAGATGATTCAGTATATGTGCCACCAAACGCCAAACAATTCATCGAGAATTTAGGAACAGAAAATCTACGATTTTTGTGTATTGTAGAACCAGCATGGAAATCTGATGATGAAATGCTATTAGAATAACCAAAAATGTTCAAAAAATATGCAATTATTTTTAACGTATAACAAACCCCTATTGCTAGTGAATACATACCAAGCACTCAGGGTACTTAATGTTGATTCAAGTTCATCGCAAGAGGAGATTAAAACAGCATATAGAAAGCTGGCACTAGAGCACCATCCAGATAAAAATCAAGGCAAAACAGAAGATGGGGAATTTAAGAAAATCACAGAAGCATATAATCACCTAAAGAAAAATCACAATCAGCATTCTTCACCATACCATAATGTAACTAGAACACAGCAAAAGCCAAAAGAAGATTTTAAAAGAAAACCACAGTGGGGGGCACCAGATGATGGAGGCATCCCAGAACAAGATTGGAGTAAATATACACGGGAATTTGAGGAAGGAGATCCAGACTTTTGGAAAGAATATGAAAAAAAATTTTGGGAAGATTACAATGCAAGAGTACGCCCAGATGGAAGGAATGGAGAGTATGAAAAAGCACAAGAACCTAAAAAGCAACCTGATCTTTTTGTAGATGTTGACAAAAGCTTGTGTATAGGATGTTGTAGTTGTGAAACTATTGCACCAGAAGTTTTTGAAATCAATAAAACAAGTAAATCAAACCCCAAATCATCAGTGATTAATCAAAAAGGGGCAGGAATTAACAAAATAATGAATGCTGCAGAAACATGTCCAACAAAAGCAATCAAGGTAGAAAACAAAAATACAAAAGAAAAATTATTCCCATATTAGATTTTTAGCTTGTTGTATAGCTCATTCATTTCAGATTCAGATAAATTTACTTTTGAATTAAACATACTATGAATTGCTCCAGCAGAATCATCATTGCTGCGTGGAACTAAATGTACATGAACATGAGGGATTTCCTGACCAGCATCTTTGCCATTATGTATTGCAACTAATGTAGAACCAGTAATTTTATCCACATTGGATATAATTTTATGAACTAGCGAAAATAAGTCGGCATTTTCTTGAGTGCTCATATCTTGAATTTTTTGATGATGTTTTTTTGGAATAACAAGCACATGTCCAGCTGCAAGAGGAAATGCATCAAGAAAAGATACAGAGTATTCAGTCTCTTTTAAAAATTTAGATTTAATTTCACCAGAAACAATTTTACAAAATATACAATCCATATCAAAGTATCAAACGTTTTAAAATATTAAATCATCGATTAAGGTTCAACAATAGTTGCCCATGCTAAATCTTTTCCAAATTTGATAGTAGCCGCATCACCTGATTTTAGTGTGCAATTTTCAATAATTTTTGGAATAGTGTCTCTAGTCTCCACATAACAAACCCCATCATCATTTGTCAATATGATCACTTCCTCATAGACATCTTCTCGAATTAGATTCCAGAACGGGAAAACTATAGTAGATAAAACAATCCCAGCAGTAAGAAAAGCACCTAGAAAAACAAGACTAGTCTTTTGAGCAGAACTGAGCTCCAATTACCAAGTACCACCATCTCCTGCATTTGGATCCATTTTTTTAGCAGGTACATTCCCATGTGCTTTTTTCATATGTTTTTTTAATCGTTCAGGATCATGCAGTTCTGTTCCACAAACATCACATTTTGTTTTGTTTTCATCGTCCTTCTTACGTTTGAACAAGCCCATAATTTGATAAAATTTCGAAATACATTATAAAACATGCGAAACATCCTTTATAATCTTCAACATTTTTGCAAGGTTCAACTCCACATGGATTCAGGTATCTAACCATGGTAATAATTCCGTACTTAGGACTTCCTGACTAAACTTAGCAAGTAAATAATTACTAATGATGTTAAATATCATAGAGAGAGGTAAAAAATTATGAAACCAAAAATTCTTGCGTTTGCTGGAAGCACTAGGACTGATTCATTTAACAAAAAACTAATCCGGATTGCTGTATCAGGTGCATCAGATGCTGGTGCAGATGTTACAACAATCGATCTACGTGATTTTCAGATGCCACTTTATGATGGAGACTTGGAACAAAATGAGGGTCTTCCTCAAAACGTACAAAAACTAAAGGAATTGATGTTATCACATCAAGGCTTTCTAATTTCTGCACCAGAGTACAATAGCTCCATAACAGGAGTGCTAAAAAACACCATAGACTGGACGTCTCGTCAATCTGAAAATGAAACTCCTTTAGCTTGTTACAAAGGAAAGGTTGCAGGAATAATGAGTGCGTCACCTGGTGGATTAGGAGGACTTAGAGGATTGGTACATGTTCGTGCCATTCTTGAAAATATGGGGGTACTGGTTATCCCAGAACAGATTGCTGTTTCTGCAGCCCATGAAGCTTTTGATGTTGATAATTTACTTAAAGACAAAAAACAAGAAGAAAAAGTAAAAAAAATTGGTGCCAATCTTACAAAAATATTGGCAAAATTATCCAATTAAGATCATAGTTACTTTCTAACACACAAAATTGTTGAACAAATGTGTGTAATGCTATGCAGATAATCATCAGATGGTGAGCCCAAAGGCTTGAACCATTCTTGGAAATAAAATTAGATGCAGTAAGTATAAAGAGAAATTAAGGATTTTCCGGAATTGCTAACCAAAAGGGAGTTTCTCCAACAGACAATCTGTCAATAATTCTTAGACTAGTGATATCAATTACCACAATTTCATTGGTTTGTGTTACTCCAACATACAAATTATTAGAATTCTGATCAGATCTTAATCCATGAGGTCCTTTTCCTACTTGAATTTGTTTAATTAATTCAAGAGAGGCAGCATCAATCACATTTACCTTATCATCACCTATTCCAGAAACAAAAATTTTGTTTCCAAAAGGTGGAATATCGATTCCATGATGTCCCGTGCTAACAGAAATTCTTTTGATTATTTTATTATCAATCAAATCAATTACTGCAACATCATTTGTTCCGATATTTGTCACAAACAGATGTTTTCCATCAGAAATAATATCCAGATTATGTGGCAATGTGCCCACTGGAATTGAATCTATTTTAGTCAAGGATGAAACATCAATTATTGCAATCTCATCACCCCCTTGAATTGTAACATATGCAGTAATTCCATTAGGATGAAAAACAATATTGTGAGGTATCTTGCCAACAGGTATTTCTTTGGTTAATTCCCATGTTTCAAGATCAATAACACTAATGGTACCAGAATTTTCATTTGCTACAAAAGCAATGTCTTTGGTTGGATGAATCTTTACACCTTTTGGTGTTTTTCCAACTGCAATTTCTGATAATTTGTTTCCTTGATAGTCATATACAAAAACAATATCACTTGCACTGCTTGTGGCTAAAATCAAATCTCTATCCTTTGAAACAGAAACATATGTCATCTTAGACCCTGCTTCAAATACATCACCACCAATATTTCCTACAGAATTATCACCTTGAAGTGTAAAGAAAACATCTTCTGAAGAATTTTGAGAGATGTCTTGATAATCATTAGAAATTGATTGTACCGGGGAATATAATCCAAAAGATGCAAATGCCACTCCTATTGCAACAATTCCTATAGACCAGAAAATTGCAGCCTTGTCAATTGTAGTCATTTTTTCCAATCAACATATTTTCAATATATTTCTAGATTCAATTTTAGGATTAATTTTGATTCAGTATTTATTGAAATTGTAAAGGACGTGAAATACATTATAAAGGATACTCGATTTTTCTTTAATTGTGAAAGTAAAGAACATCACAGTTTTAGGATCAGGAGTAATGGGACATGGAATTGCACAGGTTTCAGCAACTGCAGGGTATAATGTAGTTTTACGAGACATTAAACAAGAATTTCTAGATAAAGCAATGGAGAAAATAAAATGGAGTCTAGACAAGCTAGTCTCCAAAGAAAAGATTTCAAAAGATGAAGGCGATGCAATTTTTGGAAGGATTACACCAATTGTGGACTTGAATGAAGCTGTTAAGAATGCAGAACTAGTGATCGAAGTAGTTCCAGAAATAATGGATTTAAAAAAATCAGTTTATGCGGAATTGGATAAAGCAGCAGGACCCGAAGTAATATTTGCATCAAACACAAGTACTTTGCCAATTACAGAAATTGCAAATACAACATCACGTCCTGAAAAATTCATAGGAATTCATTTTTTCAATCCACCACAATTAATGAAATTGGTAGAAATAATTCCAGGAGAAAAAACAGCACCAGAAATTACAGCCTTGACTCAAGAATATGTGAAATCAGTTAACAAGCAAGCAGTACTTTGCAGAAAAGATGTGCCAGGATTCATCATAAATAGACTCTTTATTCCAATGGTTCATGAAGCATGTTTTGTTAAAGACAGAACAGGGGCATCACTAGAGGAAATTGATTCAGCAGTGAAATTCAAACTAGGTTTTCCAATGGGAATTTTTGAATTAGCAGATTTTACTGGAATGGATGTAATACACAAAGCAACAGTTGAAATGCATTTACGAGACAAAAAAGTAATCAACCCACACCCACTTGTTGAAAAAATGTTTGATGAGAAAAAACTCGGGCAAAAATCAGGGGAAGGATATTACAAATATTCTGATGACAAATACGAACGTGTTGCACTGTCAGAGGAACTTGCAGAAAAATGTGATCCAATTCAACTTGTGGCAAATATTCTAAACAATGCAGCATGGCTTGTTACAAATGGTGCAAGTGACATTGAAGAGATTGAGAAAGCAGCGCAATTAGGACTGGGTCTTAAAAAACCATTATTTGAAACTGCAAAAGAGATAGGCATCAAGAGAATTGTAGATGAGTTAAACAAACTAGCTGATGAACACGGAGAGTTTTACAGACCAGATCCACTTTTAGTATCTATGCAGTAATTAATTCCAAAATTGTTTTTACGGCTTCTTTTGCATCATCAACGCCTATAATTTTGACATTTTTTCTATGATCAATAAATCCATCAATGTATTTTTCTATAGGTCCATTTTGATTTCTGATTGCAACCATCGGTTTTTTGTTCATATATGCAGCACATGTTTCAGAAAGAGTGCCTGAACCACCACCTACAATGATTACACCGTCAGCAGTTAATGCATTCAAAAAATCACGAGTCAACCCCATTCCAGTTGGAATTACAATATCACAATATTCATTGGCCTCAGAAGCATCCGCTTGAGGGATAATCCCAACAGTTAGCCCACCAGCATCTTTTGCACCATGAGCAGCGGCAGTCATCACTCCACCCAAACCACCCGTAATTAAGACAGAGTCAGATTTTGCAATCTCCACCCCTACATCATATGCAACTTTTTCATGTTCGGGGGTACAACCATTTGTATTGTGACCGATTACCAAGATCTGCCTTTTCTTTGCCATAGTCAAAGTAGAGAAAATGGTTTCAAATATCTTTCCAAGAGAAAAGGATATTAGTAAAAAATGTAAACGTACAACATGGAAAGACGTTCAATGCCAGTATGTTTCACAGAGAAACAATACAAAATGATCGAAGAATTTGCCAGGAGAAACGGCATGCTAAATGCAAGTCAAGCTCTTGAGAAGATCCTAAGCCAATAAACGCTTTTTTGTTATTTTTATTTTGTTTACATTTATAGAATATATCATACAACAATGATCAAAGAAAATGGGATTATTTAGTAAAAAACCATCATTTTGTAGTGTTTGCAATAAAGAATTAACTCACAAACACAAACCAAAAAGAGAATGGAACATCAAAGGTCCACTTTGCGGAGATTGTCATTTTGAGAAACAAAAAGAATACTATGAAGGCAAAGTCAGACAGCCATGTGTAGTTTGTGGAACAACTCAGAAAATTACAGATTTGTGGGAACCCAGATGGCAATGGGATATGGAAGGATTATTGTGCAAGAAATGCTTTGATCAAAAAGAAGAAGATCAGGGTAAAAAGAAAAATTTCTGTTCATTATGTCAAGGCAAAATGGGATTAATCAGATATAATCCAAAAGGCAGTTGGAAAATTGAAGGTCAGTTATGTAGAAAATGCTGGGATGAAAAAAAAGCAGAGTTCGGATAAACGTGAAATTATTTAAGAAAATTAAATGTGAGCTGTGTGACAAAAAATTTTCAAAAGAAGAAGAACTAATGAATCATAAACAAATCATCCACGGAAAAGATTTACAGTATGATTGTAAAAAATGTGAAAAATATTTTTCAAACATGGAAGATATGAGAACTCATTTACAAAGAGAGCACAGTTACAAAAAAGACAGATAACTAAATTGCTTTTACTGTTTTAACTACAGGTGGTCTTACTTTAGTAAATACTCTGAATCCACAAATACATTTGATTTCAGGTAATCGAGATAATTCAGTGTTTGAGACAGTAGTTCCACATCTCAAACAAGCATAATTTACCTCAAAAGTCTCAACAGGAGTTTCTTCTACTTCATCTAATTCTTCATCAACCATGTTTATCATCAAAATTTCTATAATTTAAGGCTACCAGATTATGTCAGAGATAATTCAATGTAAACATCGTCAGGAATTTTTAGTCTCATTAGTTGCCTAATTGCCTTATCATCAGCGTTGATATTGATTATTCTTCTATGCATTTTCATCTCCCATTTTTCATAAGTTTCAGTTCCACTACCACATGGCGACTTTCTAGTTGCAACATGTAGTCTTTTTACAGGAAGTGGAGTTGGACCTTTAACTTTGACACCGGTTTTTTTACCAATCCCCATGATTTCACCGCATACACCATCTAATTTTGGAAGACTGGTAGAAGTGAGTTTAACACGGGCGGTTTGTGTCATAAAAATACGCCTATGGTTTGTACTCTTCGGTAATTTCCTTTACAATACCTGCTGCGATAGTTGCACCCATATCTCTTAGAGCGAACCTACCCATTTCAGGGAAATCTTGGAAAGTTTCGATACATGTTGGTCTCACCGGTCTAATTTTGACAATTGCAGAATCTCCAACTTTGAGGAATTTTGGATTTTCTTCTTCAACTGCACCAGATGCGGGGTTAATCTTTTGGAGGAACTCAGTAACAGTTGCTGCAACTTGTGTAGTGTGTGCATGCATAACTGGTGTATAGCCAGGAGCAATTGCTGTTGGGTGGTGAATTACAATAATTTGTGCTTTGAATTCTTTTGCAACGTTTGGTGGAGCGTCTGGAGTACCAAGAACATCTCCTCTCTTGATATCTTTCTTTTCAATACCTCTTAGGTTAAAACCAATGTTGTCACCTGCTTCTGCAGATGGCATTTCAGTGTGGTGTGTTTCAATAGATTTGATTTCACCAAGGGCACCAGAAGGCATTACAATAATTTTTTGTCCTGCTTTCATGACACCAGTTTCTACTCTACCTACAGGCACAGTACCTACACCAGTAATTGTGTAAACGTCTTGGATTGGAACACGTAGTGGCTTACCTGTTGGTTTTTCAGTAACGGTAAAGTCATCAAATGCTTCTAACAAAGTTTTACCTTTGTACCAAGCCATGTTCTCAGATCTTTTAACTAAGTTATCGCCTTTCCATCCAGAAACTGGAATGAATGGGACATTTTCTAGTTTATAACCAACAGATTTTACTAGTTTTTCACCTTTCTCTTTGGCTGCATTGTATGCATCTTCTTTGTATTCAACTGCATCCATTTTGTTGATTGCAACAATGAGTTGGCTTACACCGAGTGTTTTGAGCAAGAATGCGTGTTCTCTTGCTTGTCCACCTGCTGCAATAGCAGTGTCAGTTTCACCTTCTTTTGCTGAAAGTACTAAAATGGCGGCATCTGCTTCAGAAGCACCAGTAATCATGTTTTTAATAAAGTCCCTGTGACCAGGAGCGTCAATCAAAGTAAAGAAGTACTTTGGTGACTCAAATTTTTGGAAAGCTAGATCGATTGTAATACCTCTCTCTCTTTCGTCTTTAATGTTATCCATAACCCATGCATACTTGAAAGTATCACCTTTTCCGGTCTTCTCGGATTCTGCTCCGTGAGCTGCAATAGTTCTTTCATCTACAACTCCAAGATCCATCAAAAAATGACCCATAGTAGTTGATTTTCCATTATCAATATGTCCTGTAACAATCAGGTTCAAGTGTGGTTTATCTGCCATATGAAATGCCTAATCGAGGGCATTTATTACTGTTATGAATTTTTGAAGAAAAATTAGAAAATATTCAATTAATTACAGATCACAAAACTTTGCTAAAAGCACATAAATCAAAGGGACAAAAATGAAATTTATGAAAATTACAGTTTCAGTTATCAAAGCAGATGTCGGCGGAGTTGGCGGACATACAAAACCAAGTGATGGACTAATAGAAGCAATTAGAAACACCGTCAAAAATTCAGCAGATTTACTCATTGATTATTACATAGGATATTGTGGGGATGATACCCATATTGTAATGACACATACTCATGGTGTAGACAATCAACAAATTCACAAATTAGCATGGGATGCATTCATGGCAGGAACTCAAGTAGCAAAAGATGAAGGATTGTATGGTGCAGGACAAGATTTGTTAAAAGATTCTTTTTCAGGAAATGTAAAAGGAATGGGACCAGGAGTTGCAGAAATGGAATTTGAGGAAAGACCAAACGAAGCATTCACAGTATTTGCAGCTGACAAAACAGAACCAGGTGCATTCAACTATCCAATCTACAGAATGTTTGTCGATGCACTAAGCAACACAGGTCTTATTGTAAACAAAAGTCTTGCAGCAGGAGTAACAATGCACATCATGGATGTAGAGAAAGCACAAATTGCAGAATTGCATTTATGGGAAGACAAGCCAACTATCGAAGCTGCATTAATGTATCCAGGAAGATATGTGGTAGATTCAGTGTATACAAAAGACGGAGAACCAATACTAGATGCATCAACTGACAGATTACATAACATTGCAGGAACATATGTTGGAAAAGACGATCCAATTTGTCTAGTAAGAACTCAAAAGAACTTTCCAGCAACAGAAGAAGTAGGAAGTGTATTTAACAATCCCCATTATGTTGCAGGAAACACAAGAGGTAGTCACAACATGCCATTAATGCCTGTAAAACTAAATTCAGCAGCTACAATCAACTTTTGTATTCCAATTGTTGAAGCATTAGTGTTCAGCATGCATAATGGAAAACTTACAGGTCCATTTGATGGATTCTCAACACCAGACTGGGATTACATCAGAGAAATTGCAACAAAGAAAGCCATGGCAATTAGAAGTCAAGGATTTATTCATCCAGCAACACTCGTTCCATCCGAATTAGAATATGCTGAAGGATACAGAGCAAGAATGGATGTTCTTGAAACAAAGATGAAACCAATGGAAGGAACATCCAGCGGCGAAAAGAAAGAAAACTACGAAGATCCAGATTAGTAATTTCGGAGATTGCAAATCATAGGAAATAGTTAAATCAAAAAACGTTGTAGTTGAATTATAGTCATGAATGCTTTTCAGAAGGTGTTTGATTGGAAGACGTACATTTTCACAGCATTAGCAGTGATATCTTTTTCAAGTTTTGTAGCAGTACTATTTGGGCAAACAATTCCAGGAATCATTTTAGCGTTTTTTAAAATTGCTGGAGAATATGTAATTTTAGGAGCTGTGTTTATTTTTGCACTTGCATGGCTTTTAAAAGCAAAACCACATAATCGCCCAAAAGAATATTTCGTCATACCATTTGACGTATTTGGAAAAAAAAGTGTGATTGATGGAATTAGAACACAATTCAAAACACATGATGTTGCATGGAGTTTCATGAAACAATACAAAGAATCTTATCCATTTTACAACTTTGCACTAGTTTCAGATCTTCCAAAGTCTGACAAACCAACAATTTTCAGATACATCTAATTCAGACTTTTATTCAGGATTACGTAGAGGAAGGAGAATGGAATATTCAATATTAGCTGAATCATTAAACAAAATGGAATCAACTACGAAAAGATTAGAGTTAACACAGCATTTAGTAGAATTATTTGAAAAAACACCTCATGATGTTATTTCCAAAATAGTGTATTTGATTCAAGGCAAATTAAGACCAGACTTTGAAGGAATAGAATTAGGTGTTGCTGAAAAACTTGCAATAAGGGCAATTTCAAAATCATCAGGGATTCCAATAAAAAAAATTGAAGATGAATATAGAAAAGGTGGAGACCTAGGTCATGCATCGACGGTGATTTTAGAACAAAAAACTCAAACTACATTTCTTGTAGAAGACATCACAGTTGAAAGAGTGTATGACACGTTATTCAAAATTGCAAAACTAGGAGGAACTAGATCACAGGATATGAAAATGAAATACATTTCAAGTCTGCTAAACGATGCAACTCCACTTGAAGCAAGCTACATTTTGAAAATTTTGTTAGGAACTCTGAGATTAGGAATTGCTGAAAATACAGTAATGGATGCACTAGCAATAGCATTTTCAGGCAATAAGGAAAATAGAAAAAAATTACAATACGCATACAACGTTTCCAGCGATTTAGGCAAAGTTGCTGAAACAATTGCAACAAAAGGACTAGAAGGCATAGAAGAATTTGAAATAATTTTGTTTAATCCCATCAGACCCATGCTAGCTGACAGAGTAAAAAGCGAAGAAGAAGCAATAGAAAAAATGGGAAATGAGTTTGCAGCAGAATACAAGCTAGATGGAGAAAGAGTTCAACTTCACATTGAAGGAGATAAAGTTGAATTGTTTTCTAGAAGTTTAGAAAGAATCGAAAGCTATTATCCAGACATAATAGAGAAAATTCCTAAAAACATTCAAGCAGATAATATTATTTTAGAGGCTGAAGCAGTTGCAATCAACGAGAACACAGGAGAGTTTTTACCATTTCAAGAATTAATGCACAGAAGAAGAAAATACAAAATAGAAAAAGCAGTGACAGAGTATCCAATTACGGTAAACTTTTTTGACATTTTGTACTGCAATGGAAAAAGTTGTATAGATCTAAGTTACAAAGAAAGAAGAGAAAAACTTGAAAAACACGTCAAGGAAGATGAATTTGCAAAATACATTCCCATGAAAATAGTGAAAAATCAAAGCGAGATTGAAGACTTTATGGAAAACAGCATCAATGCAGGGAGCGAAGGGCTAATGCTAAAAATGCTAGACAAACCATATCAGGCAGGATCTAGAGGAAGTCATTGGTTAAAACTAAAACGAGAATACAGAAACGAGTTAGGAGATAGTTTAGATCTTGTTGTAATAGGAGGATTTTTTGGTAAAGGTAGAAGAACTGGAAATTATGGGACACTGCTCTTAGCAACTTATGATGAAGATGAAGATACATTCCCCAGTATTTGTAAAGTGGGAACAGGTTTTTCAGATGAATCTTTAGACCAATTATACCAAATACTTCATCCAAAAGTATCAATTAAAAAAAATCCACGCATCATAAGTGATATGGAGGCAGACGTATGGTTTGAACCAGAGTTAGTTATTGAAGTAGTTGCATCAGAAATAACCCTTAGCCCAATTCATAAAGCAGCATTTAATGAAATTCGAAAAGATGCAGGTTTAGCCTTGAGATTTCCAAAATTTACAGGAAAGATCAGAGTTGAGAAAGCAGCAGAAGATGCGTCCACAAATGAAGAAGTAATCACACTATACAAAGGACAGAAAAAAGTAGCACATGACAAAAATTTGATGTAATCCGTGCTCAAATAAGTTCAAAAATCATAGAGGATTTAAATTACCTCGAGGTTTTTTCATTTATGTTATGTATAGCGGAGAGCTTGAAGTTCAAGCAAAAAGAAAGGCTATAGCAGTTTTACAAGACGAAATCAACAGAATTCTAAATGCATCCAGAGAACTTGCAACACTACCTGAATTGATGATGAAAAAAGACAAAGCAGGAATCAAAAACACATTAGAGCAAATTTCAACAATCGAAGAAGAAGTAGAAAACTTGAGAAGAAAAATTACACGTGAAGTTGCAGATGTGGGAGGATTGATCATGAATAGAGAAAATCTTCTAAACACAGCATACACAATGGACGAAATTGCAGGTTACATCACAGGCATTTCATTCAAACTCTCAAATGTTAAAATTACAACATTGAAAAGTGCAAAACTGGACCAAGACATTACAAAACTGATTGAGTTAGTGGTAGACGAAGTTTACAAACTAAATGAAATCATTCGAAGTCTTAACACGAACACTGCTAATGCAATTGAGTTAGCTCAAGAAACTCAAACAATTGAAAGAGAGATAGACATCAAATACAGAGCAGCAACAATAAAACTTCTAAGCGAAGTCACGAACACAAAAGAACTGTTATTGATTAAAGATGTAATAGAAGGAATTGAAGAAATGTCAGACAAATGTCAAAGAGTGTCAGATTCATTTATTCTATTAGCATTAAGCCTATAATCAACCAATATTCTCACATTTTTACTTTATTTTCATATTCTAAAAACCCCATAATTTACTAGTGAATTCATATACAGAGAATTGTTTATGTTGTTAATGAAGAGTGAGTTAATTGAAAACAGGATAATAGTATGGGATATTGAAGATTCAAAAGAACTTTTCAGCCAAGGATATTATGGAAAACCAATAGGAATACCAAAACCAAAAATTGAAGAAATAGACGCTCCATTAATTTTGGATCTCATTGAAGGATTATATCTTTTAGAAAATAAAAAAATCACAATTACAAAATCAAAACA